>WYBA01000125.1 GCA_011526095.1 Myxococcales bacterium | reverse complement strand
GCGGCGACGATCCTCCCGGCGCGCCCGACGCCGCGCCGAGCTGCCCGGGCGAGCCGCCGCCGGCGCCGCCGGGGCTCGATCCGGCGATCGAGGCGCGCGTCGACGCGCTGCTGGCGCGGATGACGCTGGCCGACGAGCTGTCCCAGCTCCACGGCTCCGGGCTCGCCGCGGTCGACGGGCTGTGGGTGACGCCCGACGTCGACGCGCTGGGCGTCCCCGGCTTCCACATGACCGACGGCCCGCGCGGCGTCACCGCGGGCCCGTCGACCGCGTTCCCGGTGGCGATGGCACGCGGCGCGGCGTTCGACCGCGCGCTCGAGGAGGCGATCGGCGAGGCGATCGCGCTCGAGGCGGCCGCGCACGGCGCCGACGTGATCCTCGCGCCGTGCATCAACGTGCTGCGCCACCCGGCGTGGGGCCGCGCCCAGGAGACCTACGGCGAGGACAGCTACCTGCTCGGCGAGCTCGGCGCCGCGTTCGTCGCCGGCGCGCAGCGCCACGTCATCGCCACGGCCAAGCACTTCGCCGCCAACAGCATCGAGGACACCCGGTTCGACGTCGACGTCACGCTCGACGAGCGCGCGCTGCGCGAGGTCTACCTGCCGCACTTCGAGAAGGTCGTGAAGCAGGCGCGGGTCGGCGCGGTGATGACCGCGTACAACAGCGTCAACGGCGCGTACACCAGCGAGAACCCGGTGCTGCTGCGCCAGATCCTCAAGGACGAGTGGGGCTTCGCCGGGTTCGTGATGTCCGACTGGGTGTTCGGCACGCACTCGGCGGCGGTCGCGGTCGCCGCCGGGCTCGACGTCGAGATGCCGGCGGAGCTGGCGTTCGGCGAGCTGCGGGCCGAGGCCGAGCGGTGCGAGCTGACCGCCGCGCAGCTCGACGACGCGGTCCGCCGCGTGGTGCGCACCAAGCTGGCGTTCGGGCTCGACGCGCCGCGCGCGGTCGATCCGGCGGTGATCGAGAGCGAGGCGCACGCGGCGCTGGCGCTGCGCGCGGCGCGGCGCTCGATGGTGCTCTTGCGCAACGAGGGCGGCGCGCTGCCGCTGCCCGCCGACGCCGGGCTCGACGTGGTCGTCGTCGGCGGGCTGTCAGGCGTGGCGAACCTCGGCGACGTCGGCTCCTCGGCCGTCACGCCGTCGCGCGCGGTCACCCCGGTCGCGGGGATCGCCGCCCGCTACGGCGCCGACCGCGTCACCCACCTGCCGACCGACGTGCTCGACGACGCCGCGCTCGCGCAGCTCGCCGCCGCCGACGCGGCGGTCGTCGTCGTCGGGCTCACCGCCGACGACGAGGGCGAGAACATCCCGGGGCGGCCGGGCGGCGATCGCGAGACGCTGGCGCTGTCGCCCGCCCACGAGGCGCTGATCGCCGCGGTCGCGGTCGCCAGCCCGCGCGTGATCGTCGTCGTCGAGGGCGGCAGCGCCGTGACGATGTCGGCGTGGGTCGACGATGTCGAGGCGGTCGTGGTGGCGTGGTACCCGGGGCAGGAGGGCGGCACCGCGCTGGCCGAGCTCCTCGCCGGCGACGTCAACCCGTCAGGGCGCTTGCCGCTGTCGATCCCGGTCGACGAGGCGGACCTGCCGCCGTTCGACCACACCTCGCTCGCGGTCACCTACGATCTGTGGCACGGCTATCGCTGGCTGGACCGCGAGCAGATCGAGCCGCGGTTCCCGTTCGGCTTCGGCCTGTCGTACGGCGACGTCACCTACGAGGCGATCGCGATCGCCGACGACACGCTCGGCGCTGGCGACGTGGTCGAGGTCACGGTGACGATCGGCTCGGTCGACCGCACGGGCGACGAGGTCGTCCAGCTCTACGTCGAGCCGCCCCCGGGCGCGGCCGAGCGCGCGGCGCGCGAGCTGCGCGGGTTCGCGCGGGTGGCGGTGGTGCCGGACGGCACGGCGACCGCCGCGTTCCGCATCCCCGTTGCCGAGCTGGCGCGGTGGGAGCCCGAGGCCGACCGCTGGGTGGTCGATCCCGGCAGCTACGTGGTGCGGGCGGGCTCGTCGTCGCGGTCGCTGCCGCTGGCGGCGACGTTTGCCGTCGTCGCCGAGTGACGACGGGGCGGGGTGGTCCCGGCGGGATCCGCCCGACGGGCGGGGCGGCGAGCCCCGTGTGGCGACCGGCGGCCGGGCGGGGGCCTGCTATCTTCCGCACGATGCTGCGCAAGCTCCTGACCCTCGCCGCCTGCCTCGCGCTGTCCGCCTGCTCGGGGTCGCGCGCGCCCGCGGGAGAGGGCGGCGCCGGCGGGCGAGGCGGCGCCACCGGTGGCGGGGCCGCCGACGTCGACCCGTCGTTGCCGACGCCCGATCCGCGCGAGGTCACGCTGGCCAGCGCGGTCGTCGCCCTGATCGAGCGCCACCACGTCACCGGCGCCGAGCTCGACGACGCGACCTCGCGCGAGGCGTTCGACGCCTACCTCGACCGGATCGACGGCGGCAAGCTGTTCCTGCGGGCCGAGGACGTCGAGCGGCTGCGCCGTCACGCCGACCAGATCGACGACCAGCTCCGCTCGGGCCGGCTGACGCTGGCGCACGAGGGCTCGGCGCTGGTCGTGGCGCGGGTGAAGGTGGTGGCGGAGCTGGTCGCGGGCCTGCTCGCGGCGCCGCTCGACGCCGCCGACGAGGAGTGGGTCGAGCTCGACGGCGACAAGCTGGCGTGGGCGAAGGACGACGACGAGCTCCGGACGCGGTGGCGGCAGCGGCTCGAGGCCGACGTGCTCGAGCGCGTCGCGGTGATGGAGGAGCGGCTCGCGGCGCGGGAGAAGGCGGCGGCCGGCAAGGGCAAGGCGGGGACGGGGACGGGGACGGGGACGGGGACGGGCACGGGCACGGGCACGGGCACGGGCACGGGCGCGGCCAAGAAGGTCGAGGACATCCCGGCGACGCCCGAGGCGCGCCAGGCCAAGGCGCGCGCCGATCTCGCCACCAGCTACCAGGCGCGGTTCGCGCGGCTGTCGCAGCCCGACTCGCTCGACGCCGCGGCCGACCTGATCAACGCGGTCACGTTCGTGTTCGACCCGCACACCACGTACCTGCCGCCCGCCGACGAGGCCAACTTCGACATCGAGATGACCGGCTCGCTCGAGGGCATCGGCGCGGTGCTGTCCGAGGACGATCACTACATCCGCGTCGTGTCGATCGTGCCGGGCGGCGCGGCGTATCGCCAGGGCAAGCTCGAGGCCGAGGACCACATCCTCGCCGTCGCGCAGCAGGGCGAGGACCCGATCGACGTCGCCGACATGAAGATCGACGACGTCGTCGCGATGGTCCGCGGCAAGGCCGGCACGGTCGTGACGCTGACGGTGCAGAAGCCCTCCGGCGAGGTGTTCGACCTGTCGATCACCCGCGAGGTCGTCGTGCTCGAGGACTCGTACGCGCGCGGCGCCGAGCTCGGCCGCGCCGGCAAGGACAAGCGGCGGTGGGGCTACATCCACCTGCCCGGGTTCTACGGCGGCGAGGGCGCGACGCGCACCGCGGCCAAGGACGTCGACCGGCTGCTCGCCGCGATGGCCAAGCGCAAGGTCGCCGGCGTCGTGATCGATCTGCGCAGCAACGGCGGCGGCATCCTCGGCGACGCGGTCGACATGGCCGGGCTGTTCATCGACCAGGGGCCGGTCGTCCAGACCCAGGAGCGCGAGGGCGGGCCGCGCGTGCTCGAGGACGAGACCGCCGGCACCACCTACGACGGCCCGGTGATCGTCATGGTCGACCGGTTCACCGCGTCGGCCTCGGAGATCGTCGCGGGCGCGCTGCAGGACTACCGGCGCGCGCTGATCGTCGGCACCGGGCCGACGCACGGCAAGGGCACCGTCCAGGTGCTCGCCGACCTCGACCGCGCGACCGGCAGCAAGGAGGCGCTCGGCGTGCTCAAGCTGACGATCGAGATGTACTTCCGCGTCACCGGCGCGTCGGTCCAGGTCAAGGGCGTCACCCCCGACGTCACGCTGCCCGACCCGGCCGGGTTCTTCGACGCGGGCGAGCGCGAGCTCGAGCACGCGATCCCGTACAAGGAGATCGCCGCGCGCAAGTTCTCGCCGTGGACGCCGAGCTGGGACGCGGCGAAGCTCGGCGCGGCCAGCGCGGCGCGCGTCGCCAAGGAGCCGGTGTTCGTCAAGCTGACCGAGCGCGTCGCGGTGCTGCGCAAGCGCCGCGACGAGACCAGGCTGCCGCTCGAGCAGGGCGCGTGGGCCAAGCTGCGCGCGCAGCGCCGCGCCGAGCTGACCGATGCCACGCCGGAGCTCGACGCCGGGGCGGCGCGGTTCGTCGTCACCCCGCTCGAGGCCGACGGCGACGTCGCCGCGTCCGGCAAGGCCAACGCCGAGGAGGCCCGGACCGAGGCGTGGGCCACGGGCCTCGCGCGCGATCCGTGGCTCGACGAGACGCTGCGGATCCTGGCCGAGCTGGCGCCGGCCGCCGCGAAGTAGCGCGACGTCGGCGGCGCCGGCGGGGAGATCGGGTATCGTCCGGCCGTGGTGGCGCGCGACGACGACGTGTACCGCGACTGGCCGGCGCCGCTCGGCGCCGCGGCGCCGTCGGCCTACGCCGACGATCGCGACCACGCGGCCGGGCTCTACGGGGTCGCGGCGGGCGCGCTCGCCGGCTGGCTCGCCGGCGTCGGCAGCTCGGGCGGGCCGTGGGCCGCGGACGCGTGGGAGCGGTGCGCGGCCCAGGCCGCGGCGCTCGCGCCGGGGGGCCTGTCACCGACCGCCGGGGCGACGGCCGCGGCGCTGCACCGCCAGCGGCTGGCGGCGGGTCGCGAGCCCCGCGTGCTCGCGGCGGCGCTCGACGCCTGGGGCGTCGACGACGCCGAGCGCCTGCTGATCGCGCTGACGCTGGCGTTCGAGCTGTCGCCCGCCCACGCGCGGCTCGTCGCCGACGTCGGCGCGCTGTGGGGCGCGGTCGATCCGATCGGGCCGACGCTGGTCGCGTGCGCCGCGGCGCTGTCGCCCGCGGTCGCGCGGCCCGACGTCGCGGCGGTGGCGGACCGGCTGGGGCGCGGCGGGCGGCTGGCGCGGCTGGCGCTGATCGGCAGCGAGGGCGCGGAGCCGCTGTGGCGGCGGCGGGTCCGGGTGGCGCCGCGGCTGGTCGCGCTCGCGGCGGGCCGACGCACCTTCGACGAGGTGCTCGCCGGCGTCGCGCTGCGACGCGGCGACGCGTCGCGCGCCGACGCGCCCGCGATCGACCGCGACGCCCGGGGGCGCCTGATCGCGGCCGTGTCGGGCGAGCCGGGCGCGGTCGTCCCGGTGGTGGCGCTCGCGCGCCGCGACGCGCTCGACGCCCTCGTCGACGTGGTCGCGGTGCTGCGGCGGCCGGTCGTGACGATCCAGCCGTCGGCGATCGGCCCCGCGGCGGTCCCGGCGATCGTCCGCGAGGTGCTGCTGCACCGCGCGGTGCCGGTCGTCACCTACGATCACGGCGAGGCCGGGCCGGCGCTGCTCGCGGCGCTGCGCGACGCGGGCGTCGCCCACGTCCTCGCCGGGACCGGCGCACCGCCGGCGACGTGGCTCGGCGACGCGCGCGGCGAGCGCCTCGCCTTGATCTCCGACGTCCAGGAGGCCCTGTGACCCAGCGCGACGACGCCGCTGACGACGACGACAAGCCCGCCTCGGCGGCCGACCTGGACGCCTCGCTCCGGTTCGTCCACGTCCTGGGCATGCAGACCAAGCTCGACGGCATGGACGTGCGCGCCCGGCTCGACGCGCTGATCGAGGAGCTGGTCGCGCGCGGCGCGATCTCGCTGCGCGGGCTGGAGGAGCGGCTCGCGCGCACCCGGCAGGAGGAGACCGAGCGGCAGAAGCAGCAGGCGGCGGTCCAGGTCGGCCCGTCGGTCGACAAGTACACGATCGCCCCGCTGCCCCAGATCGACTGCGAGGCGCGGCTGCCGCTGTGCAAGGCGCGGTGCTGTCAGATGTCGTTCCCGCTGTCGTTCCAGGACCTCGACGAGGGCGTGGTCCGGTTCGACTACCGCCGGCCCTACGTGATCCGCCAGCGCCCCGACGACGGCTACTGCGTCCACAACGCCGCCGGCGGCGGGGGCTGCCAGGTCTACGCGCAGCGGCCCGCGATCTGCCGCACCTACGACTGCCGCACCGACAAGCGGGTGTGGCTCGACTTCGACGCGCGGATCCCGGCGCCGCACGAGCCCCCGCTGGTCCAGCTCCGCGGCCGCGCCACGGTCAAGGAGCCGGGGTCGGACGGCGGGGCAGGGTCAGGCGCAGCAGGCTGACGTGGGTGCCGACGGCGATGCCGGGGCGGGCGGCGCGGATCGCGTCGCGCCCGAGCGCCGCGACGTCGTCGTAGACGGCGCGCTCGACCACGACCGGCGGCACGGGCGCCCGCATCGTGCCGTCGCCGAGATCCGACGGCAGCATCGTCAGCGCGCCGTCGTCGGCGACGTCGACCAGCCACAGGGTCAGCACGCCGAGCGCGCGGAACCGCGGGTCACTGGCGAGGACGCGGCACTTGATCTCCTCGACGACCAGGTCGTCGAGCCGGTGGTCGTCGACGATCAGCTTGTCGCGCAGCTCGTCGAGCCCGAAGCACACCCGCACCATGAACCGCGAGGCGAGGGCGCGGATCGCGGCGGGCGCGTCGTGCGCGACCGTGCGCTCGAACACCTCGTCGATCGCGCGGGCGTGGACGTCCGCGTCGTCGAGGTCGCGCGCCGGGCGCACGCCGAAGAACTGGCGGCGGTCGAAGTCGATGTACAAGAGCGGCTGGTCGACCGCGGTGACGCGGCCGCACACGGTGCAGGTGAAGCGGTGCAGCGTCGCGGCGAGCACCGCCTCGCGCAGGTGCGGGTGGCGCACGGCGTTGATCGAGTCGGCGACGCTGACCGCGAGCGGCGCGCCGCACGCGCACGACAGCGGGACACGGTGGACGATCGACATCGGCGCTAGCGCGTCGGCTCGAGGTCCGCGACCTCGACCTCCTCGACCTTCCACGCCAGCTCGTAGGCCGGGCTGATCGCGAGCACCGCGCGGTACGCCGGCAGCTTGCGCGGTCCGGCGACGGCGCCCGGCGGCCGCCCCTGCCGCACGCGCGGGTAGTGCTGGACGATCGCGACGCCGCCGCCCTTGCGGTCCTCGACGGTGGTCGGGTAGCCGCGCAGCTCGCCGCGGGGGGAGCCAACGACGTTCTCGATCTCGGCCGGCACCTTCCCGTACGCCTTGGCGAGGAACAGGACGTCGATCGCGGGTGGGGTCCGGTTTGCGAGCCAGCCGACGCGTTCGAGGTACTCGCCGACGAACGTGAGATCCTTCGGCGGATCGAACCAGGCGTCGTCGCCGGCGACCAGCGCGTACACGGCCCGTCCGTCGGGCAACGCGACGCTGAACGTGGTGAGCCCGCGCCGGCGTGACGCGCTCACCTCCGTGAACGCGATCGCCTTTGCGGCGAGGTGATCGCGCAGGACGCGCTCGGCGCGCGCCCACTCCGCGTCCGTCACGAGCGGGGCGGTCGTGGCTGGGGCGTCCGAGGGAGGTGCAGCGTCGATCGGCGTGGACATGGCGGCGTCTCGTGGGAGTGCGGAGGTGGTCGAGTCGCGCCCCGGGACGGGCGCGGCGCGCTGGCTGTCAGCGGCGCACGCACCGAGCAGGAGCAGGAAGGCGGCGGTCCAGCGCATCGATCTCACCATCTCACCAGCTAACCGGGCCTCACCAGGTCCAGTCGAAGCGCGCCGCGCTGCCGCCGCGCGGCTCCTCCGGTGACTCCTCGGGCTCGGACTCGGCGGGGGTTGCGCCGACGGGCGTCGCCCCCGCGGCCGGGGTCCCGTCGGCTGCGCCGGGGGTGGCGCCGGCGGTCCCGGGCGCCACGTAGGGCTTGCTGTCGAGCGCGTCGAGGAACGTCTTCGTCGCGGGGTCGAGGCCCGCGCCGGACTTCCCGGTGCGGTAGTACTGCGAGTACTGCTCGGCGAACCACTCGTTCGGCGACGACAGCGAGTACCAGGACACCTTCTCATCGTGCGCCTTCTTCTCGTAGCGCGCGTAACGGCCCCACCTCGACAGCCAAACGAACATCTTGTCGCCGTGCTCGATGGGCGACGTGTATGCGTCGTCGGCGCGGGGATGGTTGTACATGACGAGCTTGAAGAACGGCTGCTCGCTGTGCTGGTCCCACAGCGACGCCTCGACGTCTTCGGCGCTCCACCCGGCCGGTAGCTTGAACGCGCCGGTCGCCGTCTTGCCGCGCAACGCCGCCCGGGCATCGGCCGCGGACAGCGCCTTCTCGCCGGTCGAGGCCGGCGTCGACAGCGACGCATCCCACGCCTGCGTCGAGAGCGGGGTCAGGTTCGCGGCGTCGTCGGCGTTCAGGTAACCGTTCCATCCGGCGGGGCCCGTCGTTCGGGCCCATTCGTTCCCCTCGATGTTCTGCCCGACGGCGTGGCCGATCTCGTGTAGCGCCGAGCTGGTCCAGTGCGTCGTGGCCTTCGCCGGGTTCGCCGCGTCGGCGCCGGAGCCCCCGACCATGTCGTGGTTCTTCCCACCGCCCGACTTGCCCGCCGAGGTCGTCGGCATGACGATCGCGTTCGGGTCACCCATCCACAGGCCGAAGCCGAGCGGGGACCACTTCTTCGGCCACGCATCGGTGTTGAGGTTGCGCGTCTTGTAGTGCCGGGCCATCAGGAACCCGGTGGCGGCCGCAGCGATGTGGCCCACCGGGAGTCCGTCGCCTGTCAGCGCGTTGTAGAGGCGGACGATTCGTGGCTGGGTCCACTCCGACTGGGTCTGGAACTTCCACCAGTCGTTCTCCGCGGCCGTGTGATCCGTGAGCAGCGGCGGGAACGCCTTCTCGAACAGCTCCTTGGCCTGGTTCTGGTCGGAGGTCGCCTTGATCGCCTGCCCGAGGCCGCCGAGCGAGGCCTGGTCGAGGTCCTGCTTCTTCGGGTCGCCGGTGCGGAAGTCCTTCCACTGGGCGGCCGACATCCGGCCCTTCCACGCCGCCACGTCGGGCTGCCACAGGATGTGCTGCAGGAACCGCTTGTCCGTGTCGAGCTCGACCCCGACCTCGCGCAGGGCGGGCAGCGATCGCGGGCCCCACACCTGCATCATGCGCAGCAGCGTGTCCGTCTCGTCCTTGAGCTTGGGCTTGTCCTTCTTGGGGACGCTCGCCCAGGCCGCGGCGAGCGCGGCCTCGTCACTGGCGAGCAGCGCCGCGCGGACCTTCTGCAGCGGATCCTCGTCCTTGGCGCCGGCGTCCTTGGCCTCCATCGCGTTGGACGCGGTGCCGACCCACGCGCCGCCGGTCGCCGCGTGCTGGTGGCCGATCAGCGGCGACAGCGCGCCCTCGACGCCGGTGCCGAGCGTGTCGGTGTCGCGGAAGATCGTCGCGGGGGCCGCCGCGCCTGGCGCCATCTCGCCGCCGGCGGCGGCCGAGCGCGCCTCGACCTCCTCGCGCTGGCCCGGATCGCTGATCGAGAAGTTGCCCGGCGTCGGCGGCGCGACGCCCTGGCTCTGCTGGACGTGGGTCAGCTCGTGGGCGATCAGCGAGTCGCCCGCCGACGTGCCCGGGTTGAACTGGCCGGCGCCGAAGTAGACGTCGTTGCCCGCGGTGAACGCGCGCGCGCCCATCGCGGCGGCGGCGTCCGAGGCGACGGGGTCGGTGTGCAGGATCGCGCCCGACGGGTGGGCGGCTCCCTGGCCCGCCGCGCCGAGGGCGGCGTCGACCGAGGCGAGCGCGGACGACGGGGCCGCGCCGTCGGCGTCGCGGTAGATCACGCCCGCCGCGCGGGCGGTGCGACCCGGCGCCGCGGCCGGCTCGCTGTCGTCTGCGCCTCGATCGTGATCGCCGCCACCGGCCCCGCGGTCGTGGTCGTGCATGGTCGTGCTACGGAGCCTACCTCGGGGTTCTTCCTGGTGGGGTCCCGAACAACCTGGAGTCCGGCGCGTCCGGCCACGAAAATCTGGCGGTGACCGGCGGGTCGTCCGCCGTAACCGGGCGGGATCCCGCGGGGCCGCGGGCGGCACGAGGGTTGAATCGCCTCGGGGCATGAAGCCTCGCCTCTCCTCCCGTCCGCTCGCGCTCGTCGCCGTGCCCCTGCTCGGGCTCGTCGCCTGCGGCTCTGACGTCGACGCGCCTCCCGAGGTCCGCTCGGACCTCGCGCGCGACGTCACGCCCGACATCGGCGACGCCGATCTCGACGCGCTGGTCGCCGGCAACACCGCGTTCGCCGCCGACCTCTACCGCCAGGTGTCCGTCGAGCCAGGCAACCTGTTCTTCTCGCCCCACAGCATCTCGACCGCGCTGGCGATGACCTACGCCGGCGCCGAGGGCACGACCGAGGCGCAGATGGCGGACACGCTGCACTTCACGCTCGCCGAGCCGACGCTGCACGCGGGGTTCAACCAGCTCGATCTCGAGCTGGCGTCGCGCGCCGAGTCCGTCCCGGAGGAGGGCGGCCAGACCCGGCCGTTCCGCCTGCGCACGGCGAGCTCGATCTGGGGGCAGCTCGGCTACGCGTTCGTGCCGGCGTTCCTCGACACGCTCGCGGTGCACTACGGCGCCGGGCTCAACGTTCTCGACTTCGAGGCCGACCCCGAGGCCGCGCGGGAGGTCATCAACACCTGGGTCGAGCACCAGACCGAGGACCGGATCGTCGACCTGCTGCCCGAGGGGACGATCACCACGCTGACCCGCCTGGTGCTGACCAACGCGATCTACTTCAGCGCCTCGTGGGACACGCCGTTCGAGGTCGAGGACACGGCGGATCGGCCGTTCGCGCTGGCGCCAGGAGAGGTCGTCGACGTCCCGACGCTGCACCAGGTCGCGGAGCTGGGCTACGGCGAGGGCGCGCGGTTCCGCGCGGTCGAGCTGCCCTACGACGGCGGCCAGGTGTCGATGGTCGTGGTCGTGCCGGAGCTGCTTCCCGACGAGGCCGGCGATCCGCTGGCGCTGCTGGAGGCCGAGCTGACCGGCGCCAAGCTCGACGAGATCCGGGCGTCGCTCGGCACGGCGATGGTCACGCTCGACCTGCCGAAGTTCGAGTTCGACGCGCCGCTGTCGCTCAAGGACACGCTCGCGGCCATGGGCATGCCGGACGCGTTCTCGGACGCCGCGGACTTCTCGGGGATCAACGGCGAGCGCGGCCTGCGCATCACCGACGTGATCCACAAGGGCTTCGTCGCGATCGACGAGGAGGGCACGGAGGCGGCCGCGGCCACCGCGGTGGTGGTGGGCGACACCTCCGTGCCCGAGCCGGCGACCGTGACGGTCGACCGGCCGTTCCTGTTCTTCATCGTGGACCGGCCGACCGGCGCGGTCCTGTTCGTCGGGCGGGTGGTCGATCCCCGGTAGGGTCAGTCCGCGTCGCCGGCGGCGGCGGGCTTGCCCTCGTTCTTGATCGCCTGGACCTCGGTCCGCACGGTCTGCGCGAAGGTCTTGAGCTCCTGCATCGCGCCACGGACGCGGGTGCCGGCCGCCTTGTTGTTGTGGAGGTAGAAGCGGACGAAGTCGGCTTCCATGTCGGCCACCATCTTCTTGAGCTCCTCGTAGCGGGGAGCGGTGGTCGCGTTGGTGTCGGTGCTGTTGTCGCCTTCCATGGGGTGCCGACCTTGCCCCAGGGGGCTGACAGCCGCAACTGTCTGGCCAACTCCGCGAGATTTTGAGCTAGTTTGCGGTGGACGATGTCGACGGCCCGGTGGGCGACCGCGTTTTCGGCCCGCGCGAGGGACCACTGGACCCCCGCGCGGACGGCCGCGCTGGCCGATGGCAAGGCGCTACTGGTGCCGCCGGCCGAGGGCGCGACGCTGCTGCGCGCGCTGGGCCTGCTGCACCGCGACGCGTCGATGCCCGCGCCGCAGGTACGTAAGTACTTCCAGATCCAGCACATGGTCACGTTGCTCGGGCCGGCGCTCGCGGCGCTGCGGGCGCGGCACTCGCGGCTGGTGCTGGTCGACGCGGGGTGCGGGCGCAGCTACCTGTCGATGCTGCTGGCGTGGTGTGGCCGACACCGCTGGGACCAGGTGATCGAGATCGTCGGGATCGATCGCAACCCGGCCCTGATCGACGACTGCCGGCGCCGCGCGGCGCTCGCCGGGCTCGACGACGTGATGACGTTCATCGCGGGGACGGTGGAGGACGCGGGCGCGCACCTCGCCGCCGCGCCGCACGGCGTGCTGTCGCTGCACGCGTGCGACACCGCGACGTGCGACGCGCTGGCGCTCGGGGTTCGGCTCGGCGCGGAGCTGATCGCGGTGGCGCCGTGCTGCCAGGCGGAGCTGGCGCGCGGCTGGGCGGCCAAGGCCGAGGCGGGCGACGCGGGCGCGTTCGCGCCGGTGTGGCGGGCGCCGCACGTCCGCCGCGAGCTCGGGGCCGAGCTGACCGACGTGATGCGCGCGCTGCTGGTGCGCGCGGCCGGCTACGACGTCGCGGCGATCGAGTTCGTGCCGTCGGCGCACACGCGCAAGAACACGCTGATCCGGGCGCTGCGGCAGGGCGAGGCGGGCGGTGATCCGGCGGCGCGCGCCGAGTACGAGGCGCTCGTCGCCGCGACCGGCGGCGTCGGGCTGGCGCTGGCGGACCGGCTGTGACACCGGAGTGGCCGGCGCAGCCTGCGCACATCGACGCTCTGATCACCGCGCGCGCGGCGCGCACGCCGGACGCGATCGCGGTGCGCGACGAGCGGGAGGCGTGGACGTACACGGAGCTGATCGCGCGAGCGCGGCACGTCGCGGCGCGGCTGGGCGAGGCAGGCGTGAGGGAGGAGGACCGCGTGGTCGTCGCGATGGCGCGGTCGGCGGAGCTGGTCGCGGCGGTGCTCGGCGTGATGATGGCCGGGGCGGCGTACGTGCCGGTCGCGCCGGGGTGGCCGGCGGCGCGCCGGGCGTGGATCGAGGGGGACGCGGGGGCGAGGGCGAGGGTGGAGGAGGGGGGGCGGGTGGTGAGCATCGGAGATGGCGGCGGCGGAGACGGGCACGGAGACGGAGACGGAGGCGGAGGCGGAGGCGGAGACGGAGACGGACACGGAGACGGACACGGACACGGAGACGGAGACGGGGACGGAAGCGGAGTCGGAGACGGAGACGGAATCGGAAACGCGAACCTGGGTCGCTCGCGCGCGCTGTGCGTGCTCTACACCTCCGGCTCGACCGGCGAGCCCAAGGGCGTCGTGATCGAGCACCGCGCGATCGTCGAGCGCATCCTGTGGCAGGACGAGATCATGCCCTACGCGCCCGGCGAGGTCGTCGCGGCGCGCACGCCGCTGTCGTTCGTCGACTCGGTCGCGGAGCTGCTCGCGCCGCTCGCGCTGGGCGCGCCGCTGGTCGTCGTCGCCGACGACACCCAGCGCGACCTGCCGGCGCTGGTCGACGAGCTCGCGCGGTGCGGCGCGACCCGTGTCGTGCTCGTGCCGTCACAGCTCGCGACGCTGCTCGACGTCGTGCCGGATGTCGCCGCGCGCGCGCCGGCGCTGCGGTGGTGGTTCCTCGGCGGCGAGCCGGTGCCGCTGGCGCTGGTCGCGGCGTTCTTCGCCGCGCTGCCGGGGCGCAAGCTGGTCAACCTCTACGGCGCGACCGAGGTGTCCGGCGACGCGACCACCTACGACTTCGACGCGCTCGCCGCCGAGGGGCCGCTGACCCACGCGCCGATCGGCGTCGCCGTGCGCGGCAGCCACGCGCGGATCGTCGACGACGCGCTGCGCGAGGTCCCGGCGGGGGAGGTCGGCGAGATCGTCGTCAGCGGCGCGTGCGTCGCGCGCGGCTACCACGCGCGCCCCGCGCTGACCGCGGCGCGGTTCGCGCCGTGCCCGTTCCCCGAGGGCGGGCGGCTGTACCGCACCGGCGACCGCGGCCGCGTCCTGCCGTCGGGCGCGATCGAGTACCTCGGGCGCGTCGATCACCAGGTCAAGATCCGCGGCGTGCGGGTCGAGCTCGGCGAGGTCGAGGCGCGCCTGGCCGCGGCGCCGGGCGTGGCGGTCGCGGTCGCGCTGGCGAGGCCCGACGCGCGCGGTCAGCCCGAGCTGGTCGCGTACTGCGTCGCGGCGGCGGGCGCGGCGCCGTCGCCGGGCGCGCTCCGCGCGCACGTGGCGCGCGCGCTCCCCGACGAGCTGGTGCCGACGCGGATCGCGGTGGTCGACGCGCTGCCGCGGACGACCAGCGGCAAGGTCGATCGCCGCGCGCTCGCCGCCGCGCCGTGGCCCGCGGGTGCGGCGGGCGCGCCGCCCGCGACCGCGCGCGAGCGCGAGGTCGCCGCGGCGTGGGGCGCGGTGCTCGGCGTGGCCGAGGTCGGCCGCGACGACAGCTTCCTGGCGCTCGGCGGCACCTCGCTGCACGCGGTGCGGATCGTCGCCGCGGCGCGCGCCGCACACGGCGTCGCGATCCCGCTCGCGACGCTCTATGCGCACCCGACGGTGGCGGCGTGGGCGGCGGTGCTCGACGGGCTGCCGCAGGCGGCGCCCGCCGCGCCCATCGCCGAGGCCGAGCCGGCGCTCCCACCGCGGCTGCCGCTGGGGTTCCACCAGCTCCCGTTCTGGTTCTCGCGCGCCGTCACCGGCGATGTCTCGGTCGTGGTCGAGGTGTTCGGCGTCGTCGCGCCCGGCGCGCTCGACGTCGCGCGCCTGCACCGCGCGCTCGACGTGGCGGTCGCCGAGGTCGCGCCGGTGTGGATGCGGTACCCGCGGTGGCGGCCGGTGCAGGAGCCGGTGGCGCCGGTGCCGGGGCGCGTCGCGCTCGAGGTTCGCGATCGCCGCCGAGACGGCCGCCCGGCGGAGGAGGTGCTCGTCGCCGAGGCGGCCGAGGTGTCGTCGCGGGCGTTCGCGCTGGAGTCGCCGCCGCACGTCCACGCGCGTCTCGTCCGGATATCGGACGGAGACGATCGCCTGATCCTGGTCATTCCGCACGTCGCGATCGACCTCGCCGGGTTCGAGCACCTGCGCGCTGCGATCGAGCGCGGCCTGTCTCCGTCTCCGTCTCCGTCTCCGTGTCCGTCTCCGTTTCCGTCTCCGTCTCCGTCTCCGTCTCCGTGTCCGTCTCCGTGTCCGTGTCCGTCTCCGTCTCCGTCTCCGTCTCCGTCTCCGTCTCCGTCTCCGTCTCCGTCTCCAGGTCCAGGTCCGCTCCACCGGCTCGCCGCGCTTGTCGCGGCCGAGCGCGCCGCGCCGGATCCCGGCCACGACGCGTCGGCGCGCCCGGCGTGGAACGCGTGGCCGGCCGCGCGCACCGCCGCGCCCGCGCCCGCCGCGGCGATCGTCGAGCGCGCGCTCGACGACGCGCTGGTGGCGCACCTGGTCGCCGCCGGCGTCGCGCGTGGCGTCAGCCTGCCCGCGACGCTCGTCGGCTGCGCGGCGGCCGCGGTCGCGCGGGTGGGCGCGCTCGACGCGATCACCCTGCTCGTCATGCTCGAGCGCCGCGACGCCCCGGCGGCGCACGGGCTCGTCGCCTCGCTCGCCACCCTCGTGCGGCTCGACGTACCCGGCGCAGGCGCCGCGCCCGCGGTCGAGGTCGTCGCGCGCGTCGCCCGCGCGCTGATCGCCGCCCACGACGCGCCCGACATCGCGATGCGGCGGCCGACGCGGT
>WYBA01000124.1 GCA_011526095.1 Myxococcales bacterium | reverse complement strand
GCCACGCCACGGCGCCTGGCACCGCCACGCCGCCGCCGTCTCGCGCGTCCGCGGTGGGCTCGTCGGGCTGGCGCTCGCACCGCCGAACGCCCGCGCACCTGGGGCCTCGACGGTGTGCGGCGCCGCGAGCCACGACTGTCGCATCGTCGCGCGCGCTCTCCCGTCGTCGACGCATTCTGCGCAGCCCTCTGCTCTGAGCTGAGCCTGTCGAAGGAACTTGGCGATCCTGCGGGCCTGGACGGCTGTTCGTCAGGAGCCGCCGCCCGTCGCTTCGCACCGTCGCTGGCGCTGGCTCGGGGCGAGCGGAACTGACACGCCTTGCCTTATCTGACCAGCATTGGCGCTAGCGCCGGCGCCATGCGTCAGCGCCGGCGCGCGACCAGCGCGCGGACGTGCTCCAGCAGCGCCGGGATCGCGAACGGCTTGTCGAGGCGAGGGTTCGGGATCGTCGCGAGGAACCGCGCGATCGCCGGCTGCGTGGTGCCGCCCGACACGAACACGAACCGGTCGGCCAGCGCGGGATCGTGCGCGCGGACCCGCGCGTGGAGCTCCTCGCCGTCGAGGTACGGCATCATCAGATCGGACACCACGACGTCGGGCGCCGGGCCCGCGAGCAGCGCGGTCAGCGCCTCGCGCGGATCGCTGAACGCGGTCACGTCGTGGTCGCGCGCGAGGACGCGCTGCAACGTGCTGGCCATCATCGGGTCGTCATCGACGACGACCACCCGCCCGCGCGGCGCGCGCGCCGCCGCGCGCGGCGGCGGCGCGTCGATCGCCACGGCGGCGACCGCGCCGTCGAGGTCCAGCGCGAACCGCGGCGCGGCGTCGTGCGCCAGCGGACGGATCGCGCGCACGACCCGCGCGATCCGCTCGGCGCCGGCGCGCGCGTCGTCGAGGCACGCGCGCAGCTCGGCCACGTCCCCGCCGAGCGCGTCGAGCCGCTCGCGCGCGAGGTCGAGGTGACTGGAGAGCGCCGCCAGCGGCGAGCCGAGCTCGTGGGCGATGCCCGCGGCGAGCGAGCCCACCGTCAGCTGGCGATCCGTGGCGCGCTGCGCCGTGATGTCCGTGAACGTCGTCACCGCCTCGACGACGCGGCCGCCGACGACGCGCGGGACCGCGCTGACCTGGAGCCACGCGCGCGCGCCGTCCGGGCGCTCGACGCCGACGATCACGCCGCGCTGCGGCGCCCCCGTCGACAGGCACCGCATCGCCGGGCCCGCGTCACCGGGCTGCGGCGTGCCGTCCTCGCGGACCGCGCGCCACCGTGGATCGCGCGACGTCCGGCCGTGGAGCTCGTCGGGCGACAGCCCGAGGATCTGCGCCGCGGCGGGGTTGGCCATCGTGATCGCGCCGCCGGGGACCTGGACGATGACGCCCTCGGCCATCCCCTCGAACACCGCGGTCAGGCGCTCGGCGGCGGCCCGCGCCGCCTCGCGCTGGCGGACGAGCTGCAGCCGCACGCGCCGCGCCTCGAGCTGCGACACGACCTGCGCCGCGAGCCGCGCCAGCATCTCGCGCTGCGCCGCGGACAGCTCGCGCGCGCGCGTGTCGACGACCCCGAGCGTGCCCAGCACGTACCCCTCGCCGGTGCGCAGCGGCTTGCCGCCGTAGCACCGCACGTGGGGCGCGTCGGTGACGAGCGGGTTGTCCGCGAACCGCGCGTCGGCGCGCGCGTCCGGCACGAACAGCGACGCGCCGGTCGCGACGACGTGCGCGCAGAACGAGACGGCGCGCGGCACCTCGGCCCGCTCGAGCCCGACGCGCGCCTTGAACCACTGTCGGTGGCCGTCGACGAGCGACACGAACGCGATCGGCGTCTCCGCCACGTGCGCCGCGAGCTGGACGAGGTCGTCGAACACCGGCTCCCCGGGAGTGTCGAGCACGTCGTAGTCCCCGAGCGCGACGAGCCGCGCGGCCTCGTTCGGGGGGACGGCGGGCGACGACACGGGTCCGCTGACAGTGCCACCCGGGGCCGCGAAGGTCGCGGTAACCCGGGGGAACGCCCGGGTAGCGAGCCGCGCCGGCCCCCGCGCCCCGACGCGAAACCCGTCGTTGACGCGCCGCCGACCGGGCGCGACAGTTCCCGGACCATGAGCGAGCCCGCCGCGCGCACCCCGTCCATCCCGTCCGCGATCACCGACGCCGTCGAGGGCGCGCGCCGCGCGTTCGACCGCGGGATCACGCGCTCCGCCGGGTGGCGGCTGGCGCAGCTCGACGGCCTGTCCCGCATGCTGACCGAGCGGGAGCGGGAGATCACCGACGCGCTCGCCGCCGACGTGGGCAAGCCGCGCCTGGAGGCCTACTCGACCGAGATCGCCTACACCGCGAGCGAGATCGCCGACACCCGCAAGTCGCTGTCGAGCCTGATGAAGCCGCGCCGCGTCGGCACGCCGTTGATCCTGCAGCCGGGGCGCAGCGCGATCCACGCCCAGCCGCTCGGCCTGGTGCTCATCATCTCGCCATGGAACTACCCGTTCGGCCTGCTGGCCGGGCCGCTCGTCGGCGCGCTCGCCGCCGGCAACGCGGTCGTGCTCAAGCCGTCCGAGGTGGCGCCGGCCACCAGCGCGCTGTTCGCGCGCTACCTGCCCGAGTACCTCGACCGCGACGCCGTGCGCGTGATCGAGGGGGGCGTGCCCGAGACCACCGAGCTGCTCGCCCACCGCTTCGACCACATCTTCTACACCGGCAACGGCGCGGTCGGCCGGATCGTCATGGCCGCGGCCGCCAAGCACCTCACGCCGGTGACGCTCGAGCTCGGCGGCAAGAGCCCGACGTTCGTCGACCGCTCGGCCGACCTCGAGGTCACGGCGAAGCGGATCTGCTGGGGCAAGTTCTCCAACGCCGGCCAGACCTGCGTCGCGCCCGACTACGTCCTCGCCCACGCCTCGATCTACGAGGAGCTGGTCGCGACGCTGGCGCGCACCGTGCGCGGCTTCTACGGCGACGACCCGCAGCGCAGCCCCGACTACGGCCGCGTCGTCAACGCCCGCCACCACCGCCGGCTCGTCGCGCTGCTCGGCTCCGGCCACGCCGTCGTCGGCGGCCAGCACGACGAGGCCGACCGCTACCTCGCGCCGACGATCCTGCGCGACGTCTCGCCGGACTCGCCGGTGATGGCAGACGAGATCTTCGGCCCGATCCTGCCGGTGCTGAAGGTCGCGTCGATGGACGAGGGCATCGCGTTCGTCAACGCGCGGCCCAAGCCGCTGGCGCTCTACGTGTTCGCCGAGGACGACGCGGTCCAGCGCGACGTGATCGAGCGGACGACGTCGGGCGGCGCCGCGGTCAACCACACCTGGATGCACCTGGCCAACCACGACCTGCCGTTCGGCGGCGTCGGCGAGAGCGGCATGGGCGCCTACCACGGCAAGGCGTCGTTCGACTGCTTCAGCCACCACCGCTCGGTGCTGGTCAAGTCGACCCGCCTCGACGCGCCGATCATGTACCCGCCGTACGACGACACGAAGCAGAAGCTGCTCCGCTTCCTGCTGTAGCCTGCCGGCGCGGACCGGACAGATCCGGCAATCGCCGGCCGCCGCGACGGTGAGGCGCGCGCGCCGTGGTAGCGAGTGGCCATGTCCAGGCTGCTCCTCCTCGGTCTCGCCCTGTCCCTCACCGCGTGCATGACGACCACCACCCAGACGAAGCGGACGCTGGTGTCGCGCGCCTCCTACGACCTGCAGTGCGCGAAGGAGGACGTCATCGTCACGCCGATCGGCGGCACGACCTACGAGGTCCAGTGCTGCGGCCTGACGCGGCTCTACACCTGCAGCGTCTACGGCACGACCTGCGTCCCCGAGGGCGCCGCCCTCCCGCCCGGGGCAGAGCCGAGCGCGGTGCGCTGACGCACGCGCACGGATCGCGCACGACTTTCGGCCGGATCACCCACCTGGGGCGGGCCGGGGGCGCTCGCTGCGCAGATCACCCCCGCAGGGCTGGCATCCCCGATGCTTGGGTGATGGGTCATGCGGACCCAAGCTCGCCTCGTTCACCTCGGAGCCGTTCTCATGGCCGGCCTGGTGGCGTGCGTCAGCCCGGCCGCTCCCGGCGTCGACGCCGGGGACGACCCGGCCGACGTCGACGCCGGGATCGAGCCCGAGCCCCTGCCGCCGCTCGGCGGCGGCGCCAGCACGCTGGCGGGCGCGTCGCAGCCGGGCCTGTACGACGGGGAGCGCGGCTACGCCCGGTTCGCCAACCCGGTCAACGTCGTCGCCACCGCCGACGGCGCCGTGCTGGTCTGCGACTTCGACAACGGCCGGATCCGCCACGTCGACGCCGACGGCACCACCACCTCGGTCGGCGCGCTCCCGGCCGGGTTCGCGCGGCCGTTCGGCGCCGTCCGCCACGACGACACGGTCTGGATCCAGACCGACCGCAGCACCGACGACGAGCCGACCGGGGCGCTGTGGCGCCTCGACCTCGGGACCGGCCAGGTGACGCTGATCCGCGATGACGTCGGCCGCTACCGCGGGCTCGGCCGGCTGTCCGACGGACGGCTGGTCGCCGCCGAGTACCAGAAGCACGTCCTCTCGATCCTCGATCCGGCCACCGGCGCCGCGACCGCGCTCGCCGGCAGCTACGGCGTGGCGGGGTACGTCGACGCGACCGGCGCGGCGGCGCGGTTCGAGGTGCCGTACGACCTCGTCGTGCTGCCGGGCGACGTCATCGTCGTCGCCGACTACGCCAACCACGTCCTGCGTGCCGTCACGCTCGCCGGCGCCGTGACCACGCTCGCCGGCGACGGCGAGGAGGGCACCGACGACGGCGCCGCGGCCGCCGCGAGCTTCGTCGGGCCGATGTCGCTCGCGCCCGACGGCGCCGGCGGCGTGTTCGTCGGCGACCCCGACGCCGGCGTGATCCGCCACGTCTCGGCCGCCGGGCAGGTGACCACGTTCGCCGGCACCGGCGTGCCCGGCTACGCCGACGCCGACGAGGCGCTCGACGCGCAGTTCTTCGGGCTCGAGGGCCTCGACCTGTCGAGCGACGGCGCCTACCTGTTCGCCGCCGACGGCACGCGCGGCGAGGACCTGCCCTACCACCGCGTGCGCCGGATCGAGATCGCCGCCGGCGAGTGACGCCCCCCCCCGACCAGCCGCCCGCGCCCGACTGTCACCCGGACGCATCGGTCCGGTCAGCGCCAGCCCGGCGCGTGGACGACCGGTCAGCGCGCGAGCCGCGATACAAGACGGCATGCGCCGCCCTGCCCTCGTCGCCGTCCTGTGCTCGATGCTCGCGCCCGCAGCCTGCGGCGGAGGAGGCGGCGGTGGCGACGACGACGGCGACGACGATGCGGTCGACGCCGCCACGCCCGACGAGCCGGACGCGCCGAACGTGCCGTCCGAGGTCGTGGTCAGCGGCGAGACCCAGACGGTGCAGGGCACCGACGCCGTGGCGCTCGCCGGCGCGACGGTCGAGGCGTTCGACGACCTCGGCGGCGCGGCGCTGGCCACGACGACGTCCGGCAGCGGCGGCGCGTACAGCCTGACCGTGCCCACCGGCGGCGGCCCGGTCGACGGCTACTTCCGCGGCCGCAGCGCCGGCCTGCTCGACACCTACCTGTACCCGCCCGCCGACGTCACCGAGGACACGACCGGCGTCACGCTGCTGCTCGTCAGCGGCTCGACGCTGAGCTCGCTGACCTCGCTCGCCGGCGCCACCTACGACCCGGGCAAGGGCTTCATCGCGCTGATCGTCGCCGACGCCGCGGGCAACCCGGTGACGGGCGCGACCGTGACGATCGTGCCGGCCGGCACCGCGCGCGTCATCTACTCGTCGGGTGGCTTCCCCAGCGGCAGCGCCACCGCCACCGACGCCAGCGGCACGGTCTACATCGCGAACACGAACACCGGCGCCGTCACCGTCGACGCGACCGCGGGCGGGACGGCGTTCCAGGAGCTCACGTTCGAGGCGCGCGCGGGCGCGCTGACGACGACCGTGCTGATCCCTTGACCGGGCCGGCGGGCGACGCCGGGCCGGCGGCGTCGCGCGCGGCGTCACGCGTGGCGTCGCGCGCCCCGATCGGCGACCATGGGTCGGGATGGGGGTCCGCGGCATCGTCTGCGCGCTCGTCGTCACCCTCGCCGTCGTCGCGTGCGGCGGCGGCGGCGACGACGGCGTGGCCGTGCGCCGGTGGCAGCTCGACGGCGCGGTCGTGACCAGCCCGGGCACGGTGTCGCTCCCCGGGCACCTGCCGGTCGCCGACCGCGCCGGCACGTACACGCTGACCGCGCGCGTCGACGTGCCGCCGGCCTGGCACGGCCAGGCGCTGACCCTCTGGATCACGGATCTGTCGGCGCTCGCCGTCCTGCGCGTCGACGGCGTCGCGACGCCACCCGTCGACCCGCGCGTCCCCGGCGGGTACCGCGCCGGCGGCCCGATCGCCTGGCCGATCGACGCGGCGGCGACCGCGGACGGCGCGATCGAGTTGCAGCTCGCGATCGACCACCGCTGGACGCAGAGCGGGTGGTGGAGCGCGTCGCCGCGGCTCACCGCCGCGGGGGTCCGCCCGGCGAGCGCGACCCGCGTGCACTGGATCAACACGTACGTGGCGCTCGCCGCGGCCGTCTCCTTGATCCAGCTCGGCCTCACGTCGCTGGCGATCTACCTGGTCGATCGCCATCGCCGCGCGTACTTCTGGTTCGCGATCCAGCTGCTGTCCGCGGCGTTCTACCCGGCCCACGTGCTCGGGCTGACGCAGCGCTGGCTCGGGGTCTACGACACGCCCGTGCTCGCCGGGATGCTGGTGTCCGCGATCTCGGCGTCGGTGTGGTTCACCCACGAGTTCTTCGAGCTCGGGCCACCGTCGCGCGTCTGGGCGTGGCTGTGGGGCGGCACGCTGGTGGCGTTCGCGGCGCTGTCCGGGCCGTTCGTCACGACGCCGCTCGCCGGCCGGCTGACGGTGCTCGTGCTCGGCGTGATGACCGGGTACCAGCTGCTCGTGTGCGGGCGGCTCGCGATGCGCCACCCGGACCGGCTCACCGCCCGGTTCCAGCTCGCGTCGTGGCTCGCGCTGTCGCTGTCGATGCCGCCGGACATGCTGCACTGGTTCAGCGTCACGACCCTGCTCGACGGCGCGCGCCCGGCGTCGCTCGGCCTGCTGTCGTTCGCGCTGTGCCTGTCGCTGCTGCTGGCGCGCCGCCACATCCTCACGCTGCGCGCCGAGGGACACCAGCGCCAGAGCCTCGACGCGCAGCGCGCCGAGCTGGTGCGGCTCAACGAGGAGCTGCGACGGCAGGTGATGGAGCGGTCGAGCCAGCTGTTCGCCGCGCTCGCGCTCGCCGGAGGCCCGAGCCGACCGACGCTCGAGCTGCGCGCCGGCGATGTCGTCGCGGGCCGGTATCGCGTCGTCAAGGCGCTCGGGCGCGGCGGCATGGGCACGGTGCACGAGGTCGAGCGCCTCAGCGACGGCCAGCGGTTCGCGCTCAAGCTCACCCACGACGTCCACGGCGCGGCGCTCGCGCGCCTCGCGCGCGAGGCGGTGATCGCGACCCGGGTCAGCCACCCGAACCTGGTCAGCGTGCTCGACGTGTCGGTCTCGGAGGGCGGCTTCCTCTACCTCGTGATGGAGCTGGTCGACGGCACGCCGCTGTCGTCGGAGCGCGCGCGGTGGGGAGAGCTGGCGTGGGCGCTCCCCGTGCTGGCCCAGATCGCCGACGGCCTGGTCGCGCTGCACGCGGCCGGCGTCGTCCACCGCGACCTCAAGCCCGCGAACGTGCTGATCGCGCACGCCGGCGACGCGACGACGATCAAGATCACCGACTTCGGGGTGTCGCGCCCGACCGCCCGGTTCGGCTCGGGCGAGGGCTCCGACGAGCACGCCGTGTCCGGGGCGCCGCGGACGGCCCCCGTCGGGCCACGCAGCCTCGAGCTGACGGGGGTGATCGGCGGCGAGCCGACGCCGAGCGACGCGGTGGCAGGCGAGCCCGAGCCCACCGGCCCGACCCAGACCGCGGCGACGCTCGAGCCTCGGTCGCTCGGCGACGACACCGCCGCCCGCCTCGGCGCGCTCGCGCTCGACGCCGCCCAGCTCGACCCCGGCGCCACGTCCGAGCTCGCCGACCCCTCCCCGCGCTCGCCCGCGATGGACGGCGTCGTCACCCGCACCGGCCTGCTCGTCGGCACGCCCCCGTACATCCCGCCCGAGATGGTCGACGTCGGCTACACGCCGCTGCCGTCCGCCGACGTGTTCGCGTTCGGCGTGATCGCGTTCGAGCTGTGCACCGGCACGCGGCCGTTCGCGCAGCCGCCGGTGCTCGCCCGCCTCGGCGGCGCGCCGCCGGAGCCGCCACGGTCGTTCGCGTCCGCGTGCCCGGGCGCGCCGTCCGCGCTCGCCGCGATGATCGACGACTGCCTGTCGCTGCTCCCGACGCGCCGGCCCACCGCGGCCGAGCTCGCGGCGATCCTGCGCGTCGTCACGCGGACGAAGGCCGGCTGACCGGACGCGCCGCGCCACGCTCTCACAGCACGACGCGCCAGCCGCCGGCCCGCACGACGTGCGCCGACGCGGTGCGCTCGACCCGCACCGCGACGTCGCCGACGGCGAACGCGGCCGTCGGCCGCTCGCGCACGTCGAGCCCGCTACACAGATCCGGCGCGTCGGGGTCGATCGCCAGCGCCAGCCCGGTGTTCAGGCGCAGCGTGTCGAGGCTCGCGCGCCACTTGCCCGCGCGCCACAGGTCGCGGTCGAAGCCGTCGGCGTAGCCTGCCCGCCCCGTCGCGTACTCGGCGGTGTGCGTGGCGAGCTCGGCGCGCCACACCTTGCCGTCCGACAGCCGGACGAACACGTGGTAGTGCGCGTACCAGCCGGGGCCATCGCCGCCATCGTGGAGCTGCCGCGTGAACACGTGGAGCCCGAGGCCGCCGCGATCCGCCACGGTGCGCTCGATCCCGTCGACGCGCCGCGGGCGGGCGAACAGCGCCACGGCGCCGACGAACGCGCCCAGCAGCGAGATCACGACGAGCGCCTCGATCACGCCTCATCGTACGGCGACCGTGGCCAGTTCGCACCGCACGTCGCCGTCCCCGGCCCGTCCACGCGGTAGGCTCCGCGGCATGCTTCGCTCACCGCTGCTCCTCCTCGCGCTCGTGGCGGCCTGCTCGGGCGGGGCGTCGACGCGCCCAGGCATCCCAGCCGGCCCGGACGTCGTCACGACGCCCCCCGCCGAGCCCCCGTCGGCGTCGACCGCCGCGCCGCGGTCGCGCACCCTCACCGCCGACGAGACGATCACCACCGCCTCGGGCGCGACGTTCACCGCGTCGAGCGGCTGGAAGGTCGACGAGCACGCCGACCGCGTCGTGCTCACCGCGCCCGAGGGCGACGTCACGCTCACCTACGTCGAGGTCACCGGCGCCGCGGACCGCGACGCCGCGATCGCGGCGGCGTGGGCGAAGGTCGACCCCGCGTTCGCGCTGCCGGTCGCGCAGGCCGCAGACGACCCGCCGCGCGGCGGCTGGGACGCGATGGGCCAGGTCATCTACGTCACGCCCGCGAGCGAGGGCCGGCTCGTCGCGGCCGTCGTCCGGCGCAAGGGCGGCACCTGGTACGTCGCGCTCGCGGACGGCAAGCTCGCCGCGTTCGACCGCCGCGGCGCCCAGCTCGGCACCGCGCTCGAGAGCCTGAAGGTCGCGGGGCTGCAGGACGAGTCGTTCGCGGGCAAGACCGCGCACGCGCTCGACGAGGCGCGGCTCGCGGAGCTCGGCGCGTTCGTCGAGCAGGCGCGCGTCGCCGCCGGCGTCCCCGGCGCCGCGATCGCGATCGTCCAGGGCGGCAAGGTGGTCTACGAGGCCGGGTTCGGCGTCCGCGCCGCCGGCAAGAAGGGCGCGGTCACGCCGAAGACGCGGTTCATGATCGGCTCGATCGGCAAGTCGCTCACGACGCTGATGATGGCGCGGCTCGTCGAGCGCGGGACGTTCGGCTGGGACACGCCGGTGATCGACGTGCTGCCGAGCTTCGCGCTCGGCGACGAGGCGACGACCCGCGCCGCGCGGATGCGCCACACCGCGTGCGCCTGCACCGGCATGCCGCGCCAGGACCTCGAGTTCATCTTCGAGGGCGCGCTGTCGCCCGAGGCGCGGCTGGCGACGATGGCGACGATGGTGCCGACGACGGCGTTCGGCGAGACCTTCCAGTACTCGAACCTGATGGTCGCGGCCGGCGGCTACGCGGCCGCGCACGCCTACGCGCCGAAGCTGGCGCTGGGCCCGGCGTACGACCGCGCGATGCAGGAGCTCGTCTTCGACCCGCTGGACATGAAGGCGTCGTCGTTCGACTTCAAGAAGGTGGCGAAGGCCGAGCACGCGCTGCCGCACCCGACCGACCTCCACGGCAAGGCCGTCCCCGCGACGCTCGACGACGAGCGGTGGGTGCTGCCGATCCGCCCGGCGGGCGGCCTGTGGTCGACCGTCGGCGACATGGCGCGCGTGATCCTGCTCGAGCTCGGCAAGGGGGTCCTCGACGGCAAGCGCGTGATCGGCGAGGCGCCGCTGCTCGAGCGCCGCAAGCCGCAGGTCAAGATCACCGACGAGTCCAGCTACGGTCTCGGGCTCGGCGTCGGCACCTACAAGGGCATCGCGATGGTCAGCCACACCGGCGGGACCGCCGGGTTCTCGACCGCGCTCGTGTTCTTCCCGGACCACGACGTCGGGATGATCCTGCTGACCAACGCCGGCGCCAACGGGACGATGGGCGCGGTCGTCGAGCGGCGCCTGATCGAGCTCTTGTTCGACGCCGCGCCGCAGGCCGCCGATGATCTCGCCGCCGCGGTCGCGCGCGACGCCGAGCGCCGCGCCGAGGAGCTCGCGATGATCGAGGCGCCGCCCGATCAGGCTTGGTTCGCGCAGTACGTCGGCGCGTGGGCCGCGCCCGGCCTCGGCACGATCGAGCTGCGATGGGACAAGAAGACGAAGCAGGCGGTGCTCGACGCCGGCGAGTGGGTCGTGCCGGTCGGGAAGAAGACCGGCAAGGACGGCACGATCGAGCTCGTCGCGACCGGCGGCATCGTCACGGGCGGCGGTGTCACCCCGCGCGAGCAGGACGGCCAGACCGTGCTCGTGATCGAGCTGGGCCAGCAGCGCTACGTGTTCACGCGGGTGAAGAAGTAGCGAGCCCGTAGAACCGCGCGGCGTGGTCGTGGAACAGGCCGCGCCGCGTCGCCAGATCGAGCCCGGCGGCGAGCGAGGCGAACGCCTCGAAGATCGACCGCCACGGCGCGGACACCTTGTCCATCGGGAAGTTCGAGGCGAAGCAGCAGCGCGCGGGCCCGAACACCGCGAGCGCGTGCTCGACCAGCGGGCCGAACGCGTCCGCCAGCTCGCCCACCGACGGCGGTGACGCGCGCCGGTGCCAGCCGAAGCCGAGCACCGGCATCGCCAGCCCGCTCAGCTTGGCGTGGACGTTCGGCAGCGCCGCGACGCGCGCGAGGTCGTCCTTCCACCGCGCGAGGATCGACGCGCGCGCCGCGGCTGTCGCGCCGTGACCGCCGTGCGGCCCGCCGACGCCGATCGGCGTGCCGAGGTGACACAGCACCACGCGCGTCCCCGGCGCCTGCGCCACCGCCGCGGCGAGCGCGGGGAGCTGCGGGCCGTAGCACCACGCGTCGAACGTCAGGCCCGCCTCGCCGACACGGCGCAGGCCGCGCCGCCACGCCTCGTGCTCCATCCGCCCCGGCTTCGAGAAGTCCATCACGCCGCGGTCCGGATCGTGCGCGGTCATGTCGCGCACGCCGACGAACCGCGTGCTCGCCGCGCGGTGCGCCGCGAGCAGCCGGTCGAGCTCGGGCGCGTCGAGGGCCGCCTGCCCGACGAGCCCGAGCACCGGCACGCCGCCGCCCGCCCCCAGCCCGTCGACCCACCGCGTCTCGTCGGCGCCGGCGAGCGGCCCCTTGCCGTGCCAGCCGGCCTGGACGTGGACGACGCCGCGCACGTCGACGCCGGTCTGCTCGCCGGCCAGCTCGGGCGGCAGGTACGCGCGCATCGCGTAGTCGGTGCGCCCGACGAACTCGCGCACCGCGCGCGGGAACAGCCGCGCCCCGACGTGGCGCATCAGCGGCTCGTTCCACCGCAGCAGCCTCCCGACCGGCGTCACCGCGCGCGGCGTCGTGCGCGGATCCCAGAAGTGGACGTGCGGGTCGAGCACCGGGACGTCGAGCACCATGGCGCGCAGCATACTCGCGCCGCCCTGGCCCGGCGCCTCACCGCAGGTCGTGGTCGACGCCGAGGTAGCCGACGACCGCGCGGGCGTAGCACCGCGCGACGCCGTCCGCGGCGTGGATCCCCGCGTGCAGGCCGACCCACGCCTCGACGCTGGCGACGTCGAGCTTGCCCTCCACCAGCGCGGCGGCGGACGCCTCGCTCGTCGGCGTGTAGTAGTGGTGGATCGAGTCGCCCAGCCCTTCGTGCTCGACGAGCAGGTGGAGGACGGCGCCGCCGCACGGCCGGCACCGCGCCAGCGACGCCTCGCCGAAGTGCTGCGGCGTGGTGAACAGCGCCCGCCCGCGCTCGAGCCCGAGCACGAGGTACGCGGCGAGCACGTCGCGGTCGACCTCGGGCGCCTGCCCGTCGCGCAGCGCCTCGCACCAGCACGTCGCCGCGCCGATCGCCGCGTGGACGTCGCGTCGCCACTCGTGCTCCCACCGCGCGCCGTGGCGCCGCGCGATCGCCGCGGCGTCGGGCTTCGGCGCAGCGGGGTCGCGCAGGTGCGCCTGGTGCAGCGCCTCGAGCCGCGCCGCGCGGTCGTAGCCGTCGCACCACGCCAGGCTCCACACGCCGATCGCCGCCGCCGCGCCGTACGACGCGCCCGCCGGCCCCGCCGGGACCTGGATCTGCGCCGCGTTGTACGCGTCGCACCACTCGCACGCCGCCTCCGCCGTCGGGAACGGCCCGAGCGAGTTGCGATCGCGGTCGTACTGGTCCTCGGTCGTGACCCAGTGCCCCTGACGGAAGAAGTCGAACGCCATCGCGCCGTCGAGCGTACCACCCGCCGCGCACTGCTACGCTGCGCGCGATGCCGCCCACCAACCGCCAGGTCCTGCTCGCGTCGCGCCCCACGGGCGAGCCGTCCGAGGCCAACTTCCGGATCGTCGAGGCTCCGCTGCCCGAGCCCGGCGACGGCCAGGTCCTCGTCCGCCACCACTACCTGTCGCTCGATCCGTACATGCGCGGCCGGATGAACGAGGGCAAGAGCTACGCCGCGGCCCAGCCGCTCGACGCGGTGATGCTCGGCGGCACCGTCGGCGAGGTCGTGGCGTCGCGCAGCCCCGCGCTCGCCGTGGGAGACCACGTCGTCGGCATGGGCGGCTGGCAGCTCTACTCGGTCGCGACGCCGGCGCGCGGTGAGGTGCGCAAGCTCGACACCTCGCGCGTCCCGCTCTCGGCCTACCTCGGCCCGGTCGGGATGCCCGGGGTCACCGCGTGGTACGGGCTGACGAAGATCATCGCGCCGAAGCCGGGCGAGACCGTCGTCGTCAGCGCGGCGAGCGGCGCGGTCGGCGGCGTCGTCGGTCAGCTCGCGAAGCGGCGCGGCGCGCGCGCCGTCGGCATCGCCGGCGGACCTGACAAGTGCCGGCACGTCGTCGAGGAGCTCGGGTTCGACGCGTGCGTCGACTACAAGGCGCACCCGAACGTCGACGCGCTCGCCGCCGCGCTGCGCGAGGCGTGCCCGGGCGGGATCGACGGCGACTTCGAGAACGTCGGCGGCGTCGTGCTCGACGCCGTCCTGCGCCGCGCCAACGCGTTCGCCCGCGTCGCCCTGTGCGGGATGATCGCCGGCTACAACGGCGCGCCGATCCCGCTCGCCGCGCCGCAGCTGCTGCTGATCAACCGCATGAAGGTCGAGGGCTTCATCATCAGCGAGCACATGGGCGAGTGGCCGGCGGCGCTCGCGGAGCTCGGCGAGCTCGTCGCGCGCGGCGAGCTGCGCTACCACGAGACGATCGCCGACGGCCTCGACGCCGCGCCCGCCGCGTTCCTCGGCATGCTGCGCGGCGCGCACCTCGGCAAGCAGCTCGTCCGGCTGATCTGAGCCAGGCGACCCCGGTCAGCCAGCGCGCGCCGCCGCCTCGCGCCGCGCCGCGACCAGGCCGCCGTGCGCGACGAGCGCGACGCCGACCGCGACGAGCGCGGCCGCGGGCGCGAGCCCGCGCGGCGCCGGCTCGGCCAGCGCGAGCAGCGCGACCGGCACCGCCACGACCGCGCCCACCGGCCCGAGCAGGCTCACCACGACCGGGCCGCCGGCGCGCTGCAGCGCGAAGAACAGCAGGTACATCAGCGACAGGCACCCGGCCTGCGCGACGATCAGCAGCGCGGGCTCGACGCGATCGACCGGCACCGCCAGCGACAGCGACGGCAGCGCGCTCGCCCCGACCAGCATCACCGTGGCCGCGCCGAGCGCCGCCGGCGCGAGCCCCTCGGCGGCGCAGCCGGGCGGCCACCGCCGCGTCCGGTAGACGTTGCCCGCCGCGATCAGCACCGGCCCGGCGACGACGGCCGCCAGCCACCCCAGCGGCGCGTCGGGCGCCGACACCTGCCGCGCGGCGAGCACGGCCGCGCCGCCGAGCGCGCACGCCACGCCGGCCGCCCGCACGCGATCGAACCGCTCCATCCGCAGCGCGAGCGCCGCGACGTAGGTCAGCAGCGGCGGCAGCGCCTGCGCCAGCGCCACGACGCCGACGGTCACGTGCGGGATCGCCGCGTAGAAGATCAGGTTCGGCCCGACCACGCCGATCAGGCCGGCGACCGCGGCGTAGACGACGGTCGCGCGGCGCACGGGCGGGAGCGTCCGGCGCCACGCCGCCAGCGCGCCCAGCACCGCCGTCGCGCCGACGCACGCCCAGGTCAGCAGCGCGAACGGCGTGACGCCCACGTCCGCGGCGCCGCGCGCGAGGTTCATCGACAGCCCGAGCATCGTGCCCGCGCCCAGCAGGTACGCCAGGGCCACGAGCCGCCGCGCCGACGGGGTCGGGCTCGCGTGCGGGGCGTGGTGGAGCAGCATCGGACGGGCGCATCCTACCGGTGCGCACACGCGGCGTCGCGTCCACGCGCCGCGCCCGGACCTGGCGCCCGCCGCGCGCGCTCGGATATCCTGCGAGCGCGCGGCGCGCGGGGGCGCGGCGCGCGTTGACCACACGCCCATCAGGAGGACTCATGCGCCTGCGCTCCATCGTGCTCGCCAGCTTCATCACCGCCGCGCTCGTCGGCTGCGGCAAGAAGGACGAAGGGAAGAAGGGCCCCGCGATCAGCGACGCCGACAAGACGGCGACGCCGACCGAGGCCCAGTGCGACGCCTACGCCGCCAAGACGATCGAGATCGGCGCGAACCCGGCGAACATGAAGGACTACGCCAAGGACATGTGCCTCAAGAGCGGCTCGGTCGCGCTGGTGAAGTGCGCCGAGCCGGCGAAGAAGACCCAGGACCTGGGTGACTGCCTGGCCAAGTACCCGTTCAAGCAGTAGTCAGCGCGAGCGCCGGGCGCGCTTGGCCCAGGCGCGCGCCTTGCGCTTCACCGTGCGGAGCTGGCCGGCGTCGAGCGAGGGCTCGCCGCCGCGCTGGCCGCCGCTGGTCATCAGGCCATCGGCGGTGTCGGTGTGCGCCAGCCCGAAGAAGTGGCCGAGCTCGTGCGCGAGCACGTGCGCGCTGCGCGCCTCGCGCGACAGGATCACGTAGCGGCGCCCTTGCTGCCGGCGCGCGCCGCCGCCGTAGCGCCAGTGCACGCCGCTGAGCCACGCGCCCTCGACGTCCTTGTCGGCGAGCCGCGGCACGACGAACACGTGGACGACCGCGCGATCGCCCGCGTGCGCGGCGAGCGCGTCGCGCTCCGCCACGCTGTCGACGTCGCCGGTGGCGAGCGCGTCCCCGGCGTCGCGCCACGTCAGCTCGACGTCCGCGCCGGCGAGGTGCTGCGCGGCGAGCCCGACCTGCTCGTCGAGCCACGCCGCGTCCGCGACCGGCGCGCCGGCGTCATCCACCGCGACGTGGATCGCGAGCTCGACCGGCGTGGCGGCGACGAGCAACGGCAGCGCGGCGGCGAGGGCGAGCGTGGCGAGGCGCACGCGCGCAGCGTAGCGCGCCGGGGTCGGCTACGCCGGCTTGCGCGCGTCGTCCCACGCCATCGGCTGCCACAGCTCCACCTTGTTGCCCTCGGGATCCATGATCCACGCGAACACGCCGTTCTCGTGCGTCTCGGGCCCCGCAACGACCTCGACGCCGCCGGCGCGGAGCTGCGCGAGCAGTCCGTCCATGTCGTCGACGCGGTAGTTGATCATGAAGCTCGAGCCGCTCGGGCTGAACCACTGGCTGTCGGCGGCCGCGAGGTTCCACACGGTGATGCCGCGATCGTCCGAGGTGTCCTCGGGCCACTTGAGGATCGCGCCGCCCCACGGCTCGAGCGCGAGCCCGAGGTGTCGCGCGTACCACTCCGCCAGCGCCTTGTGATCCCCGCGCGCCTTGAAGAAGACGCCGCCGATGCCGGTGATGCGTGCCATGGGGCGAGTATCACCCCTGGCGCCGGCCGCGCGGGCCAGCGACCGTGCCGGGGCTCGCCGATCGGTGGAGACGGCCGTCCCCGGCGGACGGCGCCGCGCGCACGTAACCCACCGGAACTCGCAGCGGCGCGCGCCGGCACGCTGGGTGCTGTAGCCCGGCCTCGCGAGCCGAGGCGGCGCGGCGCATGGAGCGCCCGCGCCGCCGTCGCGCCGAGGAGGACCGGATGCGCTCGACCCCGAACACCGCCATCGCCATCACCGCCGCTGTCCTCGGCGGCGCCTGCACCGTGGGGGGCGTCGACGGCGAGGGCGGCGACGGCCCCGCCGCCCACGCGTCGATCGCCAGCGCCTCGGTCGCGTGCGCCGGCACCGCGCGCCTCGAGATCCACGCCGACGGCGTCGAGCTGGGCGAGCCGCACGACGGCGAGGTCCACGACGGCCACGGCCACTACCACGTCTACTTCCACGACGACTCGGGCAACCCGCTCGTCGCCGGCTGGGCGTCGAGCGTCGATGTCCCGATCCCCGCGTCCGCCACGCCGGGCACCCACGAGCTGCACGTCGTGCTGATGCACGACGACCACACGCCGATCGACGGCGCCGCGCACGGCGTCGTCGAGGTCGACGTCGCCGCGACGCCGTGCATCGCGCCGTCGATGGCCGACACCACGACCGTGCCCGGTGGCACGATCTCGGTCAACGTCGAGGTCGGCAACTTCACGCTCGAGGCGCCCGGCGGCGCGCCGGCCGAGGGCCATGGCCACTACCACCTCGCGTTCGATGGCGACAGCGAGACTCTGGCCACCGGCTACAGCACCTCGATCCTCGCGGAGATCCCGTCGACCGCGACGCCCGGCGAGCACGCGCTGCACCTGATGCTGATGAACAACGACCACACGCCCGTCGCCGACGCCGCGCACGGCGTCATCGCGATCACGGTCGAGTGACGACGGGCGCGGCGCGACGCGCGACGCGCTTCGGCGACGGACGATCGTGGCCGGTCAGTTGTGCCAGCTGAAGTAGAGGCCGAGCCCGCGCAGGTCGGCCGCGCCGGGGCCCTCGACGCCCTCGGGCGAGCCGCCGGTCACGCGGTGCAGCGTGAACGAGGCGCCGGCCGACATCTTGTCGTTGATCCCGTACATCGCGCCGAGCGAGATCGGGATCGCGAACCCGTCGCCGAAGCCATCGAGCGGGCCCTGGATGCCGGTCTGGACGCCGGCGCGCAGCTGCGCGTTGACGGCGTACATCACGCCGACCGGGACCGCCAGGTACTCCTTGTTGCCCGCGTCGCGCTCGGTCAGGCCGATGTAGATGTTCGGCGCGAACAGGATCGCCAGCTTGTCCATCATCTTGCGGCCGCGGACGCCGACCTTGATGCCGGCCATCATCGGGTCGGAGAGATGACGGATCACCACGCCGCCGTCGGCGGCGAGCTCCAGATCGCCCGCCATGAGCCCGAAGCGCGCCAGCAGACCGATCGGCCCGTCGTAGGCCTTGGCGCAGCCGTTGTCCTCGCCGCTGAGGCACAGGCCGCCGCCGCGCCCTTCGCCCCAGAAGCCCTCGATCGCATAGGCGCTGTGCGCGAGGCCGACCTCGAGCTTGTCGGCCACCCCGTAGAACACGTCGGGCAGGATCGAGAGCGGCTTGGCGACCGCGTCCGACGACAGGTTCACGCCGACCGCGACGTCGACGGCGATCTTGCCCTTGGGCGTGATCATCGGCGGCGCGTCTCCCGCGGCCGCCCCATCACCCTCGGCCGTCGGCGCCGACTCGGCCGTGTCCCCGCTCGCCTCACCGTCCTCGGGCGCGGCCTCGGCGTCTCCTTCCATGACCTCCCCGCCCTCGCACGGGTCGGCCATGTCCTCGTCCTCATCCTGCGCGCTCGCCGCCGGAGCGGCGAGGCACAGGGTCGACAGTCCCACGATCGCGACGATGCCCTTCATGTTGTCTCCCGGTGTGGATGAACGACGTTTCAGCGGGAGCATCGACCGGCAGGCCGGCACCGGCAAGTTCTCGGCCCGGGCCTGGCGCGCGCCGCGACCACACGCCGCGCGGTATCTTTCGGCCGTGGCGCCCGTGGCGATCGAGCTCCGGCCCCTGGACCGGCACCGCGACCGCGCCGCCGTCGAGGCGATCGACACGGCGTTCGAGACGGACACGGTCTTCGAGCTGGTCACGGCCGCGCGCGGCATCGAGCTGGTCGAGCGCGCGCTCGACCGCCCGCTGACCAAGCGCTACGCGATCGACGAGGTGTTCGCGCCATGGGCGAGCTGGCGCCACGGCTGGGTCGCCGTCGCCGGCGAGCCCGGCGAGGCGCCGGCCGTCCAGGGCTTCGCCGCCGCCGGGTACGAGCCGTGGCACGAGCGCTGCGTGCTGTGGTTCCTCTACGTCCAGCCGGCGTGGCGCCGCCGCGGCGTCGGCCGCGCGCTGCTCGACCGCGTCGAGGCGCACGCGCGCGAGGCGGGCGCGACCCACGTCTGGCTCGAGACGAGCAACGTCAACGTCCCCGGCGTCCGCGCCTACGAGCGCCTCGGCTACGCGCTGTGCGGCGCCGACACGCGCTACTACGGCTCGTACATGCCGGGCGAGGGCGCGATCTACCTGGCCAAGCCGCTGGGCTAGCGACGGCCGGGGGACGGCGTGCGCGCGCGCGCCGCGTTCACGCGCCCGCGACCGGGCCCGCGAGGTCCGACAGAGCGCGCACGACGTGTCTCGGACACGGTCACGCTCCGAGGCGAGCCACGCCGTGGTTTCCGCCACATGGGTGGTGCCACGGGCTGGCACCTCCCTTGCTCGAGCAGGGTGCATGATCAAGCCCCACCGGAAGCTGACTCTCAAGTGCCAGACTCTCCGCGCGCTCGCACCATCGCAGACGCCCGCCGCACAAGGCGGCGCCGCGTGGTCGGTGGTGTGCAGCGTCCTGCAGCTCTGCCCCAGCCCCACCGTCGGCTGCCCGCGCACGACGACGCTGTGAACCCGCGCGGTGATAGCGTGCGTTCATGACCTGGCGATCGCCCGCGCTGCTCCTCGCCATCGCGGCCTGCGGCGGCTCGCAGTCGCCGCCCGCGCCCGACGCCGCCGCGCCCACAGACGTCGTCGGGCCGCGCGCGCTGCCGACGTTCGTCCCGCTCGAGATCGACGACTTCCCGCGCCCGGCGAGCGAAGCGTGCGCGGGCACGACCGTCGTCGACGTCGCCGCGCCGCAGTCGATCACCGAGGCGCTCGCGACCGCGGCGCCCGGGACCACGCTGCGCGTCGCCCCGGGCACGTACACCGAGCGCGCCGCCGAGCCCTACGCGCTGGAGTGGGAGGTCGACGACGTGTGCCTGCGGGCCGCCGACGGCGGCCTCGTGGTCGTGCAGGCCGCGCCCGGCCAGAAGTATGGGATCTCGCTGCGCGGCGACGGCGCGGTGCTCGAGGGCGTCACGCTGCGTGGGTTCGAGGTCGGGATCGCGATCGAGGGCGACGTCGGCGAGACGCGGCGCGCGATCACGATCGAGCGCACCACGATCGAGGCCGCCACCGGGGCGTTCCGCGAGGGGATCGTCGCCTACGGCGACAACCAGGGCGCGACGGGCCGCCCGCCGACCGTCGACGGGCTGCTGCTGCTCGACGTCGTCGTCGACGGCGCCGACCTCGGCGTGTCGTGCAACGCCGGGCCCTGCGCGCACTGGTGGGTCGAGCGCACGCGGATCACCGGTCGCCGCGGCGCCGCGACCAGCGGGGCCTACGCGTTCGCGATCGAGGACGGCCGGCAGATCGCCGTGGTCGACGTCAGCGTCGAGAACGCCGAAGCCGACGGCGTCGACACCAAGGCCGACGACGTCGTCGTGCTCGCGACCCGCGTCCTCGGCGTCGGCCGCAACGGCATCAAGCTGTGGCGCGGCGGCGACGTGCTCGACAGCGTCGTCGACGGCAGCGGCGCCGACGCCGCGCTCGTCGGCGCCGAGGGCGGGCGCTACCGCTACGCCCACGTGCTCGTGACCGGCCACGATCCGGCCGGCACCGGCTACGTCGGGACGTGGGCCTACGACACGCCCGAGGCGCCGGTCGAGCTGGAGATCGTCGACTCGATCTTCGTTGCCAACGCCGCGGGCGGACTGTTCGTCCCCTCCGGCGCGGACGTGTCGCTGCGCCACAACCTGTTCGGCGACGCCGGCGATCAACTCCTCGACCGCCAGGGCACGCTGTACGACGTCGCCGACCTCGCGCGACTCGAGGCCGACGGCCTCGGCGCCGCCAACCTCGCCGCCGACCCGCGCCTCGACGACGACTGGACGCCCGCCGCCGACAGCCCGACGCGCGACGCCGGCGAGGTCGTGCCCGGCCTCGACCGCGACCTCCTCGGCAACCCGCGCGTCGTTGGGGCCGCGCCGGATCTCGGACCGATCGAGCGGTGGTAGCCGTGGACCTCGTGGTGCCCGGCTGCGAGGCGCGGTTCGAGCTGCGCTTCGACACGGCGATGGGCGAGCGCGAGGCCACGCTCACCGTGTGGCGCGGCGAGCGGGCGCTGTGCACGGAGTGGTGCCCGAACCTCGCCGGGATGGCGGTGAGCCGCGACGGCCGGCGCCTCTACGTCCAGTGGCGCTCGCTGCGCAAGACGGTCGCGCTCGACACGGGTGAGGTGGTCGACGAGCCGCACCCGTCCGATCCCACCGCGGTGTGGCTGCTGACCGAGCTGCGCACGGCGTGTGGCCAGGACGTGCGCGCGATCGCCGACGACGAGGCGCTGCGCCACGAGCCGTTCGCGTTCGCGCCCGCGCCGGCCGGGCCCACGCCGCCGGCCGAGCCGGTCGCGTGGACCGAGGACGGCCGCCGCTGGGCGCGCGGCGACGCGGGCGGGCTCGTCGTCGTCGGAGACGCGGTGACCGGGGCCCGCGTCGGCCGCCGCCACGTCCTGCCCGGCGTGCGTGCGCTGGCGTTCGACGCCATCGGCGCGCGCCTCGCCGTCGCGGCCGGCGACGTCGACACCGTGCTCGTGCTGCGCGCCGACGCGCCGGAGCTCGACGTCGTGTGGGCGCGCCGACACGGCACGGTCTTCTACTCGGGCAGCGGCGATCCGTTCGGGTTCCCCGACGAGGAGCGCGAGGCCGCGGCCCACGCCGTCGCGTGGCGGGGTGACGGCGCGCTGATCAGCGTCGGCGAGGGCGAGGACGCCGTCGTGTGGAGCCGCGACGGCGCGCGCCTCGAGGCCCACGCGGTCAGCGGCTGGGTGACCACGACGGCCGTGGCCGCCTCCCCGGCCGGCTGGCTCGTCACCGGCGACGAGCGCGGCGAGCTACGACTGTTCGTGCCCGGCGCCCGCGCGCCGGCCGATCAGGCGCGCGTCGCCGGCGCGATCGCGGCGCTGACCGCGACCGATGCGGCCGTGACCGTCCGCACCACCGACGGCGCCACCCACACCCTCGCCGTGAGCGGCGCGCGGTTCGCGCCGCGATGAGCCCGACGCGCGCGCGGCGCCCACGTGGACGCACGATGTTGACCTCGTCGAGCTCCTCCGCCGGTCAGACAGGCCGACCGGCGCTTGACGCATGCTAGACGTTCGCATGCAGCGCGTCGCCGACACCCGGACCCTGCCGACGCGCACGCCCGCGCGCTCGCTGTCGTGGAGCGGCGACGTGCTCGTCGACTGGGTCTCCGGCCACCAGACCTGGACGCTCGACGGGGAGCACACGCCCTCCCGGGTCAGCTGGGGCAACGGCCGGTTCGGCACCGCCGTCACCGATCCATCGGGGCGCTGGGTCGTCATCCACGAGCGCACCGGCACCTCGGGCGTGCTGGTGCGCGACGGCACGTTCGTGCGCGAGCTGCACCGGTCCTGGTATCACGCCGACGCGTATGCCTACCCCGTCTGCCTGTTCCCGGGCCCGGACGGTCGGACCCTGCTCGCGCACTGCCCCGACTCCTACGCGCGCATCGACATCGACGACGCCGAGACGGGGGAGCGACTCACCCGAGGGGTCGCGCGCGAGCCATCGGACTTCTTCCACTCGCGCCTCGCGGTGTCGCCCGGAGGCCGCCGCCTGATGAGCGCGGGGTGGGTGTGGCACCCGTGGGACGCCGTCGTCTGGTTCGACCTCGCCGAGGTGCTGCGCGACCCCACCCGGCTCGACGCGCTCCACGGCACGTCCACCACGCGCAACGTGTGCCTCGTCGAGGAGAGCTCCGCCGCGTGGGTCGACGACGACCGTCTCCTGATCGGCAGCTCGTCCGAGGAGGAGGATCCCGAGGAGGCGGCCGAGGCCGACCGCGACCACCCCGGGCCGCGCCTGCGCCCGCGCGGGCTCGCGGTCTACGATCTGCGCGCCGAGGCGTACACGGTCAGCGTCCCGCTCGATCGCCCTCCGGGGATCATGATGCCGGTCGGCGACACGCACGTCGTGACGTTCTTCGAGACGCCCCGGTTGATCGCCGTGCGCACCGGTCGGATCGTCCACGAGTGGCCGCAGCTGCGGACGGGCGAGGACGTGTCGAGCATCGTGTGGCGCCGCCGCAGCCCGCCGCTCGCGCTCGACCCAACGCGTCGCCGCTTCGCCGTCGCGTCGGACGACGCGATCGAGGTGGTCACGCTCGAGCCTGGAGCCCTGCCCGAGTGAGCGACGAACCGCGACCGCCCGCCCGCGCCGTTCACTGGGTCGCGCCCGCCGGGCCCGGCCCCGGTGAAGACCGCGCCGGCGTCGTCGCCGCGCCCGACGGCCTGGTGCTCGTCGTCGCCGACGGCGCCGGAGGCACGGGCGGCGGCGCCGACGCCGCCGACGCGGTCGTGGCCGGCGCGCTGCGGCGCGCGCCCGAGCTGCTCGCGGGGCGCGCCACGCCCGCGGACGTGCTCGCCACGCTCGACCGCCAGCTCGCGCGCTCGGGCGCGCCTGGCCAGACGACCGCCGTGCTGGCGCTGCTCGACGCGACGCACATCCGCGGCGCCAGCGTCGGCGACTCCGGCACCTGGCTCGTCACCGACGCCGCGCTCCACGACCTCACCGCCGAGCAGCGCCGCAAGCCGCTGCTCGGCACCGGCGAGGCCGTGCCCGTCGGCTTCGAGCACGTCGGCACGGCCGGAACGCTCCTGCTCGCCAGCGATGGCCTGCTCAAGTACGCCGGCCGCGACCGGCTCGTCGTCGCGCTCCGCACGATCGAGCTCGCCGACCTGCCCAGCGTCCTCGTCGCCGCCGCCCGCCTGCCAGGCGGCGCGCTCCAGGACGACGTCGCCGTCATCGTGGCCCGGGCGCGCTGAGCCCGGGCGCGAGCGCGCGACGACGCCGCCGCTGGTACGCTCGCCGTGATGCCCCCCGCCGACGAGCGCGGCCCTCGCGGAAAGGTCGCGACGACCGTGCTCATCGTCGCGGCGTTCGTCGGCCTCGGCGGGCTCGGCCTGTGGCTCGACTGCCGCAACGCCGGTGACGCGCGCGCCGACCTCCGCAAGGGCATGGGCTGCGTGCTCGGCACGCGCCCGCTGCCGCGAGCCGAGGTGCGCGCGCGCCTCGACTTCATCGCGCGCGGCATGGCCGAGCGCGGCGAGACCGCCTGGCCGCGCGCGTGCGCGAGGTACTTCCACCGCGCCGCCGGCCACGCCACCGGCGCGTGGGCCGGCAAGCTCGGCGCCACCGAGCGCGTCGTCGCCACGGGTGACCTCGACGCGATCGCCGCGTCGATGCTGCGCCTCTACGACGACGAGGACTTCTCGGTCCCGGCGGAGTAGCGCCGCACGGCCTGCCGTTCGCGCCTCGGCGCCGGCTGCAACCGCGGTCCAGCGCGGGTGTCTCACGGGCGATGATCGCGATCAGCCCGCTCCGGCGTCGCCGCTCGCTCGCGCTGGCCGCGGCGGCGTGCCTCGTGGCGGCGGCGGTGCGCCTGGCGCCGGACACCGAGCTGCTCGTCGACCCGCCCCCGCCGCCGCGCACACCTGCGTGGGCGTTCATCCCGCTGGACGGTACCGTCCGCGGTGACGCCGCGTTCCGCCCGCTCCTCCGGGCCATCGCGTTCGGCGAGGTCGGCCTGCGCTGAGCCGGTCGATCAGGACAGGGAATCAGCCGTTGCGCACCGCTCGCCATGGCGCCACGGCGAGCGCGAGCGCCGCGCTCCGTCCGGGCCACGGACAGCGTGAACGACGGCGAGGTCGGATCACCAGACGAGCTCGAGCTCGACGCCGTCCTCGCTCTCACGGCCGCCAGGACCGTGCACGCCGATGATCTCGACGAGGACGTCGAACAGCGTCTGTCCGGCGCCGCGACGAGCGGCGGCGAGCTCGGCCTCGACGAACGGAACGTTCACCGGATGGCACCGCTGCAGCTTCGTCTCGAGGTAGCGGACGGTCTGGGCGTACCCCAGCGCCTCCCTCGACGCTGCGGCGTGACGCCACCGCAGCACGAACCCGCCCTCGGGCGCCCCGAAGCCGCCGCGCAGGATGTCGTTGAACGCGTCGAGGTTGCCGCCCCAGCCCGCATCGGGCACGAGGCTGCGCGTCACCTCGTCGATGAAGGACTCGTAGTCCCGGATCCTGCTGCCGTCGAGCTCGAGCACGGGCTTCGCCATGGCGTCCGCCACACCTACCACATCAGGCCCTCTTGCCCCGCCGCTACCCTCTGGCCAGCCACCCCAGCCTCGGGCACCATGGCGGCCGATGCCCGCCGACGGCGACGACGCAGCGTCGACCCGGACCGTGCTCGACAGCGGCACGCTCGACCTCGCCGGCGATCACGGCGACGCGAGCGATCCGGGGCCGGGCCGCCGCGGCCCGTTGCACACCGGCAGCGCGGTCGGCCGCTACGAGCTGCGGCGCATGATCGGCGAGGGCGGGATGGGCGTGGTGTTCGAGGCGTGGGACCCGGACCTGGCGCGCACGGTCGCGGTCAAGGTCCTGCGCATGGAGGACGCGCTCGTCGCAGACCCGGAGCAGGCGCAGCGGCTGCAGCGCGAGGGCCGCGTCATGGCCCAGCTCTCGCACCCGAACGTGCTGCCGGTGTTCGACGTCGGCATCACCGACGGCGCGGTGTGGGTCGCGATGCAGCACGTCCGCGGCGGGGATCTGCGCGCGTGGCTGGCGACGCCGCGCACGCCCGAGGCGATCGTCGGCGCGTTCGTGCAGGCGGCGCGCGGCCTCGCCGCCGCGCACGACGCCGGGTTCGTCCACCGCGACTTCAAGCCGTCCAACGTGCTGGTCGAGGGCGACCGCATGCTGGTCAGCGACTTCGGCCTCGCGCGGACCGCCAGCACCGCCGGCCCCGCCCCGGTGATCACCACCGACACGCCGCTCGCCGACACCGTGACCCGCGACGGCGCGCTCGTCGGCACGCCCGCGTACATGGCGCCCGAGCAGTACGACGGCGGGCCGGTCGACCACCGCGCCGATCAGTTCGCGCTGTGCGTCGCGCTGTGGGAGGCGCTCTACGGCGAGCGCCCGTTCGCCGGCCGCTCCTGGCGCGAGCTCGCCGAGTCGACAAAGTCGGGCAAGGTCGTCGCTCCGCCGGATCGGCGCGAGCGCCGCGTCCCGCCCCGGCTGCACGGCGCGCTGCGACGGGGGTTGCAGCCCGATCCCGACGCGCGCTGGCCCTCGATGCACGCGCTGATCGACGCGCTGGCCCCGGCGTCGCGCCATCGGGACCGCCGCCTGGTGGCGGCGCTCGGCGCCGTCGGCGTCGCGGCGGCCGGCGTCGCCGCGGTCACCGTCGTCACGACGCGCGACGACGCACGGCGCGCGTCCCCGTGCGCCGCGCTCCCCGAGCGCTTCAACCAGGTGTGGGGCGCGGACGCTCGCGCCCGCGTCGCCGCCTCGCTCGCCCGCGCGCAGGTGGCGTACGCCGAGCAGGCGCTGACCGAGATCGCTCGCCAGCTCGACGCGCGCGCGCGCGCGTGGAACGAGATGCGCCACGCGAGCTGCGAGGCGACCCTCGTCCACCGCGAGCAGTCCGACGCCGCCATGGACCTGCGCGCCGCCTGCCTCGACCGCAAGCTCGCCGACGTCGCCGCCTTCGTCACGGTGCTCGGCGAAGCCGCCCCCGCGACGGTCCGCGACGCCAGCCGCCGCGCCGCAGCGGTCGGCGACGTCGCCGAGTGCGCCGACGCCGCGGCGCTCGCCCGCCGGGCGCCGCGGCCGGTCGATCCGGAAGCGCGCGCGGCGGTCGACGCGCTCGAGCGCGACGTCGCCCTCGCCCGCGAGCGCGCCGACGCCGGCGGTGCGAGCGCGCTGGGGGACCTCTCCGTCGGCCTCGTCGCGCGCGCTCGGCAGGTTGGCTACGCGCCGCTGCTCGCCGAGTCGCTCGCGATCCGCGCCGCGGTGGAGGAGAGCACGGACCGCAACGCCGACGCCGCGCGCACGCTCGAGGAGGGCGTGCTCGCCGCCGAGGCCGGCAGCGACGACCGCCTCCGGTTCGAGCTGGAGATCCGCCTCAGCCGGCTGCTCGGGATCATCGTGCAGGACCGCGCGGAGGAGGCCGGACAGCACCTCGAGCGCGCCGCGGCGCTCCTGGCCCGGCTCGGCGACCAGCCGCGCGACGAGGCGATGGTCGCGCGCGTTCGCGGGATGCTGCTGTGGACGAACGGGCGCTACGCCGAGGCCTTGCCCCACGCCGAGCGCGCGGTGGCGTTGCACGAGCAGACGGACCCGGGCGGCGTCGAGCTCGCGCGCGCGCTGCACCTCGTCGCGATCATCCACGACGCGCTCGACACGGTCGAGCTCGGCATCCCACCGATGGAGCGCGCCCTCGAGATCGCGAAGCGGGTGCTCGGTCCGGGGCACCCGTCGTACGCGAACATGCTGCAGACCTCCTCCGGGCTGTACCGCCGGGTCGACCGCCTGGATGAAGCGGAGCGTGACATCCGCCTCGGCGTCGAGATCACCGAGCGCGCGTTCGGCCCGCGGTCCGGCGAGGTCGGGCGCGCGCTGATCAACCTCGCCAACCTCCAGCGCCAGCGCAAGGACTCGCAGGGCGCGATCGCGTCGTCGCGCCGCGCGGTCGAGCTGCTCACCGAGACGATGGGGCCCGATCACGCGTGGACGACGCTCGCCGTGCACCACCTCGGCGCCGACCTGTCGAAGGCCGGCGAGGTGGACGAGGCCCTCGCGATGCTCGAGCGCGCCGCGGCCAGCCACCGCGCGACCGGCAACGACGGGCCACCGTACGCCGACGTCCAGCGCGCGCTCGCCGAGCACTTCCTCCGCCACGGCCGCCCCGCCGACGCGATCGCGCCGGCGCGCGAGGCCGTGCGCATCATGACCGCGTCGCAGGGCGAGGACGCCGCGCGCGCCGCGCGCCCGCTCGCCACCCTCGGCGACGCGCTGCGCGCCGCCGGTCGCCCGCGCGAGGCCCGCGACGCCTACCAGCGCGGGCTCGCCGTCGTGGGCGACGCCCCGTCGAACGCCAAGCTCCGCGCCGACCTCACGCGCAAGCTCGCCGAGCTCGACGCGCCGCGCTGATCACGGCTGGTAGACCGGCGGCAGCTTGGGCTCCGGGTCGTCGGCCACGGGCTTGAAGCCCTCGAACGCGCCCTGGCGCTGCAGCGCGAGCAACTCGTCCTCGGTCACGAGGTCCTTGCCCAGCAGCTGCTGCGCCAGCAGGATCCGCTCGACCATCGCCGGATCCTCGACGCGCACGTGCGCGTCCACCGTCGGGGTCGGCGGCTTCATGACCGAGAAGATGCTCTCGACCGGATAGCCCTCGGCGCTCACGCCGTCGAGCAGGTAGTCGATCGAGAACACCTCGGGATCGGCGGCCACGTCGAGCGTCAGGCGCACGTCCAGCCCCGACGGCGGGATCGACGTCGTGCCGAGCACGCTCTCGACCGGCACCTCCGTCACCACCGGCTCGCTGCCCGGCACGCTGGAGTTGCGGCGCGCGCGCACCCGCGTGATCCGCACCGGGTCCGGGCGGTGGTGCCACAGCCGCACGCCCTGGACCACCTGCCCGTCGCTGATCGTCGGGAAGCGCGGGGTCAGCTCGACCACCAGCGTCACGACGCCGGCGAACTCGAGGTTCGCGTACTGCGGGTTGTGGAACAGGATCGTCTTGCGCCCGATCACGGCGTCGCCGCCGGCGGCGCGCGCCGTGACCTGGACGATCTGGTTCGAGTACACCGAGACCTGCGGACGCTGGCCGTAGTCGTGGACCGCGCGCGGCTCGGTGGTGGTGACGCTGGTGCCGTCGCCGAAGTCCCACTCGTACTCGACTGCGACGAACGGCGCCGCCGCGCCGGCGTCGATGCGCGCCTCGAACTCGAACTCGGCGTTGGTGTTGAGCGCGAGGCGGTACACGATCGCCAGGGTGCGCGGCGCGGGGCAATCGCGGACGGTGAACGGCGGGACGTCGGCGGTGACGCGGGTCTCGCCGCGGCCGAACACGATGACCTGCGGCGGCGGCGAGTCGGGGCTGCGCCGGCGCGCGACGAGCGGGACGCTCATCCCGGGGACGCCGTCGATGACCGCGTGCAGGTGATCGTCGTCGGCGGGATCCTCGGCGTGCGCGAACACCGAGACCAGGATCTCCTCGCCCTCGCACGCCTCGGTCCGGTCGAGGGTCACCTCATCGATGACCACCCGCGACGGCGGCGGCTGGGCGGCGACCGGGACGTGGCGGGCGGCCGGCGCGTCGGACGCGGACGCGCCCCCGCCGGCGCTGGCCGGGCTGCCCGAGGCAGCCGAGGCGCCGGCGCCAGCCGCGCGCGGCGCGGACCGCGGCCACAGCCACCACGCGAGCGCCAGCGCGCCCGCCGCGAGCGCCACCCAACGGATCGTGCGGTTCATCGCCATGGCTCGCATCACAGCGGGCTGCAGGAGGTGGCGGCCGGCGAGATCGCGACCGTCGCCGCGCACGAGTTGTTGTAGTAGCAGCCCATGCTCAGCACGTTCGTGCCGGTCACCGTCGGGGTGTAGGTGATCTTCGACGCGTACCCCGTCGGGCAGCCGTCGTCGTTGGCGGCGACCTGCGAGCCGTTCTTGTGCAGCCGCAGGTAGGTGTCGACGTTGCCAGCCGAGCACGTGCTGATCGTGTACGTCGTGCCGGCGGTGAGCTGGACGTTGTAGCGCTTGGTGTCGGCGTCGGTGTAGCTGGCGGAGTTGGTGAGGCTGGCGGTGTAGTCGATCGTCGGGCAGCTCCCCGAGCCGCAGGCCGGGTTGCCGCACTGGCCGCAGTCGCTGGCGTCGGTGGCCAGGCAGTAGCCGCCGCAGCCGTTGGGCTGCCCGCACAGATCGCCGGTGCACGAGGGCACGCACGAGCCGCCGCCGCCGCTGTCGCAGCTCGTCACCGACGCGTCGAGCTTGGCCCCGCTGTACGCGCTGTAGCCGCGGATCATCACGTACCAGGTGCCGGTGCCGCTGACGTTGCACTGCTCGCTGTTGGTGCTGCCGTTGGACCGGCAGTTGTAGGTCGACGTCGTCGGCGGCGAGCCCAGCCGCACGTAGAGGTCCGCGTCGCCGGTGCCGCCGGCGAGCGTCACGTGCACGTCGGTGCCGGTGATCGTGTACGTCGTCTGCGACCCGGCGGAGCCGCTCTGGCTGCTCTGGTCGATCACCGGGCAGGTGCCGCCGCCGGTGCACGCCGCGTTGCCGCACATGCCGCAGGTGTCGGCGTTGGTGCTGGGGCACACGCCGCCGCACCCGTCGGACTGGCCGCACGCCTCGGTGCCGCACACCGGCGCGCAGGCGCCGCCGCAGCTCGCGACCGTCGCGCGCAGCGTCGTGCCGCCGAACGTCGAGTACGGGTGGAGCAGGATGTGGAACGTCCCGGTGCCGCTCAGCGTGCAGCTCTCGGTGTTACCCCCGAGGTCCGACTTGCAGCCGTACGAGCTGGTCGTCGGCGCGCTGCCGAGCTTGACGTAGATGTCGCCGTCGCCGGTGCCACCCGACAGGTTCACCGTCACGTTGGTGCCGGTGATCGTGTAGCGGAGGTCGGTCGACGAGCCGATGTTGACCTGGTTGACCGTCGGGCAGCTACCGCCGCCGCACGCCGCGTTGCCGCACACGCCGCAGGTCTCGGCCTCGGTGGACGCGCACGTCCCGCCGCAGCCGTCCGACTGACCGCACAGACCGCCGACGCAGCTCGGCGTGCACGTGGTCGTGCCGCCGGCCCACGCGTCCGGCTCGGTCCAGGTGCGGAACGTCTCCGACCAGCAGCCGTAGACCGTGCCCGACGAGTTCCACTGCACCGCCTGGGTCGCGCCCTTCCACGGACTGACGACGTCGCCGTGGCCGCTGATGCCGCGGATCCGGTCGGGGCTGATCGAGTTCGCGGTACCCGTCGCCTTGAACGCCTGCCATGGCGTCGCGGTGCGGTCGTCGCACTTCGACGGGCTGGTGAAGCAGTTGGTCATCTGGTTGGCCAGGATCGCCTGCGTCCCGCTGTTGCCACCGCCGGCCTGCACGAACGAGTGGATGACGTCGTAGAGCTTCTGCACCGCGGGCGCGACGACCGCGTTGGCGTACGCGCGCGACGTCATCGTCGTGCCGTTGCCCCAGTTCAGCGCCATCGCCGCGAACGTCGCGCACTGCAGCGCCGCGTACGGCGTCGTCGTCTGGACGCCGGTGGGGATGTTGTAGCTGTTGACGAAGGTGTAGACGCCGTACGAGTGGCGGTACGTGGCGCCGGCGACGCGGAAGCCGATGATGTAGCGGGTGCCCTGCGGATCCGCGATCTGGGTCCGGCACTTGCCGTCGGTGATCGCCGCGCAGTCGGGCAGCGCCAGCAGCGCGTTCGCCGCGGCGACGCCCTGGCTGCCGCCGTCGACGTAGTCGACCGTCATCGGCGGGCCCTCGGGCTGCTGGTAGAGGAACGCGTACGCCCCGCCCATGTTGACCGTGGCCGCGCCCGGGCCCGCCTGCAGGATGTCCGCGAGGTTCCAGTTGTCGGTGCTGCTGTTCCACACGTTGGCGCGCGGCGTCTGCATCGACGCGTGGCTCATCCACGTCGAGCCGTGCGAGATCATCGTGTGGCTGTAGTACTCGCCGAGCGTGCTGAGGATGGTGCCGACCACGCCGCTCTGCGACCGGCTGTTGACCGAGGCGCCGTTGGGTGCGTTCCACGCGCCAGGCGCGCTGCCGCACACCACCGAGTTGCCGCCCCCGGTGTCGGCGCTCACGGGGCTCGCGCCCCCAAGACCGAGCACCAGCGCGGAGGTGAGCAGCATGAGTCCTGGTCTTGTCATGCGGGCTTACAGAGCAGCCGCCGTGCCATGGACGTGATCCTTGCAACTTCCACTACATAAAGTTCACGGGGCCCGGCGGCCTGATCAGATCTGAGCAGTTCTGATCAGCGACTGATCAAGGCTGATCAGGTGGGGGGCGCGGCTGGCGGCGGGCTGCCGGCCGTTGACTATTCAAGTGATCACTTGAATATTCGAACGCATGCCGACCCCGCAGCGCCGGTTCAAGGACGCGATGTACGAGCAGCTCGCCCGGCTCGGCAAGGCGACCTCCGCGCCGAAGCGGCTCGAGCTGCTCGACCTGCTGTGCCAGGGCCCGCGGACGGTCGAGGCGCTCGCGGACCAGGCCGCCCTGTCGGTCGCCAACGCCTCGCGGCACCTCCAGGTCCTGCGCGCGGCGCGGCTGGTCGAGGCGGAGAAGAAGGGCCTCTATGTCGAGTACCGCCTCGCCGACGACGAGGTGGCCCGGTTCTTCGTCGCGCTGCGCGGGCTGGCCGAGGCCCGGCTCGCCGAGGTCACGCAGGTCACGCGCGCGTTCTTCGAGGCGCGCGGCGAGCTCGAGGGCGTGGCCGGCGACGAGCTGCTCCGGCGCGTCAAGGCCGGCGACGTCACCGTGCTCGACGTCCGCCCCGTCGAGGAGTACCGCGCCGGCCACCTCCCCGGCGCGCTGTCGATCCCGGTGGGCGAGCTGAAGGCGCGCCTCGACGAGCTGCCGAGGCGACGCGACGTCGTCGCGTACTGCCGCGGGCCGTACTGCGTGATGGCGGTCGAGGCGGTCGAGCTGCTCCGCGCGCAGGGGTACCGCGCCCACCGCCTGGAGCAGGGCGTGGCCGACTGGCGCGCCCGCGGCTGGCGCGTCGCGACCGCGAGGGCGCGATGACCGAGGTCCGGCTCGGCATCCGCGCGAACCTCGCGCAGTTCACGCTGCTCGTCGTCGTCAACGCGTTCGTCGGCGCGATGGTCGGGATGGAGCGGTCGATCCTGTCGCCGATGGCGGAGGAGGTGTTCCACCTCGCGGCGACGACCGCGATGCTGTCGTTCATCGTCGTGTTCGGCGTCACCAAGGCGCTGACCAACTACCTCGCCGGACGGCTGTCCGATCGATTCGGCCGCAAGCACGTCCTGGTCGGCGGCTGGCTCGTCGCGACGCCGGTGCCGTTCCTGTTGATGTGGGCGCCGAGCTGGACCTGGGTGCTCGTCGCGAACGCGCTGCTCGGCGTCAGCCAGGGGCTCACCTGGTCGACCACCGTGATCATGAAGATCGACCTGTCGGGGCCGCAGCGGCGCGGCCTGGCGATGGGGCTCAACGAGTTCGCCGGCTACTTCGCGGTCGCCGGCAGCGCGCTCGCGACCGGGTTCATCGCGGCGCGCTACGGCCTGCGTCCAGCGCCGTTCTACCTCGGCGTCGGGTTCGTGATCGTCGGCCTCGCGCTGTCCGCGATCGTCGTGCGCGAGACCCGGCACCACGTCGCCGCGGAGGCGAGGCTGCACGGCGAGCTGCCCGCCGAGGGCGTCCTGTCGCAGCGCGAGGTGTTCTGGCGGACGACCCTGCTCGATCGTGATCTGTCGAGCGTCAGCCAGGCCGGCCTGGTCAACAACCTCAACGACGGCATGGCGTGGGGCCTGTTCCCGCTGTTCTTCGCGGCGGCGGACATGTCGCTCGGGCAGATCGGCACGCTCGCCGCGATCTACCCCGCGACGCAGGGCGTCGGCCAGCTGTTCACCGGCGCGTGGTCCGATCGGGTCGGCCGCAAGTGGCTCATCGCCGGCGGCATGTGGGTCCAGGCGATCGGCATCGCGGTGATCGTCCTGTCGAGCGGCTACGCCGGCTTCGCCACCGGGGCGGTCCTGCTCGGCCTCGGGACCGCGATGGTCTACCCGACGCTGCTCGCGGCGATCGGCGACGTCGCGCACCCGACGTGGCGCGCCTCGTCGGTCGGCGTCTACCGGCTGTGGCGCGACCTCGGCTACGCCTTCGGCGCGGTCCTCGCCGGCGTCACCGCCGACGCGTTCGGGCTGGCCGCGGCGATGTGGCTGGTCGCGGGCCTGACCCTCGCGTCCGGCGTGGTCGTCGCGGTCCGCATGACCGAGACGCTGCGGGCGCGCGCCGTCGCCTCGCCGGAGCCGGCGGCTGAGATCGCGACGGCGCCGGCGACGTGCGTCGAGCCCGCGGACCTGCCGGCGCTCCCCGGCGCGATCGTCCTCGACGTCCGCTCGTCCGAGGAGTTCGCCGCCGGCCACGTCGACGGCGCGATCAACCTCCCGCTCGACACGCTCGCGGCCGGCGCGGCGGCGATCCCGCGCGACGCGCCGGTCGTCACCGTCTGTGGCAAGGGCGGCGGACGCTCCGCGCGCGCCGCCGCGGAGCTCCGCGCGCTCGGGTTCCGCTGGGCGCGCTCGCTGTGCGGCGGGACGCAAGCCTGGCAGCAGCTCGCCGCGCGTCAGGCGCGCTGACCGCACGAGCGCTCGCGCCGCGCGCTCAGCCCACGCGGAACCCGGCGCAGCGCGCGCAGCACGTCGCGAACTCCTCGAGCGTGGCCCGGTCGGTGCTGTAGTTGAGGTGCTGCCGGGCGGGCTCGCGGTAGAACGTGCCGTCGTCGGGCGTCGTGGTGCGCGTGCCGTCCAGCATCACGCGCTCGTCGCTCGGCAACGTCGGCAACAGGCGCGTCTGGATCGCCTCCGCCACCAGCCGCGCCTCCGGCTCGGTCAACTCGCCGACGAACGGCTCGTGCAGCAGATCGACCGTCTCTGCCGGGAGCACGTCGAGCCGCCGCACCGCCTCCACCAGCGCGCGCCAGTGCCAGAAGTTCACGTCGAACACCGCCTCGTCCGAGGCCAGGTCATGCAGCGTCACGCCCATCGGCCCCGAGCATCGCGCCTCGCGCGAACCAGGGGAAGCGCCGCCGCCGCCGGTCGACGTCGCGCCGCTGCGCCGGTCGGGCGCTACTCGGCCGACGCCGCGGCGAGCGCGCGCTGGTTGGCGATGCTCATCGCGAGCAGGAAGTCGCGGTTCGCGTGGTCGGGGTACCGGGCGATCATCGCGTCCCTGGCCGCCTCGTCGGTCGCGCTGGCCCGCGCGACCTCGAGCAGGTCGCCGATGTACCGCCGGGTCGCGGCCAGGACCGCGAGATCGGTCGGCGCCCCGTGCCCCGGGTAGATGGTCGGCCGCGCGGAGCGCCAGTCGGCCTCGAGCCGCGTCAGCGTGCGCTGCCACGTCGTCGCGGCCTCGACGGTGACGCCGACCCCGAGCCACGCGTGGACGTCGTGGTACGCGAGGTCGCTCGTGAACAGCGCGCCGAGGTCGCGGCTGTAGATCGTCGTCATGTGGGCGGCCTCGGTCGGCGCGTAGTCGGCCGTCAGCTCGAGCACCGCGCCGCCGGGCAGCACCAGGCGCGGTTCGGGCAGCACCTCGATCGTGCCGGCGTAGTCGAAGCCGTCCGGGTTGGCCTCCGTCCTCGGCTTCATCGCGGGCTCGTGCTCGAGCCAGCCCTCGCCGGCCATCCACGACGCCATGCCGACGATGTCGTCCTCGATCTCCTGGCGCGCGACGACCACGCGCAGGCCGGGCAGCTCCGCCGCGAGCGCGCCGATCCCGAGGAAGTGATCGGGGTGACCGTGCGTGATCAGCAGCGTCACCGGGCCGTCGCCGCGCGTCCGCGCGAGCGCGGCGACCGCGCGGGCGTCGCTGGAGCTGCGGGTCGCGTCGATGATGACGGTGCCACGGCCATCGGACACGACGTACGCGTTGACGTCAGACTCGGCGGCGGCGTGGACGTCGACGGTGGGCCGAACGACCGCCGGCGGCGCGGTGACGGCGGCGGGGCCGCCGCACGCAGCGGCGACGAGGGTGAGCGAGAGGAAGCGGTGCATGACGGGTCTCCAGGTGAGGGGGTGCCAGCGAACGGGCCCATCCTGGAGTCACGCCATTCATTCCTCAAATCGATGGTTCACATAGACGTCATGCACTCCGCGCATCTCATGACCAACGGGGGCCAGACGTCGCCGGCCGGGGAGGCCTCTCAGCGCAGCGTCGCCAGCGCGCCGCCGATGAGCTCGAGCTGCGCGCCGGCGGGAAGGTCTCGGGCGCCGGGGGCGCGGCCGAGCTCCTCGGCATGAACCCGTCGACGCTCGCGTCGCGCATCCGCGCGCTCGGGCTGAGGCCGTCCGCGCAGGGTGCGCGGCGATGACCGCGGTGCAGGCCTCCGTCGACGGATCGGCGCGCAGGCGCGCTACGACGTCGAGCGCTGCGCCTCGCGCGCGCGCACCGTGACGCCAGCGGCCTGCTGCGCCGCGCGCCACAGCCGCGACGTCAGCTCGAGGTGCTGCTCGGTGCCGTCGACCGCGACGAGCACCGCGGAGCGACCGGTCGCGACGACCTCGAGCGCACTCCACGGAATGGAGATGGGCGTGGCGCCGGGGAACAGCAACAAGCCGAGGTGCAGGTACCCGGGTGAGGCGCCGATCGTGAGGGCACCACTGATGCCCACCTTGCCGACGCGCCCGGAGCGGAACCGCCACGTCCGGACGCGCGTCTCGGGCGCACGCGGGAACCGCCGGGCCAGCTCGCCCCAGGCGGACCTGCGCAGCACGATGGCGGAGAGGCCGGCCCAGAGAGCGAAACTGACGACGAGGAACAGCGGGATCACGACGAAGTTCGGAAGCCCAAGCACCCCGCGATGCTAGCAGCGGGGCGTCGCTGCCGATCCGGCAGAGTCCGTCCACGCCTGTCGGACCGACGCCGCCTCGTCGAGTGGGCGGCTCGCCACCGGGCATGCTGGTAGCATCAGGACCGCGATGGTGGAGCTGCGCCGGATCGCGATCACGAGCCTGGCGGGCCGCCGATGACCGACGAGGACACGGACCGCGACGTCGGACCACCCGCGACGCCGCACGAGCCCGCGCCGGACGTCATGGACATCCGCCAGGCGTCGTTCCGCGCCCAGCGCGAGATCGCGCGGCGCGAGCGATGGATCGAGCGCGGCGTGATCCTCGGCCTGGTGGTGCTGGCGAGTCTCGTCGTCCTCGGGGTGTGGCGCCTGGTGGCGTGACCACCGCCCGGCGGGGCGGCACGCCTCGCCGTCACCGCAACGCGAACGACGCGGCCCCGGCCGCGGTCTCGAGGACCAGGCCCTCCGCGTCGTGCACGACGCGCAGCCCGGTGGCCGCGGCGAAGGCGCGCGCGAACGACGGGACCGCCGCGACCTGCTCGGTCGCCGCGCCGTCG
>WYBA01000013.1 GCA_011526095.1 Myxococcales bacterium | reverse complement strand
CGGTCGTCGCCGCCGTGCCCGGCCTCGTCGCCGACGCGGTCGCCGTGGTCGCCGCCGCGCCGCCGGGCCCGGCGCGCGCCGGGCTGACCCGGGTCGGGCCGTTCGAGGTCGACGCCGGCTCGCGCCGCCCGCTGCAGCTCGCGCTCGCCGCGGCGCTCGTCGCGATCGCCGCGCTCGCCGGGTGGATCGTCGCGCTGGAGCTGCGGCGGCGGCGCGGCGCGGCCGGTCACGGCCGGCGCGGCATCAGGCCCCAGTAGTCCAGCACCAGCACGACGCGCGGGTCGTAGCCCTTCTTGCCGTCGTCGCCGACGACCTCGAGCGGCACGTCCTCGGTCCGCGGGTCGGCGTTCTTGACCGCGACCAGGCGCAGCCGCAGCGCGGCGACGTCGCGCCGCCCCGGCAGCTCCGCCTTGTCGAGCACGTCGGTCCACGCGTAGATCGTGTCGCCCGCGAACGTCGGGTTGGCGTGCGCGCCCGAGTTCCACGCCGCCATCCGCAGCACGTTCTCCAGGCCGTTGAACGACAGCGCGTACGCCACGCTGATCACGTGGCCGCCGTAGATGAGGCGGCGGCCGAACCGCGACGCCTTCATCTGGTGGGCGTCGAAGTGGACCTTGGCGAGGTTCTGGTAGAGGCGGGTCGCCGTCGTGTGGTCCGCCTCCTCGATCGTCATGCCGTCGACGTGGTGGATCCGCTCGCCGACCGCGTAATCGTCCCACCGGTGCCGCCCGCCGGTCGCCCACGCCAGCTGCTCGAACCGCGACAGGTTGAGGCTCTCGGGCACCGGCAGGTCCGCCGGCGCGACCGACTCGGGCAGCGTCGGCACCTGGTCGATCCCGGTCTTCACCGACGGGTCGCGCTTGTTGACCATCACCCAGCGGTGGAACGACAGGACCTCCTGGCCCTTCTGGTTGAAGCCCTTGGTCGTGACGTAGACGACGCCGGCCTTGCCGTTGGACAGCTCGCGCAGCCCGATGACCTCGGTCTCCGACAGCAGCGTGTCGCCGGGGTACACCGGGCGGGTGAACCGCACGTCGGCGTAGCCGAGGTTCGCCACCGCGTTGAGCGAGACGTCCGAGACGGTCTTGCCGAACACGATGTGGAACGCCAGCAGGTCGTGGGCGACCTCGCGCGCGAACCCCAGGCTGCGCGCGAGCTCGGTCGAGGACGACACCGCGTGACGGTCCCCGGTGAGCGCGATGTACAGCGCGAGGTCCCCGCCGTGGACGGTGCGCGGCACCGCGTGCTGGAGGCGCTGGCCGATCGAGAAGTCTTCGAAGAAGTTGCCGGTGCTCGACTTGGACATGGCGAAACCCGGCGGGCTGTGTATCACGGCCCGCCGGGCGAGGGTCAGTCAGTCGGCGCCGGGACCCTCGGGCGCCCTCGGCGACCTCAGTCCGACAGCAGGACCGCGTAGCTGGTGCTCATCGGCGCGCCGTCCCACGCGGGGAACGTCGCCTCCTTGAGCGCCGAGGCGACGCAGTCGCCCGACGGCGTGCCGGCGAAGTCGCCGGTCGCGCTCGCCTTCGACACCTTGCCCGAGGGGTCGATCGTGACCTTGACCTTCACCGTGCCGGCGACGCCGTACTTGCCGTAGCAGGCCTTGGCCGCGCCCGCCTTCGCGCTCAGGCCGTCGCGCAGCTCCTTCGACGACAGCTCGGTCTTGTCCGGCTTGTCGACCTTCTTCTTCTCGACGGGCTGCGCCAGCAGATCCTCGATCGACTTGTCGAGGTCGTCCTTCGGGCCGTCCGCCTTCGGGTCGGTCTTGGCGTCCGGCTTGGCGTCCGCCTTCGGGTCGGTCTTGGCGTCCGGCTTGGCGTCCGCCTTCGGGTCGACCTTGGCGTCCGCCTTCGGGTCCGCCTTGACGTCGGCCTTCTCGCCCTTCGAGGTCGCGCCGCCGGCGCCCTTGGCCGCGCGCGCGTCGTCGGTCTTCGCCTTCGCCGGCGCGGCCGACTTCTCGGCGCCCGCGCGATCGCCCTCGCCCTCCTCGGTGGGGGGCGCCGCCGCCGCGAGCCCGACGTCGGTCGGCGTCGCGACGTCGACCTGCATCGTGTCGGCCGACGCCGTTCCGGTCGCCGGCGCGACCGCGGCCGCGGCCGAGCCCGCCGCCACCGCGGCCGGGGCCGCGGCCTGCTCGCCGCCGCGGGCGACCGGCTGAGACGGCGCCGCCGCCTGGGCGCCGTCGGCCTTCGGCTCGCTGGCGCCGGGGCGCGTGACCACGAACAGCGTGACCGCCGCCGCCGCGGCCGCGACTGCGCCGACCGCGTAGACCCAGCCGCGGCGGGCGCGGCGCGCCTCGCCGATCGGCGTCACCGACGCCGCGCGCGCGGGCGCGTCGCCGACCTCCGCGGCGACCGCGGACACCGCCGCCATCTGGCCGGACTGCCCCGGCGCGGAGGCGGCGAGCGACCGCGCCTGGTCCACCGTCGGCAGGGCGATCATCTTCGCGGGATCCGGCAGCGCGACGGCGTGCAGCCCGCTGCTCGACGACGACAGCAGCGCGTCCTGTGCCTCGTTCTGCGTCGTGATGCGGCGCGAGATCCGCCGCTTGGCGGTCGTCGCGAGCTCCTTGATGTCGTGGAGGCCGGAGTCCTCGACGCGGTCGGCAGATCCGGCGCCCGCGGTCATTTGCGGCGGCGGCAGCCCGTCGGTGGTGTGGCGTGGGTCGTGCGATTCGGTCGACTGCATCGGTTCGCCCTCCAGGCGGGCCTCGATCCGCCCTGGCAGCTCGTCGAAGTAGCCCCGCGGCGTGGTGCCGTCGAGGCTGCGCATCGCGCCCTTCACGATGTCGTCGAGCTTGTCCATGGCGGTACGTCTTCGGGTCGAGGCCTGGGTTTGCGTGCTCCTCCCCGCGGAGTGCCCATGGCGATACCACAGGGGGGGACCGAGCGATCAAGGAACTTCGAGTGACGCGGACCGTCGCGCGCGCGCCTCAGGGCGCGCCCGCGGCCACCTCCGCCGCGCCGAGGCGCTCGCGCAGCAGGCGCCGGGCCTCGTTGACCCGCCACGCCACCGTGCCCTCGGGGATGTCGAGGATCTCGGCGATCTGCTTGTAGGGGAGCTGCTCGACGGTGGCGAGGACCAGCGTGACGCGCAAGGTCGAGGAAAGGCCCGCGACCGCCTCGAGCACGCGCCGCACGTCCTGGTCGAGGACGAGCGCCTCGGCCGGCGTGCGCTGGGCCACACCGATCGCCTCGGGCCGACCGCCGGCGTGGTCCGCCTCGGTGCCCGCGGCGTCCGCCAGCGCGCCGGCGCGCTTGTTCGATCGGACGTGGTTGAGCGCGGTGTTGACGGTGATCCGGTAGAGCCAGGTGAAGAAGTCCGCGCGCCCGTCGAAGCTGCGCAGCCCGCGCCAGGCGCGGACGAACGTCTCCTGGACGACGTCGTCGGCGTCGCCGTGGTTTCCGAGGATGTGCAGGGCGGTTGCGTACACGCGGCGCTGGTACCGGCGCACCAGGGCGCCGAAGGCGTTGCGGTCCCCCTGTCGGGCTCGCTCGAGGTCGGCAGAGTCCTCCGACATGCAGGGGCCACTATAGGAACATCGACAACCCTGGGACAAGCAAAGCGCCCCCGTCCTTGGGTCCCGGTTTCCCCGTGCCCGTGCCCGTGCCCGTGCCCGTGCCCCTGCCCCTGCCCCAATGCCGGTCAGTGCAAGAACCCGTTCGTCCGCCGCCTCTCACCGACGTCGTCGGGGATGGCCGTCTGGCGAACAGCCCTGTGCCGCTCACCCTGGGAGGGTCGATCAGCGTAGATCCCCAGCGCCTGGCGCTCGGGCCTGCTCGAGGGTGAGCGGGGAGACGGAGGCGCACACGCTCACTCTG
>WYBA01000123.1 GCA_011526095.1 Myxococcales bacterium | reverse complement strand
GGCGCGGCCGCCGCCGGCGCGCGTCGCCGCACCACGACGATCGCGTAGCCGAGGACGACCGCCGCGCTGACCAGCGCCAGCGAGCGCTCGAGCCCGGCGTGGCGGGTCAGCAGCGGCGCGAGCCCGCCGAACGCGAGCGCCGCGTGCGCGCCGTCGGCGAGCGCGCCGCCGACGCCGATCCCCAGCGCGTGGCGCCGTCCGACCCGCGCCGCGGCCTCGACCAGCGCCGCGTTGAGCACGCCGAGCGGGATCCCGGTCGCGGCGCCGAGCGCCAGGCCGACCACCGCCGCGCCGAGGACGTCGAGCACGGCCGGGCGCGCCTACCAGGTGATGACGCCCCAGTTCGTGTCCTGGCCGCCGTAGATCGTGATCTCGAACTGCTTCTTCTTCTTCTTCGGACCGACCGCCTTCACCTTGTGCGGCCCCGGCTTGAGCGTGACGCGGTCGAGCGGCGTCGGGCCGATCTCCGCGCCGTCGATGTAGATCATCGTCGGCGCGTCGGCGTCGATCGAGAAGTAGCCGAACTTGGCCTGGGCGGTGATGTCGGCCTTGTCGATCGCGTCGGGCGGCGCCGCGTCGACCGGCGCCGCGACCGCGGCCCCGGCGTCCGGCGTCGCGGCCGCGCGCGGCTCGTCGGCGCGGCCCCCGCCGAACATCACGATCGCCGCGACGACGGCGGCGAGGACGATCACGATGACCGTCGCCTTGATCGCGAACCCGCGGCGGCGGGCGCCGAGCAGGTCGGTGTTGATGTCCGTCGTCAGCGTGTGCTCGCTGGTCAGCGGCGCGACGGTGACCGCCATCTGCGGCAGCGGCTCGGCACGGAGCGCTGGCGCCGGCGTGGTCGGCGGCGGCGGCAGCCCTGGCGGGATCGGCGTGGCGTCCGCCGGCGCCGGCAGCGGCAGCGCGGCCGCGCCGGGGATCGGGGGCGGCGCGGTCGGCGGCCGCGTTCGCCCCGAGCCCTGCTGCACGACGACCGCCGGTGTCGAGCCCGGGATCGGCGGCGGGCCGGGGCGGCGCGTCGCCGGCGCCTGCATCTCGCCGCGCACCTCGGCCGGCGCGTTGCCGCGCCGCATCGGCTTGTCGACCACCGTCGGCGCGACGGCGGGGATCTGACCCGACGAGCTCGCCGGCGACAGCGTCGGGATCACGCTCGAGTCGGCGTCGACCGGCGCCGCCGCGGCCTGGTCGAACAGCTGGCGCTTGGCGCCGAGCTCGTCGCCGAAGTCGGCCTGGACGAGGCGGGCGATCTCCTCGGACGACGCCGCCCCGCCGAACGGCGTGATCGCGGCGCGCACCGCGTCCGCCATCTCCTGCGCGGTCGAGAACCGGCCGTTGACGTCGCGCGCCAGCGCGCGGGTGACGACCGAGCGCAGTGCCAGCGGCAGGTCCGGCCGGCGCTCGCGCGGATCCGGGATCGGCTCCTCGGTGATCGCCTTGAACGTCAGGAAGTCCGAGTCGCGGTGGAACAGGCGCTTGACCGTGAGCAGCTCGTACAGCACCGCGCCCAGCGCGAACACGTCGCTGCGCCGGTCGAGCGGCTTGCCGAGGATCTGCTCGGGCGACATGTACGCGTTCTTGCCCTTCACCGTGCCGGTGCGGGTCTTGCTGCTCGCGCCGCGCGCCTTGGCGATGCCGAAATCGAGCAGCTTCACCACCCCTTCCTCGGTGACGAAGATGTTCGGCGGCGACACGTCGCGGTGGACGACCCCCAGCGGCGCGCCGTCGGGCCCACGCGCCTCGTGGGCGTGGTGGAGGCCCTCGCACGCCTGGATCACGATGCCGGCGGCGATCCGGATGTCCGGCAGCTGCCGCGCCTTGGCCATCCGGCTGAGCACCTTCGACAGCGCGACGCCGTGCAGGTACTCCATCACGATGAACCAGGTGCCCTGCGCGTTGCCCAGGGACTGGACCCGGCCGACGTTCTCGTGCTCGAGCTTGGACGCGAGCGCCGCCTCGTCGCGGAACATCGTGACGAAGTGCTCGTCGTCGGCCAGGTGCGGCAGGATCCGCTTGATGACGACCAGGCCGTCGGAGCCGGGCGTCCCCGGGGCGCGCGCCAGAAAGATCTCGGCCATCCCGCCGGTCGCGAGCTTCGCGATCAGCTGGTAGCTACCAAAATCTCTGGCCTCGCGGGGCACCGCGGTGCCCGCCGGGGAGCTCACGAGCGCGAGTATAACCCCAAGCAAGGGCCGAGATCCCGGCCCCTTTGCGGGGTCAGCCGGGTGGGTGGTCTAGCCAGTCCTGGGTGGCGGCCGCCGCCACGACGAGCGAGCGCTCGAGGTCCTCGACGATCGCCCGCTCGACCCGCCCGCCGATCAGCCGGATCCCGACGGTGACGTGGCCTTCATACACGCGCCGGACCCGCCCCGGCCCGACGACGGACAGGGCGTAGACCGACTGGATCTCGGTGCGGCCGCCGAGCAGCGACGGCTCGATCGTCATGTCGATGCGGTCGGCCTGCTTGTGCCAGACGAGCCGCTCGTGGAAGTAGAGCTCCCCCGGCACGAAGGGTCGGATGACCGCCGGCAACTGGCGCTTCGGTACGACCTTGCACACACGGCGCAGCTCGGTCGGGCCGTCGTCGAGCTCGAGCACGTCGCGGCGGGCGATGTCGACGCGCCGGTCCTGGTCGGCGATGTGCGCGGGGTCGAAGTACGCGGCGAACACCGCCGCGGTGGACGGCGCGCGGAACTCGGCCTCGTAGCGGAACGGCGTCACGGTGCGTCAATCTACAACGTCAGGATCACGTCAGGATCATGCCATCGGGGCCAGGCCCCGCTGGCCAGGTCCTGGCGAGCCTGTGTTGAGCCGATGTGGGCGAGATGACTCGGGCTCCGACACGATGCTGGCCATGAAGTCCAGCGCAGTCGACGTGTCGTCCGACGCCGACCTCGATCGGGTCCGCTGGCTCCAGAACTCGCCGTTCTGGGCGGTGCACATCGCCGCCATCGTCGGCGTGATCGCCCTGGGGTTCTCGTGGTCGGGCCTCGCCCTCGCCCTCGCCTTCTACGCCGTGCGGATGTTCGGGATCACCGGCGTCTACCACCGCTACTTCTCGCACCGCACCTACAAGACGAGCCGGCCGTTCCAGTTCCTGCTCGCGCTGCTCGGCGTGATCGCCGTGCAGAAGGGCCCGCTGTGGTGGGCCTCGCACCACCGCCGCCACCACAAGCACTCCGACATGCCCGAGGACATCCACTCGCCGAAGCAGCGCGGGTTCTGGTGGTCCCACTGCCTGTGGATCCTCGTCGAGCGCCACAAGAAGGCCGACTTCTCGAACCTCAAGGACTTCACGAAGTACCCGGAGCTGCGGTTCATCGACAAGTACGAGTTCCTGTTCCCGGTCGCGTTCGCCGTCGCGCTGACGCTGATCGGCGGGGTCCACGCGCTGGTGTGGGGCTTCTTCGTCTCGACCACGCTGCTGTGGCACGGCACGTTCACGATCAACTCGTTCTCGCACCTGTTCGGCAGCCGCCGCTACGCGACGACCGACACCAGCCGCAACAACCCGGTGCTCGCGGTGATCACCCTCGGCGAGGGCTGGCACAACAACCACCACCACTACCAGCGCGCCACCAACAACGGCTTCTTCTGGTGGGAGATCGACATTACCTACTACGTGATCCGCGCGTTCGCGCTCGTCGGGCTGGTGTGGGATCTCCACCCGGTGCCGAAGCACGTGCGCGACCAGACGACCGCGCCGGGCCGCGCGCGCGTCAAGGGCGAGGCGCCGGCCGATGCGCCGGCGCCCGTGCCCGTGCCCGTGCCCGTGCCCGTGCCCGTGCCCGAGCTGCGGCAGAACGCGGCCTAGTCGCGTCCTGCGTCGACGTCGCTACGCGGCGACAGGCGGCGGCGGCACGGCGTAGTCGAGCCACGCGCCGGGCTCGCCGCCCTTGCCGTCCATCGCGGCGCGGGCGACGTTGTACATCTCGCGCGCGGTGACGTAGTGCAGGCGCCACCGCGCGCCGTCGTTGTAATGGGCGGCGAGCGTGTCGTGCAGCGCCGCGCCGCCGTCGCCGAGCAGCGAGGCGGCGGTGCTCTCGAGCGCGCCGTGGGTGTGGACCTTGACGAACACCCAGTCAGGGCGGCCGGCGACGGTGATGCCCTGGTCGACCCACGAGTGGACGCGCGCCGGCGTCGGCGGATCGTCGCCGGTGAGCGCGCCGTTCTCGATCCGCACGCCGACGGCGCCCTTGCGCACCAGCGCGAGCGGGCCGGTGATCATCAGCAGCCGGTCGTCGTGCGCGGCGCCGACGCGGGCGCGCTCGCCGGCGTCGTAGGCGCGGCGGCGCTCGAGGTCGCCGGTCGGCCAGTAGATCAGGTCGACCATGTCCGACTGGCACGGGTCCGGGGCCGACGGGAACGTGAAGTCGGCGTAGCAGCCCAGCTCGTGCAGCAGCGTCAGCTCGTCGTCGACGCCGCACCACCGCCCGTCGGGGCGGCCGTTGGCGAGGCACCAGTTGCCGTGGATGAACGCCCACTGGTAGCCGCCGGCGCCGTCGCGCGACAGGTGGCCGTGGCCACCGAGCAGGCGCAGCGTCTCGTCCAGCTTCGCGCGCAGCGTGTCGCGCGTGTCGGCGTCGTGGTGGAGGTGGACCTCGACCTCGCCGAACCCGCCGCGCGCCAGCGTCGCGAGCCCGTCGAGGAAGCCGGGGCGGTACTCCTCGCCGGGGAAGAACCACGAGTGGCGCGGCGGGCGGCCCTCGGCGTCGCGGTAGCGGCCGAGCGCGGGGTAGCCGTCGACCCACGCGGCGACGCGCGCGTGGCCGGTGGCGTCGTCGGTCTTGCCCCACAGCGGCTCGTAGTGGTCGCACAGCGCGAACAGCAGGTGGCGCGTGCCCGAGGCGCGTGGCGCGGTCGCGCGCGCGACGAGGTGACGCGCCCACCCGCGCATCCAGGTGTGGAGGTTCTTCTGCTTGAGGCGGGACAGCACCGGTCGCGCGATGCTACACGAGACGGACGATGGACCTCTATGGGCGGGTGCTCCACGACGTCCTGTTCCCTGCGTTCGAGCGGCTGCGCGGGCGCCCGACGATCGGCCTGATCGAGGACGTGCACCGCACGCAGTGGTCGAGCCGCGACGAGCTGCACGCGATCCAGAGCGGCCTCTTGCGCCGGCTGATCCGCCACGCCTACCAGCACACCGTCCACTACCGCGAGGTCATGGACCGCCTCGGGCTGACGCCCGACGACATCCAGACGCCGGAGGATCTGCGCAAGCTGCCGCTGCTCGACAAGGAGACCGCGCGCACGCGGATCCCCGAGCGCACCGCGAGCGCGCCGCCGTACGCCGTCGTCCACAAGGCGACCAGCGGCTCGACCGGCGAGCCGTTCGTCGTGTCGTACAACGCCGAGTCGCGGCACTGGCGCGACGCGATGCGGTGGCGCGCCTACGGCTGGGCCGGCTACCGCATGGGCAAGCGCGCGTTCCACTACTGGGGCTTCGGCGCCGCGCCGCCGAAGAACGCGTGGCAGAAGTGGAAGGTCGAGCTCGACCACCGGCTCAAGCGCGACACCTACTTCGACTGCTCGCCGCGCGGCGACGATCACCTCGCCGCGGCGGTCGACGCGCTGGTCGCGGCGCGCCCCGAGGTGATCGTCACGTACAGCCAGGCGGGCGCGACGCTCGCGCGCTACGTCAACCGCACCGGCAAGCGCGCGTGGGACACGATCCCGGTGATCTGCGGGGCCGAGCGCGTGTTCCCCGAGGACCGCGTCGCGCTCGAGCAGGCGTTCGGGCCCGCGGTGTTCGAGACCTACGGCGCGCGCGAGTTCATGCTGATGGCCGGCGAGTGCGACGCCCACGACGGGCTGCACACGTCGATGGAGGCGATGATCGTCGAGCTCGTCGTCCGGAACCCGGACGGGACGGTCCGGCCGGCCGAGCCGGGCGAGAGCGGCGAGGTCGCCGTGACCGACCTGCACAACCTCGCGGTGCCGTTCGTCCGCTACCTGATCGGCGACCTCGCGACCGAGCGCGCCCCGGCGCGGTGCGCGTGCGGGCGGTGGCTGCACCGGATCGGCCCGATCGACGGTCGCGTCGCCGAGACGCTGCGCGACGGCAAGGGCAACCCGGTCAACGGCCTGATCTTCAACATCCTGTTCGTCGCGCAGATCGAGGCGGCGCGGCAGTTCCAGGCGATCCAGCACAAGGACGGCCGGCTGACCGTCAAGATCGTCCCGAACGAGGGCGGGCTGACCGCGGACTCGCGGGCGAAGATCCTGGCGTTCCTCGACAAGTACCTGCCCGGGGTCCCCGTCACGCTCGAGCTCGTCGACGACATCCCGACGACCGCGGCCGGCAAGCGCCGGCTGGTGGTCGTCGAGAAGTAGCTGCGCCACAATGGGCGAGATGTCTGGCGACGGCCCCGGCGATCCGGCAGGGCACGACGGTGGCGCGCACCCGTTCCGCACCGCGGCGTACGCGCGCGTGCGCTGCCCGCGGTGCGCGAGCGTGGCGCTCGACGTGCGCAAGGTCGGGCACGTCGCCGTCGACGAGTGCCCGCGGTGCCGCGGCGTGTGGGTCGAGCGGCGCGCGCTCGAGGCGATCGTCGAGGACCTCGGCCTGTACGAGGAGATCCGCGGGGCGTTCCCCGGCGGTGACGCGACGCCGAGCCTGGGCGGGGGCGGGCCGCTCTACATCAAGTGTCCGCTGTGCCAGGACGTGATGAACCGGCGCCAGTTCGCGCCGGGGGCGAAGGTCATCATCGATCAGTGCCGCGACCACGGCGTGTGGTTCGACGAGCGCGAGCTGCCGGCGGTGGTGGACTTCGTCGAGCAGCGCGGGCCCGAGGGCATGCGGCTGGCGACGCGCGGGGCGGACCCGGTGGTCGAGGCGCGGCCCCCGGCGGCTGGCGCGGCGGGGGCCGGGGACGCGGCCGAGGGCCGCCGCGCCGCGGCCGTGATCGACACGATCGCCGACGCTCTCGGCTGGCTGTTCGGGAGGTGAGCGGATGATCCCGGTCGTCATCCTCACGGGCTTCCTCGGCAGCGGCAAGACGACGCTGCTCAACCGGCTGATCGCCGCGCGGGCGGCGGCGGGCGCGACCGACAAGGTCGCGATCGTCGTCAACGAGCTGGGCGAGGTCGGGATCGACGGGGCGCTCTTGCCCGAGGACCAGACCCGCCAGGTCGAGCTGCCCGGCGGGTGCATCTGCTGCGTGCTCAACGACGACCTCGACCGCTCGATGCTCGAGCTGATCGACCGCACGCCGGGCCTGGCGGCGATCGTGATCGAGACGACCGGCGTGGCCGAGCCGCTGCCGATCACGTGGTCGCTGGAGAAGGAGCCGCTGGCGTCGCGGTGCCGGCTCGCCGCGGTGGTCACGCTGGTCGACGCGGTCGGGTTCGTCGCGTCGCGCAAGCTGAGCCCCGCGGTCGACGCCCAGGTCCAGCACGCCGACGTGGTGGTGCTGAGCAAGCTCGACGCGGCGACGCTGGTTCAATCGGAGCAGGCGCGCGCGACGGTGCAGCGGCTGGCGCCGCGGGTGCCGATCGTCGAGGGCACGCCCCAGGAGCAGGTCGAGTGGCTGTGGGCGGTGCTGCGGGATCCGCCGGAGGCCGCGCTGCGCGAGGGGGGAGAGCATCGATGCGACGAGGCGTGCGCGAAAGACGGGCACGGGCACGGGCACGGGCACGGGCACGGGCACGGGGCGCACGGGATCGACAGCGTGTGGGTCCCGATCCCCGAGCTGATCGACCTCGAGGAGCTGCTCGACGCGCTCGAGGCGCTGCCGCCCGCGTACATCCGCGTCAAGGGCATCGCCCACGTCATCGACGGGCGCACCGGGCACCAGCGGCCGCACTGGGCCGCGTTCCACCGCGTCGGGCTGCGCGTGTCGTCGGAGCCGCTCGACCGCCCGGGGCCGCGCGCGGTCGTCGCGCTCGGACCGGGAGTGCAGCGGGAGCCACTGGCTGCGTGCGTCGAGCGCGCCGTGATATCGTGAGCGCGGACACCGGGGATGCCCATCGCGGACACGCCAAACGCGCAGACGCTGCGCGAGCTGCTCGTCGAGCTGAAGAACGGCTTCACGCTCCACAAGCCGATCCTGATCGCGCTCGAGACGGCGGAGCACCGCACCTCGGTCGAGGCGACGATCGATCGCACGATCACGCTGTCGCAGCCGATGGCGTGGATCGAGCAGTACGGGCGCGAGCTGGCGAATCACCCGTTCGTGCTCGTCGGGGCGAACACGCTGCCGGCGGGCCAGGACACGCCGATGACGGTCGGGCGCAGCCGGCGGTGCGACGTGCGGATCGAGAACGACTCGGTGAGCAAGGTCCACGCGTCGATCAGCTTCGATCGCGCGACCGGCGAGTACTTCGTCGTCGACGAGAACTCTCGCAACGGGACGCGGATCAACGGCGAGCCGCTGGCGCCGGGGCTGCCGTCGTCGGTGTGGTCGGGCGCGCACGTCGCGTTCGGGGACGCGCTGTTCGTGTTCCTCGATCCGCCGACCGTGCGCAAGCTGTCCAAGCTGGCGGTGTGATGCCCTGGCGGCGCGGCGCGGCGGTCGTGGCGCTCGCGGCGCTGCTCGGCTGCGGCGAGGACGCGATCTCCGTGCGCCCCGCCGAGCGCGGCGCCTACGGCCGCGACGAGCTGCTCGCCGCGGTCTCGGCGTACGCCGGCGGGCCGCGCACGCCCGAGGCGTTCGGCGCGCTCGTCCGCGCGGTCGCCGCGCTGCGGCCGAAGATGGACGAGCCGGTCGCCGCGCAGGCCGAGCTGCAGCTCACCGTGCTCGCGGTCGACGCGGTCGAGGCGGTGGCCTCGCTGCCGTGGCCCGAGCGCACCGCGCGCCTGGCGACGACGGTGTGGCCGCTCGCGCTCGCGCCCGAGGTCGAGGCGCTCGCGCCCGACGGGTGGCGCGCGCCCGACGAGCTGGCGACCGCGCTGCGCGACGGCGAGGGCGCCGAGGCGTACGTGGCGCGGCTGTGCACCGGCGCCTACGTCGTCGACTGCAAGCACGTCGTGCCGGAGTGGCAGGGCGCGATCCTGGGGACGATCGCGGTCGGGCGGCTCACCGAGCGCGCGCGCGCCGCGGTCCAGGACTGCGACGCGTGCACGGCCGAGCCCGGCTGGGCGGCCGCGGTCAAGCGGTGGGAGGCGCTCGACGTCGTCGCGCAGGCGGAGCGCGCCGCGGCCGAGGACGCCGGCGCGACCGAGCGGTGGCCCGCGGCGGGGCCCGCCGCCGCGCCGTGGGCGCCGGTGGCGGTGTCGGTCGAGGTCGAGGACGACGGCGACTGGGTCATCGACGGCGCGACCGTCGCGCTGGCGGGCCGGGTCGGCGCGCTCGTCGCGCGGCGCGACGCGCCCGCGGACGGCGCGGGCCGCGGCGTGGCCGCGGCCCACCTCGCCCCCGGGGCGCCGGTGACCGCGCTCGACGCCGTGATCGCGGCGGCGCGCGCCGCGGGGTACACGCGCGTCGTGGTCGAGGCGCGCGAGCCGGTCTACCCGTGGACGCGGCGCGGCTACGCGGTCGAGCTGGCGCGGCTCGGGCGAGGGGCGCGCCTCGGCGGCGTGCCCGCCGACGCGACCGTGCAGACCGCGCTGCGCGCGCTCGACGCGCGCGCGCCGGCTGCCGCCGCGCCTACCGCCCCCGGCGCAGCGGCACCGGCGCCACGCCCGTGACCACGACGGCGCCGTCGGGGCCGATCTGGATCTCGGCCACCGGCGTCGCCTCGACCTCGGCGACGGTGTGGCGCGCGGTCAGCGCGTGGATCCGCTGGTTCGACGAGCCGCGCAGGCCCTCGGCGAGGCGCGCGCGCGCCTCGTAGCGGCCGTCGACCAGCACGTCGAGCGCGGCGAGCACGTCGGGCCCGCCCGGGCGCGCGCGGATCTCGTCGAGCGTGAAGCCGCTGAACACCAGCGTCGACAGCCCGAGCGCGCGCGCGCCGCGCAGCAGCGCGGCGACGCCCTCGGCCTGCTCCAGCGGCTCGCCGCCGCTGACGGTCAGCCCGTCGACCTCGCCGCGCGCGGCGGCGTCGGCGATCCGCGCCAGCAGGTCGTCGACCGCGACCTCCTCGCCGCCCTCCGCCGCGTGCGTCGTCGGGTTGAAGCACCCGACGCACCCCAGCGAGCAGCCCTGCACCCACACCACGAACCGCGTGCCCGGCCCGTTGGCCCGGCTGCGCGCCACCGTGGCGTGGACCCGCAGCGCCGGCACCGCTACTTGCCGTCGGGGCGCGGGATCGCGGGCTTCTCGCGCTTGCCGATCGTGTAGGCGCTCAGGTCGAGCTCCTTGAACAGCAGGTCCGGCGTCGTCACCGAGCTCTCGATCCCCGACGACGGCACCGCGCCGTCGCCGACGCCGGTCAGCCGCTGGATGACGTAGCCGTCGCCCGAGGCGAGGAAGTTCGCGACCGTCTGCGCCTTGCCGACGGCGATCACGTCCTTCCACGTGCGCAGCGCGACCTCGCCGAGCTGCACCGGCCGCACCAGCTGCTCCTTGCCGTCGAACGTGACCTTGTAGACCAGCGTCGCGGGCGGCGGCAGGTCGGTGTCCGCGTTCTGGTAGAGGTTGATCAGCTCGCGCCGCGTCATCTCCGGCGTCGCGGTCGCCGCGGCGTCGTCCATCCGCTTGATGATGATCGCGTGGGGCAGGCCGTTGGCCTTGGCCTCGGCGAGCAGCTTGGCCACCAGCTTCTTGCGGTCCATGCCGCCCTTGCCGGTGAGGATCAGGTTGGTCGCGGTGCCGTGGAACATCCCGCCGGGCGCGGTCCGGCGGGCGTGGCCGTTGGACTTCTCGCCCTTCTTCGACGGCGTGCGGCTGTGCAGCAGCGTCTGCAGCATGCCGTTCTTGACGACCTCGACCTTCTGCGCCGCGACGCCCTCGTCGTCGATCGCGTAGCCGCCGATCAGCGCGTGGCCGCCGGCCTTGCTCGCCGTCGGGTCGTCGACGATCGACAGGTTGTCCGACAGGACCTTGAGCCCGACCTTGTCGGCGAAGCCGCCGCCGAACTGCTTGGCCTGGGCCGGCGCGAGCCCCTCGGGCAGCGGCGTGCCGCCGAGGTGCGGCGCCAGGGTGTAGCGGACGATCCCCGCGGCGCCCTCGCCCTCGAACAGCACCGGGCCGGTGTAGCGGTCGAGCTTGGGCGCCTTGGCGAGCTGGCCGATCAGCGCCGCGAGCTGGTCCGCCGCGGCCTTCATCTCGGCCTCCTTCGGCAGGTCGGCGGCGGTGCGGCCGTAGCGGGTCCAGTGCTGGCCGAGCTCCTGGCCGTCGTCGGCCTGGCCGAACGCGGCGATCAGCACGCCCGTGGCGCGGCGCGTGTCGTGCGCCGACGTGCCTTCGGAGTTGATGTACCACCGGCGCTCGAGGTAGCTGGTGAACCCCACCCGCGAGTCGCGCACGTCGGCGTGGTCGCGGAACGTCGCCGACAGCGTGTTCGCGCGCGCCTCGAGGTCGTCGAGCGACTCCAGCGCCGGCACGTCGACCGGGTCCTCGGCGACGACCGCCTGCTCCTCGGTCCAGCCCGGCACGTCCTGCTTGGCCCCGCCCGACGCGCGGCGCGCGTCGTTCTTGGCCTGGAGCTGGATCAGCGCCTCCTTGTACGCGGTGTCCGTCACCAGCCACGTCGCGCGGCGCGCGATCCGCGGCGTCGCCTCGAGCGGCAGGGTGAACGCCGACACGCCGTCGTAGGCCTCGGCGCCCGCGACGACGAAGTTGGCGTTGTCGACGTCGATCGAGCCGACGCGGACGCGCGCCTCGATGTTGACGAAGTGGCGGTTGCGCCGCGTCGTCGCGTGGCCGAGGCTCGACACGACGTCGTTCACGTCGACCTCGGTGACCTTGTACGAGATGTGGTAGGGCTTCGGCGCCCGCCCGATCTGCAGGCTCTGCATCGACCTGTTCATCTCCTCGGCGATCGCGTCGAGGATCTCCGGGGTGACCGCGGTCGAGGCGCCGGCGAGCTTGACCGGCGCCGGCTTGGCGAGGGCCGCGCCGTCGTCGCCGGCGGGCCACAGCATCGGGACCGCGACCAGCGCCGCGCCGAGCGCGACCGCCGCGTACTTCGTCATCGTGGTCGAGGGGTTCGCGCGGGACTTCACTGCGCACCTCCGTGCGTGCCGTGCGTGCCGGCCTGGGCCTTGCCCTGGGCCTTGATCGACGGTGGATCGAGCACCGGCGGCCGGTCCGGCGGGATGTAGCTCTGCTCGATCTCCAGCTTCTCGACCAGCAGGCTCGGCGCCGACGCGGACACCGGCACCCAGCCGCTCTCCGCGCCGCACACGCCGTTGAACGTCTCGACCTCGCGGCTCGCCGCGCGGATCGACTGCAGCGCGACCAGCGGCGTGCCGCTGATGTCGATGCCGCGGACCAGCTCGCGCCGGCCGTCGGGGTAGATCCGGTACGCCATCGTCGGGTTGACCTTGAACGACTGCGGCCCGAACGCCGACGTGTTGGTGAACCCGCCCGAGATGTCGGTGAACACCATGCCGTAGGGCCGGCCCTGGCGCTTGACCTCCTCGAGCAGCATCTTCTCCAGCTCGCTGCGCTCGACCGAGCGCTCCGAGGCGACGACGAGGTTGCCCTGGCGCGCGACCGGCGGCAGGCCGGGTTGCTTGCGGCCGTGGCCGTTGGACGCCTCGAACCCCTCGATCGGGTTGCGGCCCATCAGGAACGCCATCAGCCGGCCCTGCTGCACCAGGTCGACGCGGCGGGCGCGCACGCCCTCGTCGTCGAACCGGTAGAACCCGTTGAGCTGCATCCCGTTGAGCGTGGTCAGCGTCGCGTCGTCGAACACCGACAGCCACGTCGGCATGATCTCCTTGCCGACGTACGACGCGAACGTCTTGCCCGACGTCTCGTCCTTCTGGCGGTGGCCCTCCATGCGGTGGCCGAACACCTCGTGGAAGAACACGCCGGCGGCGCGGCCCTCGAGGATCGCCGGGCCGACGTACGGCTCGGCGAGCGGCGCGTCGTGCAGGGCGTCGAGGTCCGCCGTGACCGTCTTGATCATCGCGTCGACCGCGGCGTCGTCGGGCAGGTCGGCCGGCGTCACGCCGAACCGCTGCTCGAGCCGCCCCAGCCCCATGCCGTCCTCGGCCTTGACGCCGACGGACACGGCGAGCTGCGCGCTGGTGAACGACTGCTGGAGCTGCGAGCCCTCGCTGTTGACGAAGTAGACCGTGATCTCCTGGAACACGACGCTGCACGTGCCGCGCGTCGCCTTGCCGCGCAGCGCGCGCTCCGAGCACCGCTTGAGCCGCGCCACCCACGCCGCCTTGTCGTACTCGAGCTTGGCGAGCTTGCCGACGAACACCTCGGCCGGCGCCGACGAGAAGTCCGGCACCTGCGACTTCTTGCTCAGCGTCTGCTGGTCCTGGATGACGTAGGTCAGCGCCTGCTCGGCCTCGCGGTAGCGGCGGTCGGTCTCGAGCCACAGGTGGTTCGAGATCGCCTGCTTGTCCGTCCCGAACGGCATGACGCCGTGGCGGGTCAGCGGATCGTTGAGGCCGGCGGTCTGCGGATCCGACAGCACGCGCGTGTTGTCGAGCGCCGGCGAGCCGACGCGGATCTCGACGTCGAGGTTGCGGTCCTGCTCGTCGGAGTCCGTCGTCAGGGCGCCGCCCTCGGCCTCGAGGTTGACGACGCGCGAGTCGGTGATCTGGTAGGCGAGGTAGTAGGCGGGCGTCGCCGCGCTGCCCAGCCCCTTCATCCACCGGCGGTTCTCCGCGACCATGATGTCGAGCAGCGGGGAGCGGTCGGCCGGCGAGTCGCCGGTCATCGGCTCGACCGTGGTCGTCTCGATCACCGACGGGACGGCCGGGAGATCGATCCCGACGCTGGCCATCCCGGCGTCGGGGAGCAGGACCGGATCGGGGATCTCGACCTTGGTGGGACCGCCGGGGCATCCGGCGAGCAGCAGCGCCGCGAGGACGGCGGCGGTTGCCGTTTTCGAACGGGACATGGGGCCAAGCGTAGGTGCCGGCCCCCCGCCGGTCAAACCGCGGCTGACGTCTTCGCGCGCTTGGCGGCGATCAGCGAGGCGTGGATCGCCGCGCCCAGGCACACCGCCTGGTCAGGCGCGACCCCGGTGCGCACCGGCACCCCGAAGTGCTTGGCGACGGCGTCCTGGACCGCCGGCATGCGCGAGGTGCCGCCGACCATGTACACGGCGGTCATGTCCTTGGGCCGCAGCCCGGCCTTGGCCAGGGCGTTCTCGCACACCTGCAGGCTGCGCTGGAGCAGCGCCGAGGCCGCGCGGGCCAGCGTCGCGCGATCGATCCCGAGCTCCAGCCCGACCATGCCGGCGGCGGTGCGCATGACGTCGGGCACGCTGATCACCGCGGCCTCGGACGTGGACAGGGCGCGCTTGGCGATCTCGCACGCGAACCGCAGCCGCTGCCACTCGACCGCCTGCTTGCGCAGGTCGACCTTGTGCAGCCGCCAGAACTGGTTCGCCGCGGCCTCGGCGAGGACGGTGTCGAGGTCGTCGCCGCCGAGCCAGTTGTCGCCGGCGGTGGCGAGGATCTTGAACTGCGCCTTCGACACGTCGACGAGCGAGAAGTCGAACGTGCCGCCGCCGAAGTCGTAGACGCCGACGACGCCGCCGAACCCGGGGGTGTAGCGGTTGGCGAGCGCGGCGGCGCTCGGCTCGTCGAGCAGCGACACGACCTCGAGGCCCGCCATCTGCGCGGCGCGGCGGACCGCCTGGATCCGCGTGACGTCGAACGCGACCGGCACCGCGACGACGGCCTCGCGCACCGGCTGGCCGAGCCGCTTCTCCGCGAGATCGCGGACGTCGGCGAACAGGTAGCTGACGAGCTGGGTGATCGCGTAGTCCGTCTGCCACAGCTCGATCACGGTCGTGCCGTCGGGGCCGGTCTTGGTGCGGTACGGCGCCTGGCCGACGAACGTCTGGACCTCGCGGTCCGAGTACGGCCGGCCGAGCAGGCGCTTGGGCGAGACGATCGTGCGCGCCGGGTCCGTGGCGATCCGCTGGCGCGCGGCCTCGCCGACGACGATCTCGCCCTTGCGGGGGAACGAGATGACCGACGGCGTGAACCGCGACCCGTCCTCGCGCGGCAGGACCTGGACCTTGTTGCCGATGACCACGCCGATCGACGAGAAGGTGGTGCCGAGGTCGATCCCGACGATCGGTCCGCCGCTCGCCGCGGGACCGGGCGCGCGCGCGCCCGCGTCGGCGCCCCGGGCGCCGCCAGCGCCACCGCCGGCGCCGCCAGCGCTCCCCGCGCTGGTGGCGTCGTTGCTGCGATGCGGTCCACTCATCTCGATCGCCGAAGTCGAGCCATCCTAGCAGAAGCGGCGCGGCCGCGGCGTCGGATATACTCGCAAGCGTGGGGGAATCCGACGCCCAGCGCGCACCCTCGGTGCTGGTCGCGCTCGACGACGACGACGCGCGCGATCACCTCGTGGCGGTGTTCATCGCGCGCGGGGCCAGCGTGGCCTCGGCGCGCACCGTCGGCGAGGCGCGCACGGTGCTCGAGGGCGAGCGCCCGATCGACGTCGTGGTGACGGCGTGGGACACCGCCCACACCGTGGGCGGTGAGCTCTACCGGTGGGCTTTGAAGCACCGCGTCGATCTGCGCGGCCAGTTCGTGTTCCAGTGCGACGTCCCCGCGCCCGACTTCGATCGCGTCGTCGCGGGACGGTGTCTCACGTTGCGTCCGGAGGAGCTGGAAGAGCTGGTCCGGGTCGTCGAGGTCGCGGCGCGCCGCCACGCGCGGCTGGAGGAGCTGAGCGAGGCCGACGTCGCCTGGCTCGACGCCGATCGCCCGTCGCTGCTGCTGGCGGACGACGAGCCCGAGCTGCTGCACGTGATGTCGATGCTGCTCGGCGACCTCGGCTTCGTCGTCACCACCGTCGAGTGCGGGCGCGCGGCGATCGCCCAGCTCGAGGCGCACGACTTCGACGTGCTGCTGGTCGACTGGTTCATGCCCGACGGCTCGGGCGCCGACGTCTACCGCTGGGTGTGCACCGACCGCCCGTGGCTGCTCGAGCGCCTGATCTTCCTCACCGGCGGCGACCTGCGCGAGCCGACGAAGATCGCCCAGGGCTGCGTCGTCGTGCCCAAGGGCCAGGACTCCGAGAGCCTGGTCCAGCTCCTGGTCCAGACCGCGCGCCAGGCCCGCGCGGCGGGTTAGCATCGGCGGCATGCGAATCCTGCTGTGTGCCGTTCTGTTCGCGGTCGCCGCCTGTGGTGGCGGCGCCGCGTCGAGCCCCGCGTCGACCGAGCCGACCGGCGCGACCGAGCCCGCCGATCCAGTGTCGGCCGATCCGGACGCGCCCGCCGATCCGGAGCTGTGCTGCTGCGAGATCCCCTCGGTGGATCCGATCCACGAGATGATGCCGGCGGACGACTGCGCCTCGACCGGCTACTGCGTCGACGCGACGGCGTGCGAGCCGGCGCCGGAGTGACGCGGGGCGCCGCCGGCTACTTCGCCGGCGCGTCGAACATGCCCTCGCGGTACTCGACGATCTCGCCGGCGATCGCGGAGGCGGCGACGGTGAGCGGAGACGCGAGGTAGAGCTGGCCGGGGCCGCTGCGGCCCTTGTAGTTGCGGTTGATCGCGGAGACGGTCACCTGCGTCGCGGCGTCGCTGACGCCGGGGCCGCAGCCGATGCACGCGCCGCACCCCGGCGGGATGAGCTCGACCCCGGCGGCCCGGAACAGGTCGAGGTAGCCGCGCTGCCGCGCGTAGTCCTCGACGTCCTTGCTGCCGAACTGCAGCACGAACCGCACGCCCGGCGCGATCGGCCGGCCGGCGCGCTGGGCGTCGGCGATCACGCGCGCGTAGTGATCGATGTCGTCCTTCTTGCCGGCGGTGCACGACCCGCCGTAGGCGATGTCGATCTTGACCTTGCCGACCTCGGGGATCAGGGCGCCGTTCTTCGGATCGGACGCGACGCCGCGGTCCGGATCGCCGGGCGTGGCGAGCATCGGGCGGATCGTGTCGAGGTCGATGACGTGGACGCCGCCGTCGTGGTGCGCGCCCGGATCCGGCGTGACCACCTTCGCGCGCAGCGCGTCGACGTCGCAGCCGGGGCGGTGCGCCGCGATCCACCGCAGCATCACGTCGTCGACCTCCATCACGCAGCCGCGCGCCGAGGCCTCGGTCGCCATGTTGGCGAGCGTGGCGCGCTCGTCGGGCGACAGCGCGAACAGGCCGTCGCCGCCGAACTCCATGACGCGGTTGAGCGTCTGCTCGCGCTTCGCGAACGTCGCGAGCAGGTGGAGCATGACGTCCTTGGCGGTGACGCCGGGGCGCAGCCGCCCGGTCAGCTCGAACCGGATCGACTCGGGCACCGCCAGCGGCGTGAACCCCCAGTACGCGAGCGCGGCGTACTCGGTGGCGCCGACGCCCCACGACAGCGCGCCCGACGCGCCGCCCATGCAGGTGTGGCTGTCGGTCGCCTGGACGAAGTCGCCGGGGTCGAGGAACTGCTCGCGCGCGACCTGGTGGCAGATGCCGGGCGAGACGCCGTCGACGGCGCTGTAGTCGCGGACGCCGGTGTGCGCGGCGAACGCGCGCTGCATCGCGCGCAGCGTGTCGATCTTGTCCTTGAACTTGCGCATCGACGGCAAGGTCTCGGCGTAGATCAGGTGGTCCTCGAACACGGCGAACTTCGTCGGGTCCTTGAGGCGGTAGCCCGCGCCGTACTCCTGCTCGAGGAAGTGGTGGACCTGGGCGGTGGTGAACTCGTGCGAGTAGCCGGCGTCGACGCGGACGAGCACGGCGTCGCCCGGCTTGACGTACGCGCCCTGGCCGGGGAGCAGCTTGGCCGCGAGGATCTTCTCGGTGAGGTTCATCGGCCGCGGGCCCGTGCCGGTGGGCGGGACCTTCAGCTCGCCCTGGTCGAGGCGCGCGCAGAACGGCAGCAGGCCGCCGCTCTCGATGATCATCGCGGTGATCGGGTCGTGGCCGCGGGTGAGCTCGTCGAGCGCGATCGCCTCGCCGGCCTGCAGCCGGCGCAGCATCGCGTGATCGCCCATGAGCTGGCCGATGTTGATGTTGTTGCGCGCGTGGATCGGCGCGAACGACGACGCGATCGCCATCCGGCTGCCGGCGAACACCTCGCACTGCGCCGCGGTCTCGCGCGAGCTGCCGACGCCCTTCTGCGCGCCGGCGACGATCACCTCGAAGTTGCCCTTCGCGAGCGCGTCCTCGGGCAGCAGGCGCGCGCCGGCGACGATCAGCCCGGCGTAGGCGTTGCGCGCGATCGCCGCGGGGTCGTAGTCGAAGCACACCCACGCCGGCGTCATCGCGTCGGTGTTGATGTCGTCGAGCAGATCCTCGGGGCGCAGGTCCTCCATGCGGAGGTCGAGCTCGCCGGCGAGCTGCCGGCGGATCAGGTCCGGGTCCTTGGTCAGGAACAGGACACGCTTGCCAGGGGTGAGCGAGAACGTCCGCGGCGCCGGCATGAGGCAGGCTTACCACGTCGAAGAAAGGGCTTGCGCGGGCGCGCGTGCCTCGAATACATGAGTGCAGGAGCTTCGCCATGCGTGCGCTGATCGAGATGCACTGCGTCGTGACGGGCCCCGCCTCCTGCGGCGGGTGACGCCCGTCGCCGCGGCGCGTCCGCCGTACGTGCCCTCCACCTTGGGAGGGGCTGGCCGAGGTGCGCCCGCGCGCCGTCCTGCCGCCGTCCCTCGTCTCTCGACCGCGCAGCGCCGGCCCGTCCGCGCTGCACCCGTGCCATGCGCGCGACCTCCAAGCAGAAGAGCAAGAACCGGCGCTGGGAGCGCTACCTGAAGCTGGCCGGCGAGGCCGGCGCGATCGCCATGAGCCTGCGCGACCAGCCGACCCGCCTCGACTGGATCGGGGTCGGCCTGCGCGCGATCGGCGTGGCGCTGTCGGCGCGCGCCGAGCACCGCTCGGCGACGTCGAAGAACCCCTACCGGTTCTTCGACGACCCGGCGGGCGAGCCGTGGACCGAGATCCCCGAGGAGTTCCGCCGCCTCGTGATCGAGCACATCACCGAGGTGACGCTCGACGAGGCGTACTGGGACGGCGACGAGGGCTCGGTGTACCTCGGGCGCGGGACGATCGGCGGCGAGGCCGTGGCGTGGGTCGGCGAGGGCGACCTGATGGTCGACGGGCCCTACGTGCGGACCGCGCGCGAGGCCGAGACCTACCGCGCGCTCGGCGACCGGCTGTGGCGCAAGGTCGGCGGGCGGCACGTCGCCTACGGCCACGCCGGGCTCGCGCTCGATCCGTTCGGGCTCGACGAGGTGCGCCCGACGGCGCAGATGCGCGCGCTCGAGGCGCGGATGCAGCGGTTCCTCGACGAGGAGGTGGCGCGCAGCTACCTGCTCGCCGGGCCGCCCGGCACCGGCAAGAGCCTGATGATCCGCTGGCTGGTGCGGCGGCTCGGGCTGACGTCGGTGCGGATCGATCTCGGCGTGCTGGCGAAGATGCACGGCTACCACGGCAGCGAGGCGATCTCGAACCGGCTGGAGACGCTGCTGCAGCTGCTGCGGCCCGAGGCGATGATCCTCGACGACCTCGATCGCGTCGCGTCGAGCGGGCCCTTGCTGCACTTCCTCGAGCTGGCGCTGCGGACCTGCCGCGTCGTCATGGCGTCGGCCAACGCGCCCGACAAGATGATGGGCGCGGCGCTGCGGCCGGGCCGGTTCGACGAGATCCTGACGGTGGACCGGCTGGATCCGGAGGTGCTGCGCGGGCTGCTCGGCGAGGACGACGGTGACGGCGCCGGCGCGCTGTTCGCGAGGCTCGAGCCGCTGCCGGCCGCGTACGTCGCCGAGTTCCTCAAGCGGCGGCGGGTGCTGGGGCGGGACGCGGCGGTCGCGGAGCTCGGGGACCTCGAGCGGCGGTGCGGGATCGTCGCGGAGAAGACGGAGGAGGGAGACTGATCAGCGGGTGGCGACCACGAGCGTCGCGGGCGTCCAGGCGCGCGCGCGCCGGGCGGCGCGCGTGGGCGCGTCCTCGGTGTCGTAGGCCGTGAACGCCGTCGGCGCGGAGGAGAAGTCGTCGGCGCGCGCGAGCGTGTCGAGGTTGATGACGGCGCGGGCACCGGCGGGGTCGTGGGCGGCGACGAACACGCCGCACGTGCGGCAGATCAGGAAGTCGGCGAGGCGCAGGCCGAACCGGTAGCGGCTTGCGGCGTCGTCGGTGGCGAGCATGAGCGTGACGTGGCCGGTCGGGTCGGAGGTGTAGCGCGGCCGGTGCTTGCGACAGAACGTGCAGCCGCAGACGCGGACAGGGAGGTCGGCGGGAGCGCGCGCGGTGTCGAGCTGGATCGTCAGCGCCCCGCAGTGACACGAGCCGTCGAGCATGGGCTCACGTTAGCAACGGCGCGCCCACGTGGACGCGCACAGACGCGGCGCGGGCGCGGCGATCAGGCGCGCTCCCCTTCACCGGCGACGTCGCGCTACGCTCGGCGGCATGTCGACGCGCAAGGGGATGTCCGGCTGGCTCGGCGTGGTGATCGTTGTAGCCGCGTGTGGTGGCCCGACGCCCTCGGGTGGCGCGACGGGTGCGGGGGCCGCCACCACGGGGCCCGCGCCCGCGCCGGTCAGCGACGCCGAGCGACACGCGCGCGCGCGGTGGTTTCCGTTCGAGCTGGCCGCGGTCGAGCGCGAGCACGGAGGGGACTGGGCCGCGTTCGTCGCGGCGAAGCAGGCGCGCGAGGACGCGCTCGACGCCGCGTGGCAGGACGAGGCGCGGCGGTACGGCGAGCTCTT
>WYBA01000012.1 GCA_011526095.1 Myxococcales bacterium | reverse complement strand
GGATCGAGCTGCAGAATCTCGGCGCGACCGCCACCCTCGCCCCCGGCGACTACGTGTTCGTCTACGAGGGCACCGGCGTCGGGGTCGGACGCCGTCGCAACGTGGCTCGCATCCAGGTGCCGTGACCGGCGAGATGCGGCGCACGCCCGCGCCAACCGCACGTCCGCGTGTGGCGCAACTCGCCGCGCTTGTGGCCCTGGCCGCCTGCGGCGGCGACGCGGCGCCCGATGCGCCGGTGGCATCGCCTCGTGATGCGGAGGTGGATCATGCGATTCTCGCGGTTCACGGCCGAAGGCGAGGCGGAAATCAGCGAGATGCGTCTGCCGCTGTCCTACCTGCAGACCGGGATCGAACTGCAGTTCCTTGGTGCAACCGCCACCGTCGCCCCCGGCGACTACGTGTTCGTCTACGAGGGCACCGGCTCCGGCATCGGCCGCCGCCGCAACGTCGCGCGCTTCCGGGTGCCGTGATCTGCGCGGTCGGCCGCTCGCCCGCGTCGGCCGCGCATGTGCTGCCCCTCGGCGTGCTTGCTCTACTGGCCGCGTGCGGCGGCGACGCGGCGCCCGATGCGCCGGTGGTGCCTCCTCGCGACGCGACCGTGGCTGCGGACGCTGTGCGGTGGAGCTGTGAGCCGCAACGGCCCGAGCTGCCACCATCGACGACCGCCGCGCCGACCGTCGTGTTCGACACCAACCTGGCCGCGCGGTGGCCGGACGGGCGCCACGCGGTCGGGGACGGGCACTGCCTCGCCGGCGTGGCAGCGCGGCCTCGAAGGTCCTCGGTCGCACCGGATTCGGTGCTACCGTTGCTCGGCATGAAACTCGAGGACGTCGAGCCCGTCACGACCCTGAAGCGGGACGCCGCCGAGCTCATCGAGCGCGCGACGCGGCGCCGCACGCCGATCGTCATCACCCAGAACGGCCGACCCACGGCGGTGCTGCAGGATGCCCGGACGTACGCCGCCGATCGCGATGCGTTCGCCCTGCTGGCGCTCGCGCTGCAAGGTGAGCGCGAGATCGTCGAGCGCGGCGGAATGTCCGCTGCCGCGCACGCTCGCCGGATGCGAGCCCTGCTGCGCAAGCCTCGCCGTCCGTGACCGCGCGGCGCGTCATCGTCTCCGCGTACGCATCCGACGACGAGGCGCGGATCCTGACGTACGTGCTCGGCCTCCGCGGCGTCACCGCGGCGAAGGCCCTGCTCGAGCGCTTCGAGCGCGGGCGCAGGACGCTGCGCCGATTCGCCGAGCGCGGGCGCGTGGTGCCCGAGCTTCGTCGCCGGGGGGTCACGGCGTTCCGTGAGCTCCAGCTTCCACCGTACCGGCTGGTCTACAGGATCGTGGGGGCCGAGGTCTGGGTCGTGGCGTTGCTCGACGGGCGCCGCGACCTCGGCGACGTCCTGCTGGAGCGGGCCCGGGGCTGAACGACCGCCGGCCCGGCGCGGTTGGCGGTTCCCTGAACGGCCTCCATGGGCCATAACTGGGCCCGATGTCGCTGCTGCGCCGCGTTCGCCCCGCTGATCCCGCCGACGCCGGCGCGCTCGCGGCGGTGCTCGATCGTTCGACCACGAGCTCGCCCGAGGTCGAGGCCGCGGTGCATGCGATCGTCGACGACGTGCGGGCGCGCGGCGACGCCGCGGTGCGCGAGCTGACGGAGCGGTTCGACAGGCGCGCGCCCGGGCCGGACGGCGGCTACGAGATCGACCGGGCGCGGTGGGACGCGCTCGCGGGGCAGGTCGCGCCGCGGGTGCGCGAGGCGCTGGAGCACGCGGCGGCGCGGATCCGCGCGTTCCACGCGCGGCAGGTCGAGCCGGACCTGCTCGCCGAGGACGGCGGCGTGCGGCTGGGGCTGCGGGTGACGCCGCTGGCGCGCGTCGGGCTGTACGTGCCCGGCGGCACGGCGCGGTACCCGTCGTCGGTGCTGATGACCGCGATCCCGGCCAAGGTCGCCGGCGTCGGCGAGGTCGTGATGGTCACGCCCGGGCCGTCGCCGGAGACGCTGCTCGCGGCGAAGATCGCCGGGGTCGACCGCGTGTTCGAGATCGGCGGCGCGCAGGCGGTGGCGGCGCTGGCGTACGGCACCGCGACGGTGCCGCGGGTCGACAAGATCGTCGGCCCGGGCAACCAGTGGGTCGCGGTCGCCAAGCGCATCGTGTTCGGCGAGGTCGACATCGACGCGGTCGCCGGCCCGTCGGAGGTGCTGATCCTCGCCGACGCGACCGCGAACCCGGCGTGGATCGCCGCGGACCTGCTCGCCCAGGCCGAGCACGACGTCGAGGCGCGCGCGATCCTGGTGACGACGGCGCCGGCGCTGCTCGACGCCGTCGACGCCGAGCTGGCGCGCCAGCTCGCGGTGCTGCCGCGCGAGACGATCGCGCGGGCGGCGCTCGACCGCTACGGCGCGGCGATCGTGGTCGACACGCTGGAGCAGGCCATCGCGTTCGCGAACCGCTACGCGCCCGAGCACCTCGAGGTCCAGTGCGCGGCGCCGCGGGAGGTCGCGGCGCGGCTGACCACCTCGGGCGCGATCTTCGTCGGCGCGTGGGCGTCGGAGGCCACCGGCGACTACCTCGCCGGCGCCAACCACGTGCTGCCGACCGGCGGCGCCGCGCGCTACGCCTCGCCGCTGGGCACCTACGACTTCCGCAAGCGCACCTCGCTGGTCGAGTACGACGAGGCCGCGGCGCGCGCGCACGCGGCGGACATCGCCGCGCTCGCCGAGGTCGAGGGGCTCGACGCCCACGGCCGCAGCGCGGTGATCCGGGCGACGGCGCCTCTGGGTGTGGTGGGCACGGCGGCGCCCGCGCCCGCGCGCGGCCCGCTCGCCGAGCTGGTCACGCCGGCGCTGCGCGGCGAGCGCGCGTACCACGTCCCGCGCCCCGCGCTGATCCGCGCCAAGCTCGACGCCAACGAGTCCCCCTACGCGCTGCCGCCGGACGTCGCCGCGGCGCTCGGCGCCGAGCTGGCCAAGGCCGCGCTCGAGCGGTACCCGTACGCCGACGCCGGCGAGCTGCGCCCGACAGTGGCGCGGCAGCTCGGGGTCGCGCCGGACCGGCTGGTGTTCGGCAACGGCTCCGACGAGCTGATCGCGATGCTGTGCGCCGCGTTCGCCGCGCCGCGCCCCGGGGCCGCGCGCGCCGGCGTGCTCTATCCGTGGCCGACGTTCGTCTACTACCGGATCGCCGCGAAGATCCACGGCCTCGACGCGGTCGAGGTCGCGCTGCGCGACGACTTCACGATGGACGAGGCCGCGGTCGACGCCGCGGTCGCGGCGCGCCGGCCCAACGTCGCGTTCTTCGCGCTGCCGTCGAACCCGACCGGCACGCTGTGGTCGGTCGACTACGTGCTCGACCTCGCGCGCCGCTGCCCCGACATGATCGTCGTCTCCGACGAGGCGTACCTCGCCTACGGCGGGCGCACGGTGCTGCCGGAGCTGGCGGCGCTGCCCAACCTGGTCGTCATGCGCACGCTGTCCAAGGTGGGCATGGCGGGGCTGCGCTGCGGCTTCCTCGTCGCGCATCAGGACGTCGTCCACGAGCTGGAGAAGGTCCGCCCGCCGTACAACCTCAACAGCCTCACCCAGCGCGCCGCGGCGTGGCTGCTCGAGCACCACGGCGCCGCGCTCGAGGCGCACGCGCGCGCCGTCGTCGAGGAGCGCGCGCGCCTGGTCGCCGGGCTGCGCGCGCTGCCCGGGCTGCGCGTGTTCGCCACCGAGGCCAACTTCGTGATGATCCGCGTCGGCGCAGCGGGCGACGGCCGCGCGACCGCGGTGTGGCGCGCGCTGATGGAGCGCGGGATCCTCGTGCGGACGTTCGACGCGCCCGGCGCCGGCCCGCTCGCCGGCTGCCTGCGCGTCACCGTCGGCACGCCCGCCGAGGACGACCTGCTGCTGGCGGCGCTGCGCGAGCTGCTGCCGTAGCGGCGGCCTACTTGCCCTTGGACTTGGCGATCAGCCGCACGTACGCCTCGGCGGCGGCGGCGGAGACGCGGCGCAGGCCGGCGACCTCGTCGTCGTCGAGCTCGGGGCGGGTCGAGCGGTGGCCGTAGAGCAGGTTGACCACGCGCTTGCCGATCGAGATCGCGGCGACCGAGGCGCGCGCCGGCTGGGAGCACCGCATGACCTTGAACAGGTACTGGTGCACCGTCGACGGCAGCGGCGCGTCGTGGAACAGCTTGTCCTCGCGCGCCAGCGCCGACTGGAACATCGACGGGGCGTCGAGCGGCACCAGCGCGCAGTCGATCCGGTCCGAGCCCGGCGCGCCCGTGCTCTTCCACCCCAGCGCGAGGTTGTCCTTCACCACGAACAGCGCCGCGACGTCGAACAGCCCGGTGGCGTAGCTCATGATCGCCGCGGCGATGTCGCTGCGCTCCGACGCGCTCTCCATCGTCGCGACCGCCTCGTCGGCGCTGATCGGGACGTACTCGATCGCCGGGACCTGCTGGGTCGGCGCGTGCAGCGTCGGCGCCTCGGCGGCGCGCGGCGCGGCCTCGGCGAGATCGTCGCTGTCGGCGTCGAGCTCGATCACCAGATCGTCTGCCTCGATCTCCAGATCCTCCTGCGACGACTCGCCGGTCGGCACCGCGGCCTCGACCGCGGCCTCGGCCGCGGCGACCGACTTGATCTGGGACTCGACGTCGGCGAACGCGTCGACCGGGACGTTGCGCGTGGCGCGCCGCCGCCGGATCACCGGCTGCGGCGTCGGCGCGTTGATCGGCTCGATCGGCACCGGCGGTAGCCCGGGCAGCGGCGGCGCGGGCAGCGCGCTGTCCACCGGCGCGACCGCGCCGCGCGGCGTGTCGCCGAACGACAGGAACCGCGCCGGCCGCGGGATGCCGTAGTAGCGCTCGACGTAGTAGTACACGCGGATCTCGGGGGCGACGCGCGGGATCACGCGGTAGCCGGTGAGCCGCGCCAGCGCGTCGAGCGTCTCGAAGTCGTGCGGGTCCTCGAGCGTGGCGATCAGCTGGCGGTCCTGGATCACCAGCGGCACGCACTTGTAGCGGTAGGCTTGCTCCGGCGTCAGCAGCCGGACCGCGGCGCGCTTGGCCCGCTCCAGCATGGCGCCGGTGGCGATCGGGATGCCGAGCTCCAGCCCGAGGTAGACCGTGAGCGCGTCGAGATCGACGAGCTCGCGCTCGACCAGCACGGTGCCGAGGCGCCCGCCGACCCGCGCCTGGTGGCCGAGCGCCTCGTGGAGCTGCGCCTCGGTGATCCGGCCGTCGCGGACCAGCATCTCGCCGAGCTTCATCGCGAGCAGGGTATCACGGGCCGTGCTATTCCCGCTTCGTGGTCCGCCGCGCAGGCCCGTCGCCCGAGCTCGCCTCCTGCCTCACCGCCTCGCTCCTCGCGGTCGCCGCCGCGGCATGCGGTGACGACGCGCCGCCCGCCGCCCCGGCGCCGGCGCTCGACGCCGCCGTCGTGCTCCCCGACCTCGTCGTCCCCGAGCCGCCGCCGATCCCGGACTTCCCCGAGGGCACGCGGTCGCTGCGGCTGACCCGCACGATGCCGGTGCGGCTGACTCCCGACGCCCAGGCCAAGCGGATCGGGACGATCGCGCAGGACACGCGCGTGCGGTGGAAGCGGACCTCGCCGAAGGGCAACGGCTGCAAGTCGGTCTGGGTCGAGATGGAGCCGCGCGGCTGGGTGTGCGGCGACTCGGTCGAGGCGTCGACCCGCGCGGCGATCGGCGTCGAGCTGCCGCGGCTCGAGCGCGAGGAGGTCGTGCCCGGCACCTACGGGCGGATCACCGAGCAGGGCGCGCTGACGTACGCGCTGCCGGACCCGAGGGCCAAGAAGGACGCCAAGAAGGACCCCAAGACGGACCCCAAGAAGGAGAAGGAGAAGGAGAAGAAGAAGGACGCGAAGGCGGAGCCGAAGCCGCCGCCGCCGCCCGACGCCGGGGTCGAGCCGACCGCCGCGCCGGCCGACGGCCCGGTCGCCTCGCCCGACGCCGCCGACGCCGACACCGTCGTGCGGGTCAAGGTCGACGACCCGATGATCCCGGGCAACCCGCTCCTCGGCTCGGTCACCGTGCGCAAGTACGGCGAGCTCGTCTTCGGCGACCGCGTCTACTGGAAGGTCAGCCAGGGCAACGAGTACGTCGCGAAGAAGTCGGTCTACGAGCACAAGCCGAGCACGTTCCACGGCCTCCGCCTCGCCGACGACACCGGGCTGACCTTGCCGGTGCTGTTCGTGTGGCCGCGCCAGAACGGCGTCAAGCAGGTGTGGAGCCGCAAGAAGGCGCGCGGCGGCGGCGTCGTGCGCCAGATCGAGCAGCGCACGGCGTTCTCGATCCTCGAGACCCACGAGGAGGGCGGCAAGCCGGTCGCCTACCGGATCGGCGAGGCCGAGTGGCTCGACGCCGCGCAGGTCCGCGTCGCCGCGCTGACCCCGCCGCCCGAGCAGGTCGGGCCGAACGAGCGGTGGTTCGACGTCGACCTCGACCAGCAACTGCTCGTCGCGTACGAGGGGACGACGCCGGTCTACGCGACGATGGTGTCGACGGGGAAGAAGGAGACGCCGACCGAGACCGGGATCTGGCGGCTGTGGAAGAAGATCAGCGAGACCGACATGAAGGGCCTGTCGGGCGAGGATCCGTACTCGGTCGCGACGGTGCCGTGGACCCAGTTCTACAGCCCCGAGCGCGGCCTCGCGCTCCACGCCTCGTACTGGCACGACCGGTTCGGCATCCCGCGCAGCCACGGCTGCATCAACCTCTCGCCGATCGACGCGCGCTGGCTGTACTTCTGGAGCGAGCCGGTGGTCCCGCCGGGCTGGACGATGACCGCGGGCGTGCTCGAGGCGCCCGGGTCGGTGATCCGCGTCCGCAGCAAGGACGACCCGGCGCCGACGTGGAAGGGCTACGCCAAGAAGGTCGTCGCCGAGCGCGCGGGCGCGCCGGATCGCTAGATCAGGGCACGACCGGCAGGCGCGCCCTGGCGGCGTCCGCCGGCGTCGTCGCGGTCTGGGCCGCCGGCGTCGTCGCCAGCACCGCGGCCTCCGCGGCGTCGAGCGCGGCGATCAGGCCGGCGCCGAACACCGCGAGCATCGTGTCGCGGCCGTTGCGGTAGAGCGTCGGCGCCGTCGGCTCGTAGGCGCACGAGTAGTCGGTGTAGTCGTCGGAGACGACGATCGAGTCGTGGGTGTAGCTGAGCGGGAACAGCCGGCACACGTGCGGCTTGATCCCGTGGAAGTCCCAGCCGCCCTCGATCGACGCGCGGTGGATCGCGCAGCCGCGCAGGTCGTGGGCGAGGAACACGCAGCCGCCGCGGAACGTCCGGGTGCGGACGTGGCGCCCCGAGGGGAAGTCCGGATCGACCTGCTCCTCGGCGTCGAACCACGGCATCGTCCGCGCCTCGGCGCGCAGCAGCCCGCGGAGCTGGCTGGCGTGGGCGACGATGCCGTCGCGCTCGGCGAGGTCGACGTCGGCGCCGTACTGGCAGCACGCGTCGAGCAGCTCGCGCCCCTCGTGGTGCATCCGGCACGCGTGGGTCATGCAGTCGGCGACGACGCGGCGGGTGAACATCGCGCGCTCCGCGAAGCGGAAGCGGGCGTGATCGAGAGAGACGTACTCGGGCACGGCGGCGGCACGCTAGCAAACCGGGTGGGCCGGTTGGAAGCGAAGAACGCGGCGTGGGTCACGCACTGACCAGAAAGTTTCTGCGTCCGGCGCGCGGTCGGCTGCGATACAACCGGCGCCGTGAGCATCCAGAGGGGCTTGCTGTTCGTGCTCGTCTGCGCTGGCTGTGCCTCGGCGGAGGTCGACCCCGACGCCGGCGGCGGCGGGCCGCCCGATGCGCAGGGCGCGATCGACGGCGCCGTCGTCGACGCGTCCCCGGACGCGACGGCGCCCGACGCGACGGCGCCGGACGCGGTGCCGCCGGACGCGACGCCGATCGACGCCATGCTCCAGGCGCGCTCGGTGCTCGACGACACCGCCGGCGAGCTGTCGGCCGGCGCCGCGACGCTGACGTCGGCGACGGTCGAGCCGTGGGGCGCGATCGCGCCGGTCGCCTACTACACCGGCGGCCTGCTCCAGCGCGGCAGCGACACCGGCGTCTTCACCGACGGGACCACCGCGACGTGGGCCGACGTCGCCGCGATGACGCCGACGACGCGCGCCGCGATCGAGTGGCGCACGGTGCAGGACTGGGGCGCCGGCACGCCGCCCTCGGTCGGGCTGACCGGCCCCGACGACTGGACGCAGTGGTGGCAGGGCGAGATCTACCTCGAGGCCGGGACCTGGACGTTCTACCTGCTCGCCGACGACCACGCGTTCCTCGACGTCGCGCCCGCGGGGACTGCGGACTTCGCGCGCGTCGTGAGCTGCAACTGGGACGTCGAGGGCAGCGGCACGTTCACCGCCGCGGCGGCGGGCTGGTACCCGCTCCGCTACGCCGTCGCCGAGCAGGGCGGCTCTGCCCTGGCCAACCTGCGGTTCGCCGGCCCGAGCGTCACGCAGCAGGCGATCCCTCGCCACCGCCTGCGCGCACGCGTCGATCAGATCGCGGGGCTGTTCCAGGTCGCGTGGGACGACTCGCGCGGCGTCGGCGACCACGAGACGACGATCGACCACGTCACGCCGGGCAACACCAACTGGAACACCGGCAACCCCGGCGACCTCGCGCTGACGGCGGCGGACACGTTCACCACGCGGTGGACCGGCCAGGTGCGGATCGACGTCGCGGGCACGTTCACGTTCCGGCTCAACACCGACGACGGCCAGCGGTTGTGGATCGACGGCGTGAAGTATCTCGACTTCTGGACCGACACCACGAACAACAACGTGACGGCCGCGGTCGCGCTCGACGCCGGCTGGCACGATCTGGTGATCGACCACAGCGAGAACGCCGGCGGCGCCGCGGCGATCCTGTCAGTCGAGAGCGGGCCGGAGCTCGCCGGCCAGACGCTCCCGCTCGACCGCCAGCGCCCGGTCGAGGGCCGCGCGGAGCGGCTGTCGTCGGGGGTGAACCGGACGGACGTCGCGGTGCCGGACGCCGGCCAGGCCGAGACGGCGATCGCGCTGACCGCGCCCGTCGGCGCGCTGGTGACCAGCGTCGACGTCAGCTACGCGATCGCGCACACCTACTCGGGCGATCTCGAGGTGCGCCTGCGCGCGCCGAACGGCACCGAGTTCCTGCTCCGCGACAACACCGGCGGCGCCACGGATAACGCGATCGACAAGATGGTGACGACCGGGCTCAACGGCGCCCCCGCGTCCGGCACCTGGACGCTGCGGGTCAACGACACCCTGTCCTCCGACACCGGCACCATCCAGGACTTCCAGCTCACCGTCCACTACGCCGGCGGCGACCCGCCGATCCCGACGACGGCGAGCTACGAGTCGACCGTGCGCGACCTCGGCAACGCCGTGTCGATCGACAGCGTCGACTGGGGCGAGCGGCTGCCGGCCGGCGCCGACGTCCAGCTCCGCGTCCGCACCTGCGCCGCGCCCGGCGACTGCGCGAGCGCCGCGTGGAGCGCGCCGATCACCGCGCCCGGCGGGACCGATCCCGGCGTCACCGCGCAGCGCTACCTGCAGTACCGCGTCGACCTCACCTCGAACGGCGACCGCGCGCCCGCGGTCGAGTGGGTGCGGATCGACTATCAGATCGCGCCGTAGGCGGCGCGGGGGTATGCTGACGCCGTGGTGCGCCGTACCTCCGAGCTCGTGAGCGAGGTGCTCGACCTTCCGGTCGAGCAGCGGATCGAGCTCGTGGAGCGCCTGCTCCACAGCCTGGAGGAGGCCGAGGCGCCCGCCTCCCCGGACGCCGCGTCGGTCGCGGTCGCCTGGGACGAGGAGGTCGCCCGGCGCGACGCGGACGGAGACGACGCCTACGTCGACGGAGACGAGGCGCTGAAGTCGCTCCGCTCCTCCTTCGCTCGCGAGCCGCGGTGACGCTCTCGATCCATCGCGAGGCGCTGTCCGAGGTCGACGCAGCCGCGCGGTGGTACTTCGAACGCTCCCCGCTCGTCGCGGACGCGTTCCTCGAGGAGGTCGACGCCGCGCTGGCCGCGATCCGTCGCTGGCCCGAGGTCGCCCCTCGTTGGCGAGGACACCCCATGTTCCGGTCACGCCTCCTTCGAGGCTTCCCGTTCGCGGTCGTCTACCGCCCGACGACCCGCGGCATCCGCGTCCTCGCCTTCGCGCACGCCTCGCGGCAGCCGGGGTACTGGCGCGGCCGACGCTGACGGCGCGGGCCGCGCGGCGCAACCCCCGATCAGCCCGGGCCCGCGGAGGCCCGGGCCCGGGCTGACCGAGCCGGAGAATCGTCAGGCGTCGCCGGAGCCCTGGTCGGGCGTGCCGTCGTCGTCGCCGCCCGTGCCGTCGTCGTCGGGCGAGTCGTCCGTGCCGTCGTCGTCGCTGTCGTCGCTGTCGTCGCTGTCGTCGTCGCTGTCGTCCGACGAGTCGTCGCCGTCGTCGTCGTCCTCGTCCCACTGGTCGTCGCTGTCGCAGTCCTCGTCGTCCGAGATGCCGTCGTTGTCGTCGTCGTCGTCGCTGTCGTCGGCCTCGCCGTCGTCGTCGTCGTCGTCGTCGGTGTCGCAGTCCTCACCGTCGTCGTCGAGGTCGTCGTCGCCGTCGTCGTCCGGGCTGCCGTCGCCGTCCTCGTCGACATCGACGCACGTCCCGCCGCCGTCGCCGTCGTCGGGCTCGCAGGTGCCGTCCGCGGCGTCACACGAGATCCGCTGCCCCGCGGTGCCGAGGTCAGTGGTGGTGCAGGCGCCCGCGCCGAGGGTGAGGGCGAGGGTCGAGACGATGCCAAGGAAGCGCTTCATGGGAGGACTCCGTGCGGTTGCGTTGGTGTGACCGTCGCCTTTGCGATGGCCGTGCCAGCGTGGCAACGGCGTCGACACGCAGGATCTCGGGCGCTTGCGCGCAACCCGGCCCGCGCGGCCAGGTCGGTGCGCAGCCCACGAACAGTGCACGGTGTACGAGGCGCGCACAGCGCGCTGACTTCATGTGACGTCCGTGACGCGACCGTGGCGCGACGTGGCGCGTCCGTGACCGTTCGCTGCGATCGCCGGACGTACCGTCCCCGCCATGGTGCAACCCGAAGCGATCGACAACCCGCGGGCCGCGTGGCCCGAGATCATCCAGGGCGGCATGGGCGTCGGCGTGTCCGGCTGGCGGCTCGCGCGCGCGGTGTCCCTCCAGGGACAGCTCGGCGTGGTGTCCGGCACTGCGACGGAGTCGACGCTGATCCGCAAGCTCCAGGACGGCGATCCCGGCGGCGATCTGCGCCGCTCGATGGCGCGGTTCCCGATCGCCGGCGTCGCCGACGACGTGCTCGCGCGATACTTCCTGCCCGAGGGCCGCGCGCCCGGCCAACCGTACGCGCTGTTGCCGCTGGCGCGCCAGGCGAGCTCGCCGCGGCGCCAGCGCCTCACGATGCTGAGCACGTTCGTCGAGATCGACCTGGCGAAGGAAGGCCACGACGGCCGCGTCGGGATGAACCTGCTCGCCAAGATCCAGCTGCCGACGCTGCCGGCGCTCTACGGGGCGATGCTCGCCGGCGTCGACGCGATCGTGATGGGCGCGGGCATCCCGCGCGAGATCCCCGGCGTGCTCGACGCCATGGCCGAGCACCGCGCGTGCTCGATCAAGTTCGAGGTCGAGGGCCTCACCGACGGTCGCGTCGAGCACCTCTCCTTCGATCCGATGGTCCACTGGGAGGGCGTCACGCCGCCGGCGCTGCGCCGCCCGGCGTTCTTCGCGATCATCGCGAGCAACACGCTGGCGATCATGCTCGCCAAGAAGTCGACCGGACGCGTCGACGGCTTCGTGATCGAGGGCCCGACGGCGGGCGGTCACAACGCGCCGCCGCGCGGCGAGGCGCGGTTCAACCTGCGCGGCGAGCCGCAGTACGGCGCGCGCGATGCGGTCGACCTCGCGAAGATCCGCGACCTCGGCCTGCCGTTCTGGCTCGCCGGCGGGATGGGCCACCCCGAGGGCCTCGCGCGCGCCCGCGCCGAGGGCGCCGCGGGCATCCAGGTCGGGACGCTGTTCGCGTTCTGCGACGAGTCGGGGATGACCGAGCCGATCCGTCGCTCGATCCTGCGCTGCGCGCGCACCGGCGAGCTCGACGTCCGCACCGACGGCCAGGCCTCGCCCACCGGCTACCCGTTCAAGGTCGTGACCTGGCCCGAGGATCCGGGCGCGAGCGTCACCCGCGATCGCGTCTGCGACCTCGGCTACCTGCGCGTCGCGTACGCCAAGCCCGACGGCACGATCGGCTACCGCTGCCCCGGCGAGCCGGTCGACCAGTACGTCGCCAAGGGCGGCCGCGTCGAGGACACCGTCGGCAAGCGCTGCCTGTGCAACGAGCTGACCTCCGCGATCGGCTTCGGCCAGGTGCGCGACGGCGGCGTCGTCGACCCGCCGATCGTCACCAGCGGCGACGACCTGCTGGAGATCGATCGCTTCCTCGGCGACCGCGATCACTACACCGCGGCGGACGTGATCGCGTACCTGCAGGGCGCGGCGGCGGTGACGGCGGCGGAGCCGAGCTGGCAGGCGCCGGCGCACGCGCCGACGCGCGAGGCCAGCGCGCCCGCGCCGCGCTGACGCCCGCACTCACGGCTTCTCCCAGTCGAGCTGGACCCCGGGCGACGGCGGCAGCGACGTGCCGCCGCCGATCGCGCGCGCGCAGATCGCCGCGCAGTGCCTCGGGGCGCGCCGCGGCGCTGCACCTGCTCGCAGGGCATTCGATCAGCGCGAGCTGGCAAACGCCGGCACAAAGGGCACCTCGCGAAACCGAAGCTGACTCGACGCACAACGCGATCGGCGCCCCGCTCGACGTTCGGCACGTGCGTGGTGGGGTGACGTCGCTGATCCGCCACGGCTATGACGGCGTCGGGCTGCCGGAGACGGTCGCGTTCGCGACGGGCTCGGGCACGACGCTGCCCGTGCCGACGACCCTGGCAACGCTGGATCGTTCGTACTCCGGCTACGTGCGGGCGCGGTCCGCGGCGTGGGGCGCCGGCCAGTCGTGGACCTACGACAAGCTGGGCCGCGTCGAGACCACGTCGGCGATCCCGGCCTGCGTGCAGGGCGTCTGCACCAGCCCGCAGGCCGCCGGCGAGTCGCTGATGTACCTCGACAGCGGCAACCTCGACACGCAGCTCGATCACGCGAGCGGGCTGACGTTCTCCTACGAGTACGATCGGCAGCACCAGCTCCTCGGCGTGTCGACGAGCGACCCGGCGGCGTACGCCGCGGTGTTCACGTACTCGCCCAACGGGCGGTTGCGCACGGCCTACGTCGGTTCGTCGAACGACACGTCGGACGTGTTCCCGCGCGACGTCTCGTACGCGTACGTCGACGGCGACCTGGGCGAGCCGATCGAGGCGCTGTACGACGTCGCGTCGGGTGCGCCGGTCGGGCAGTTCACCTACGACGCCTCGGGCAACTTGCACCGGCGCACCGCCGACGGCCGGAGCCTGCGGTTCTGGTACGACGCGGTCGATCAGGTCCGTGCGGTCCAGCAGGAGGGCACGTCCGTCCAGGAGGCGTACCTCTACGACCACACCGGCAACCGCATCCTCGCGTACAGCACCGCGCGAGGGAACGAGCCCGCGCGCCTGCGCCACTGGTTCGGAGGCGCCGAGACCGCGTACACGACGGCGTCGGCAGTCGAGAAGGCCGAGATCTTCGTCGGCCTCGATGGTGCTCCGGTCGCGCGGATCCAGAACGGCGACGTCGCCAACGCCGCGATGCTGATCTCGTCGACGCTCGGCCACCTGCTGGCCGCGGTCGCGCCCGACGGCACCGCGCTCGCGCGGTTCACGTACGGCCCGTTCGGCGAGATCGTCCGCGCCGAGGGCGCGGCGGCCGACCAGTTCCGCCGCCGGTTCAACGGCAAGGAGCTCGACGACTTCACCGACCTCGCCTACTACGGCTTCCGCTACTACGACCGCCTCACGATGACGTGGACGCAGCCCGATCCGCTGTTCCGCGTCGCCCCCGACGTCGCCCTCGAGTCTCCGCGCGACGCGGCCCTGTACGCGTTCTCGCTGAACAACCCGGTCAGGTTCGTGGACCCGGATGGGCTGCAGTCCGAGCCGAGGCCGCCGTCGGACCCATCGCAGAACGGGGACCCGAACGATCCGGTCGTGCGCGAGCACAAGCGCCGGTGCGCGATGGACCCGGCGGACTGCGACTACCATCCCGATTGCCGTCCGCCCGAGGAGGGCGAGAGCGAGGATGGCGCCGCGGGCAGGCGCCCCCCCCCACAGCCCGACGGCGGGAGCGTCTTCGACGATCTCGCAGACGCCGTCACGACGACGACCGCTATCGTCGTTGACTGGATCGTCCCCCAGTCGCCGGAGGAACTAGCGGCATCCGTCGTCTGCGGTACGGCGAAGAAGGCGTGCGCTGCCGTCGCCGGCAAGCTCAGCAAGACTGCAAGCAAGCTGTTTGGTCGTCGCGCGGCGAGGGGCACCGCCAAGGCGGCCAAGCGCGGCCGCGGCGGCGGGAAGATGTCAACGCGCGGTGCGGGCGACGGGCCCGCTGGCGGGGGAGGGGGTGCGCCTCGGTCGAGAGTGGACGACCTGGTCAGTGACTCGCGGCCCCTGCCCGACACCATGGGGCGCACGAAGCAGTACTCGAGGAGCGGAGGCATGGACGCGGCCAATGCGGACTTCGACGCGCTCACACCTACCGACGTGAAGGACTACGGCGATGGAAAGCGAGTCGGCAAGCTCGCAGATGGGAGAACAGTCGTGGTGCGCCCGTCGTCGAAATCCGGCGCGCCAACACTTGAGATTCAAGACGGCAAGAAGTACACGAAGTTCCGCTACGATGACTGACGACGCAAGTGGACGATTCCAACTCCTCGATGAAGGAATTGTGCCCTATGACATTGCGCTACATCACGTTCGACAGTGTGCCGGCGACGTCGTCGTGCTCATACGAGACCAAGTCGCGGCGCGGTTTCTCGAGATCCTCTTCGAGGCACCGCTGGTGCTGCGCACGTCGCTGGAGTCGTATCGGCTGCTAGCGCTCGAGTTGGCCCCGCCGCCGCGCCCGGGGTTCTCGCGGGTTCACGGCTCCGAGTTGTTGCGGTGGGTCCGACTGGAGGCGTGCGGGATACTGGATGACGTCGAGTTGATGCACTTCCTCATTTGCACGGACGACGACTTCGTCGAGATCGTGACGCGCTTCGAGCCGGCGGCGCGCTGGTTGACGCCGGAAGAGGAGCCGTCATGGCCAGAGTGATGCAAGGGATCTGGCCCGCGACTCTGACGATGACACTCGTGGCCTGCGCTGCCGGTGCGGGGCGTGTGTCGCCGGCTGTACCGGCCGCGTCGCCGACGACCGCCGAGGCGCCGGCGACCGCGACAGCGAGGGCGATTGCGCAAGACGCCGAGGAGGACGACACGCCATCGGACACGGTGATGGCGTTCGTCGAGGACGCGCTGTCCGGGGCGGCGCATCTGTTCGAGCCGATCGCGTGCGCGGACGGCGACGAGGCGTGCGTCGACGTCGAGATGATGCGGCAGCTGTGCCTGGAGGACGACGCGGCGCAGTGTCTGGCGCTGTCGACGGCGTACCACCTGGGCGAGGGCGTGCGGTCGGACTGGCGCAAGAGCGGGGACGCGGCGGCGGCGGGGTGCTTCTCTCGGGCACGTGGGGGCGTGCGTGGCGATGGCGAACGCGATGGACCTGGGCGGGTTCGGTGACGACGTCGACCGCGACCTGTCGTGGACGATCTACGAGCGCGAGTGCTTTCACAACGACGAGGAGCCGTGGGTCTGCTTCGGCGTCGCGAGGTGGATCGGCCTCTTCGGTGGCGATCGTGAGGTCGCGCTGCGGGCGCTGGAGCGCGGCGTCGCGGTGGCGCCGACGTTCGAGCTCCTGCGCCGGAAGCTCGAGTGCATGCGCGCGCACCCGGAGCTGTCGGCGTTCAAGTGCGCCGCGAAGGCGCCGTGAGCGTCAGCGCTGCCACAGCAGCGCGAGGTCGAGCTCGAACGCATCGAACGGCTCGGCGCGGACGTGCTCGGCGTCGCGGTGGGTGGCGATGAGGCGGAGGGTGCGGCCATCGAGGCGGTGGACCTCGAGGGTGCGGGTGTCGGGGTCGACGAGCCAGGTGTGCGCGACGCCGTGGGCGCCGTAGAGCGGGAGCTTCTCGACGCGGTCGAGCGCGGCGGTGGAAGGCGAGAGGACCTCGCAGACCCAGTCGGGCGCGATCGAGACGTAGGTGGCGTCGGGGAGCTCCGGCATGCGCTCGCGCGTCCAGCGGCGAGATCCGGGACGACGACGTTGCGGCCGAGGTGCAGCTCGGGCTCGAACAGGATGATCCAGCCGCCGGGGCCGCCGCGGCCGCGCTTGAACGGACCTGCGAGCTCGCCCAGGAGCGTGGTCTTGGCGTGCGCCTGGAGAAGCGCGGGCCGCGGGCTGGTGTGGAGCACGCCGTCGATCAGCTCGGCGACCATGTGATCGGGCACTGCGAGCAGGTCGTCGTACGTGGCGCGCGATCCGCTCATGGACCTGCAGCAGGCTAGCACTGGCTTGCCGCCGGACGGTCGTGCAGGATCGCCGGCCATGTCCGAGCCTGAGTTGAACGTGCTCGACGCGCTCCGCGCGGGGCGGCCGCTGGTGGCGGAGCGCGCGCCGGCGGATCACACGCGGCGGGCGTGGGTGCGGGTGGAGCCGCTGGGCGGTGGGCGGTACCGGGTGCGGGCGTTCGAGATCGGGCGCGGACGGGGCGGCGAGGGCTGGGCGGGCGGCGAGGTGCGGGACGAGGAGGTGCATGTCGTCGACGACGAGTCGGGGCTGCGGGCTCGGCTCGCGGCGCTCGGCCTGGCGCTGGGGCACCTGGTGGCGCCGCGGCGGACGGAGTATCCAGAGGTGTGACGATGACCGGCCGGAACCGCGGCGTGAACCGCGGCGCGTTCGAGGCGCTGCGCGAGGCGGTGGTCGCGCTGGCGGAGCTCGACGCGGAGGGTGACGAGGCGGAGGCGGAGGCGGGGCGGCGAGAGGCGCTCGACGCGGCGGGCGGCGGCGCGGCCGGGGTGGCCGCGCCGTGGCCGGCGCTCGACGAGGCGCTGCGCGAGCTGGAGCGCGCGACGACGCGAGGCGCGGCGGTCGCGGCGGCGCGGCGGCTGCGCGCGGCGATCGAGCGCTACCCGGTGACGCCGAGCCTGCTCGACCGGCTGGTCGCGGAGGAGGGCACGGCCGAGGTGCGCGCGGCGATCGACCGGGCGCTGTCGGAGGACGCGCCGACGTGGGCGCGGTTCGAGCTGGGGCGGTTCGACCTGACGATCGAGCGCGAGTGGGGCGCGGTGACGATCGAGCACGTCGAAGACCCGACCGCGACCGGCGTGCAGTGGGTCTCGCTCGACGAGCTGGTCGCGGCGCTGGCGGGAGGCGTCGCTCAGGGGCGGTGACGCGGAAGGCTGGCCCCTCGACACGGGCCTCGCTGGCGGTCGGCCCGGCTCGGGGCGAACGGTCCTGGAACCAGCTCGGCTGATGCGATCTCCGACAGCGTCGGCAAGGAGCTCCGGGCGAGCGGCCGCGCGGTCGCTCACACGGCGACGAGGGCCGCGGCGAAGCGGTCGCGCGCGGCGCGGCGGAGGGCCTTGCCGGACGAGCCGATCGGGAGATCGTCGAGCGCGCAGACGGCGAGGGCGCGCGGGAGCTTGTAGCCGGCGAGGCGGGCGCGGAGGAAGGCCAGGAGCGCGGCGGGGTCGAGGCGCGCGCCGGGGCGGGCCGCGACGACGGCGGCGACGCGCTGGCCGAGGTCGGCGTCGGGCACGCCGAACGCGACGGCGCCGGCGACGTCGGGGTGCTCGGCGAGGGCGCGCTCGACCTCGGCCGGGTAGACGTTGAGGCCGCCGCTGATGATCGTGTCGTGCTTGCGGTCGACCAGGGTGAGCCAGCCGCCGGCGTCGACGGTGGCGAGGTCGCCGACGGAGATCGCGCCGGGGCGCGCGTCGACCGAGCCGTCGTCGCGGAGGTAGCCGTCCATGAGCGCGGGCGAGTCGACGAACACCTCGCCGTCGCGCAGCGTGACGGTGACGCCGGGCGGCGGGCGACCGACCGAGCCGGGGTGCGCGAGGTGGTCGTCGGGGCCGGCGACGGTGACGGTGCCGGTCTCGGAGCTGCCGTAGAACTCGAACAGCTTGCCCGGGCCGAGCCAGTCGATGATGCGGGCCTTGGTGTCGGGCGTGATCGGGGCGCCGGCGACGATCGCCGCGCGCACGGAGGACAGGTCGGCGCGGGCGCGGACGTCGTCGGGGAGCGCGAGCAGGCGCTGCCACTGCGTGGGGACGAGGAAGAACACGGTGGCGCGGTGGGCGGCGACGGCGTCGAGGAACGCGCGCGGACGGAACGCGGCCTGGACGACCGTGCGCGCGCCGACCCCGCGGCACGCGCGCAGGAAGCTGCCGGGCGCGGAGTGCGCGAGCGGGCAGGTGATCAGGTGGACGTCGTCGGCGGCGAGCGCGTAGGAGGCGCGCAGCTCGGCGAGGCGCGCGGCGTCGCGCGGCTCGGTGCGCACGCAGCCCTTGGGTCGGCCAGTGGTGCCGGAGGTGAAGAGGAGCGTGGCGCCAGCGCGGGTGGCGTAGAGGTCGCGCAGGTCGCCGCGGGTGGGCGCGGGTGACGGGGGGTGATCGTCGAGGACGATCAGCGGCACGGCGAGCCCCGCGGTGAGGGTCGCGGCGAGCGCGGCGTGGTCACGGTCGACGAGCAGCGCGCGCGGGCGGGTGTGGGCGAGCGCCCACGCGATCTCTGGCGCGGCGAGGCGCGGGTTGAGCGGCGCGTGGACGGCACCGTGCGCGGTGGCGGCGTCGCGCGCGGCGACCGCGGCGGCGTTGTTGCCGCACAGCGAGGCGACGATCGCGTCGGGGCCGGCGTCGGCCGGCACGCCCGCGGCGCGGAGGGCGGCGACGGCGTGGGCGGCGCGCGCGGCGGCGGCGGGCTCGTCGAGGACGAGCGTGTCGACGTGCTCGGTCACGGCGCGGTCGGGCACATCTCGGCGAGCGACAGGCCGGCCATCGCGGGGTTGCCGGTGAGGCCCTCGGCGCAGCGCCACAGCGCGAGCGTCGCGGCGTCGGGCGCGCTGCCGCACGGCGACTCGTAGGTGACGGTGCGCTTGCCGGCGGTGAGCCGCGTCCAGTCCGTCGCGACGGCGTCGCACTCGAGCGGCGTGGCGGTGAACCCGGCGCGGGTGAGCAAGGCACGCAGCCGGGCGAGCCGCTTCTTCGTCAGCTTGCCGGTGCGCGGGGCGGCGCCGTCGTCGACCACGCGGTAGGTGCCGTCGTGGAAGACGCGCACCGAGTGCGTCGCGGTGGACGAGCCGAGCGCGCCGCCCTCGACGTGGACGATGAGCTTGCGCGCCTTGATGCGCGCCTCGGCCGGCGACACGGCGAGAACGACGGCGACGCACGCGAGCGCAAGCGTGAGCGCGGACCAGGCGGCGAAGGCGGGCAGCGCGCGCGTCATGCGACGAGCGTACGGCGCGCGCGGTGGGGAGTCCACGACGGCGCGGGACGTGCAGGACTGGCAGCACTCTTCGACACGGGCCTCGCTGGCGCTCGGCGCTGCTCAGGACGAGCGGAGTGGGCTCGATTCTGATCGACCCTCTCGGCAAGCGTGAGCGGGGTCTTCAGACGGAGACGTTCACTCCGACGATGACGAGGTTGGCCGGGGGCATGCGCGGAGGGCCGCACGAAGCCAGGCGTCGAGCGGTGCGTCGGCGCCCACGTGGACGCTCGCCTGAACGACGGCACGCGTGATGTCCGCCGGGCGGAAGCCGAGCCCGCGCAGGGCGGCCCTGACCTCGGCGACGACGTCGGTCGCGTAGGGCGTGTCGCCGGCACGCTCGAAGCGGAGCGCATGCGGCGCTGTGCCGAGGATGCGAAGGTGGCCGTGGTGGACCGCGGCGTGATGATGGCTGCACGTGGTCGTGAGGTTCCCTGCCCGGTGGTCGCCTCCGCGCGAGCGCCACTGGATGTGATGCAACTCGAGCCCGCGCGTGGAGCGGCACCCGGGCACGGTGCAGCGGTGGTGATCGCGCGCCTCGGCCGGCGGTGCGAGTGCGCGCGGGGATGTGAGCGTCGCGCCGGCGACGTGCTCGCCGTCGACGCGGCCGAGGTGTACGGCGTCGCAGCAAGCCTGCTCGACAGTCTCGGGGCGGCGAGCATGTCGCCTCCGGCGGCCTGGGTGGCGCGGTCGCATCGCGGACAGAGCGTGATCGCGATCTGGTACGGCGGACGTGAGGTCGCCCGCGCTGCGCGTGCCGCGGCTCACTCGAGCACGCGCCGGGCCATCGCCGAACGGATCAGGGCGAACGGTTGGGAAGCACAACCGGTTCTCACCCCACCCAGGCGCGCGCGTTACGGAACAGCCGCAGCCACGGGCCGGCGTCGCGCCACTCGTCCGGACGCCACGACAGCTGGACCGCGCGGAACACGCGCTCGGGGTGCGGCATGAGGATCGTGACGCGGCCGTCGGGCGTGGTCACGGCGGTGATGCCGCGCGGCGAGCCGTTCGGGTTCTCGGGGTAGTGCTCGGTCGGCGTGCCGTGGTGATCGACGTAGCGCGCCGCGACCAGGCCGCTGGCGTCGAGCGCGTCCACTCGCTCGGCCGTCAGCTCGGCGCGGCCCTCGCCGTGCGCCACCGCGATCGGCAGCACCGAGCCCTCCATCCCGGCGAGCAGCACCGACGGCGACGGCTCGACCCGCACCAGCGACAGTCGCGCCTCGAACCGCTCGCTGCGGTTGCGCACGAACCGTGGCCACGCCGCCGCGCCCGGGATGATCTCGCGCAGGTTCGACACCATCTGGCAGCCGTTGCACACGCCGAGCGTGAACGTGTCGGGGCGGGCGAAGAACGCCTCGAACGTCGCGCGCACCTTCGGGTCGAACAGGATCGACTTGGCCCAGCCCTCTCCGGCGCCGAGGACGTCGCCGTAGGAGAACCCGCCGCACGCGGCGAGGCCGCGGAAGCCCGCGAGGTCGCGCCGCCCCGCCTGCAGATCGCTCATGTGGACGTCGACCGGCTCGAACCCCGCGCGGTGGAACGCCGCGGCCATCTCGACCTGGCCGTTGACGCCCTGCTCGCGCAGGATCGCCACCTTCGGCCGCGCGCCGCGCGCCACCATCGGCGCCGCGACGTCGGCCTCGAGGTCGAACGTCGCGCGCGCGAACCGCCCCGGGTCGCGCGGATCGACCCGCAGCGCCTGCTCCTCGTCGGCGCACGCCGCGTCGTCGCGCAGCCGCGCGAGCTGGTGCGTGGCGTGCGACCACGCGGCGCGCAGCACCGTCCGGTCCTCGGACAGCAGGCGCCGCCCGCCGCGGCGGATCACGACGCGATCGGCCGCGTCGCCCGCGCCGAGCGTGCCGAGCGCGTGGACGCAGCCCTCGACCCCGTGGTCGGCGAACGTCGCGACCACCTCGTCGACGTCCTCCGCCCGCACCTGCAGCACCGCGCCGAGCTCCTCGGCGAACAGCGCCTCGGCGTCGTCGCCGCCGAGCGGCGCGACGTCGACGTCGACGCCGGTGCCCCCGGCGAACGCCATCTCGCACAGCGTGGCGAACAGGCCGCCGTCGCTGCGGTCGTGGTAGGCGAGGAGCAGCCCGGCCTGGCCGAGCTCCTGGACCGCGGTGAAGAACCCGCGCAGCAGCGACGGGTCGTCGACGTCGGGTGGCTCGTCGCCGAGGCGCCCGAACACCTGCGCCAGCGCGCTGCCGCCGAGCCGGTGCTGGCCGCGGCCGAGGTCGACCAGCAGCAGGCGCGTGTCGCCGCGATCCCTGCGCAGCTCCGGCGTCAGCGCGCGCCGGACGTCGGCCACCGGCGCGAACGCGCTGACGATCAGCGACAGCGGCGCGACGACCGCGCGGTCGCGGCCATCGTCACCCTTCCACACCGTGCGCATCGACATCGAGTCCTTGCCGACCGGGATCGCGATGCCCAGCTCCGGGCACAGCTCGGCGCCGACCGCGCGGACCGCGTCGTAGAGCCGCGCGTCCTCGCCTGGGTGCCCCGCCGCGGCCATCCAGTTGCACGACAGCTTGACGTCCCCGAGCCACGCCACGGGCGCCGAGGCGAGGTTGGTCAGCGCCTCGCCCACCGCCATCCGCGCCGAGGCCGCGGCGTCGAGCAGCGCCAGCGGCGTGCGCTCGCCGATCGCCATCGCCTCGCCGGTGACGACGTCGTAGCTGGTGGTCGTCACCGCGGCGTCGGCGCACGGCACCTGCCACGGCCCGACCAGCGGATCGCGGCTGCACAGCCCGGTCACGGTGCGGTCGCCGATCGTGACCAGGAAGCCCTTGTCCCCGACCGTCGGCAGCCGCAGCACGCGGAACGCCGCGTCGCGCAGGTCGAGCCCGTGGGTGTCGAACCGCTCGCGCGGGGCGTGGACGTGCGCCGCGACGCGGCGCATCCGCGGCGGACGGCCGAGGATGACCTGCAGCGGCACGTCGATCGGCGCGCCGCCGAGCAGCCCGTCGGCGACGACGAGCCGGCCGTCGTCGGTGGCGCGGCCGAGCACGGCGTACGGCGCGCGCTCGCGCGCGCAGATCGCCTCGAACCGCGGCAGGTCGGCGGCGGCGACGGCGAGCACGTAGCGCTCCTGCGCCTCGTTGCACCAGATCTCCAGCGGCGACATCCCTGGCTCGTCGCTGGGGATCGCGCGCAGCTCGAACCGCGCGCCGCGGCCCGAGTCGTGGACCAGCTCGGGCAGCGCGTTCGACAGTCCGCCGGCGCCGACGTCGTGGACCGAGATGATCGGGTTGTGCGCGCCGAGCGCCCAGCAGCGATCGATCACCTCCTGGCACCGCCGCTGCATCTCGGGGTTGTCGCGCTGCACCGAGGCGAAGTCGAGGTCCTCGTGGGAGGCGCCCTGCGCCATCGACGACGCGGCGCCGCCGCCGAGGCCGATCAGCATCGCCGGGCCGCCGAGGACGATCACCGCCGCGCCCGGCGGGATCGTGTGCTTCTGGACGTCGTCGGCGCGGACGTTGCCGAGGCCGCCGGCGAGCATGATCGGCTTGTGGTAGCCGCGGACCTCCGTCGTCCCGTCGGGCCCGGGGACCTCGAGCTCGAACGTGCGGAAGTAGCCGCACAGCGCCGGGCGGCCGAACTCGTTGTTGAACGCGGCGGCGCCGAGCGGGCCGTCGAGCATGATCTCGAGCGCCGAGGCGATGCGCTCGGGCTTGTCGGCCGGGCGCTCCCACGGCTGGACCGCGCCGGGCAGCCGCAGGTTCGACACGCTGAACCCGACGAGCCCGGCCTTGGGGCGCGCGCCGCGCCCGGTCGCGCCCTCGTCGCGGATCTCGCCGCCCGAGCCGGTCGAGGCGCCCGCGAACGGCGAGATCGCGGTCGGGTGGTTGTGGGTCTCGACCTTCATCAGGATGTGGGTCGGCTCGCGGTGCTCGCGGTAGACGCCGTCCTCGTCGGGGAACAGCCGCCCGGCGACGTGCCCCTCGATCACCGCGGCGTTGTCCTTGTACGCGGACAGCACGCCGGCCGGGCTCGCCTCGGTCGAGCGGCGGATCATCTTGAACAGCGAGTCGGCGCGCTCCTCGCCGTCGACGACGAACTCGGCGTTGAAGATCTTGTGGCGGCAGTGCTCGCTGTTGGCCTGCGCGAACATCATCAGCTCGACGTCGGTCGGGTCGCGGCCGAGCCCGCGGAACGCCTCGACGAGGTAGTCGATCTCGTCGCCGGCGAGGGCGAGGCCGAGGTCGCGGTTGGCGTCATCCAGCGCGGCGCGGCCGCGCGCCAGCACCGGCACGGTCGCGACCGGGCGCGGCGCGTGGTGCGCGAACAGCCGGTGCAGGTCGGCGCTGCGGTCGATCACGGTCTCGGTCATGCGGTCGTGGAGCAGGCGGCGCAGCGCGCGGTCGGCGACGTCGACGTCGCCGGCGAGGGTCCAGCGGACGCCGCGCTCGACCCGGGTCACCTGCGGCAGGCCGCACCCGCGCACCAGCTCGCTCGCCTTCGACGACCACGGCGAGGTCGTGCCGAGGCGGGGCACGACCCACAGCCACTTGCCGTCGAGCTCGTGCGGCGGCTCCGCCGGGCCGTAGGCGAGCAGGCGGTCGAGCACCGCGCGCGCCGCGGCGTCGAGCTCGGCCCCGGCGGGCGCCTCGACCTCGACGAAGTGGACGAACCGCGCGTCGACGTCGGTCAGCCCGGGCGCCGCGGCGCGCAGGCGGGCCAGGCGAGCGGCGCGGCGGGCGGGCGAGACAGCGGACGGACCGAGCAGGACGTGGACGGGCATGGGGGGCATCGTGCCGGGGCGCGGTCCATCGCACAAGACGATGGTTTCTTATAGAATCCATCGTCGTTATCGATGACTCCCGACGAGCCCGATCTGCGGATCGACCGCCTCCGCGCCCTGGTCGCGGTCGCGCGCGAGGGCGGGTTCTCGCGCGCCGCGCGCGCGCTCGGCCGCACCCAGTCGTCGATCAGCCAGGCGGTCGCGCTGCTCGAGGACGACGTCGGCGAGCTGCTGGTCGTGCGCGACGGCCGCCGGATCCACCTGACGGAGGCGGGGCGCGTCGTGCGCGACCACGGCGAGCGCGTGCTCGGCGCGCTGGCCGAGGCGCGCGCGGCGGTCGCGGCGCTGCGCGACGTGACGGGAGGCCGGCTCGCCGTCGGGTGCAGCGACACGTTCGCGACCCACGTCCTGCCGCCGGCGCTCGCCGCGTTCCGCGCGCGTCACCCCGCGGTCGAGCTGGTGCTCGACAACCGGCCGTCGCCGGTGGTCGCGGCGCGGGTCGCGGCGCGGCAGCTCGACCTCGGCGTCGTCGCGCTGCCGCTGCCCGAGGGGCTGCGCGTCGACGGGCGAGCGGTCGAGGACGCGCTGCACGTGCGCGCGCTGGGGCCGCTGCGCGACGTGGCGATCGTCCCGCCCGGGCACCCGCTGGCGCGCCGCCGCCGGGTCGCGCTCGGGGATGTGGCCGCGCACCCGCTGGTCGTGCTCGACCGCTCGACGGCGGCCCGCGCCCACGTGGATGCCGCGCTCGCCGCCGCGAAGCTCACGCCGCGGATCGCGATGGAGATGAGCTCGATCGAGGTGATCAAGCGGCTCGTCGGCCTGGGATTCGGCGTCGCGATCGTCCCCGAGGTCGCCGTCGTCGCCGAGGTGCGCGCCGGCGAGCTGGTCGCCCTGCCGGTGACCGGCCTGGGCCCGCCGCGCCGGCTCGGCGTGATCACGCCCGCGTCGGGCGCGGTGTCGCGCGCCGCGCGCGCGTTCGTGGAGCTGGTCGAGACGGCGGGGTGAGGCGGAGAAAGAGACGGGGACGGAGACGGACGCCCACCGCGCAAGGGACGCCGCCCTCCGTGCGGGTACGTCGGCCGACGGCTCGATCTCCGGGGCGGTCACCGGCGCGTCCTCGTCCACCGGTCCGCCGCCGGCGCGCGCCGGCGCGCTCGCCGCGACCGCGACCGACCGCGACCGCGAGGACGACCGCGAGCGATGTGACGCGCGTGCGCACGCCGGGACAACGCCCGGAGCTACCACCCGCCGGGGCGCGGCCCAGGGTCACACCCCGGTCCGGCGCGCTCCACCTGCCATGATGCGACGCGCCCTGTTCGCGATGCTGCTCGGGGCCGCCACGCCCGCGTGCGGCGAGGTGGCCCCGTTCTCCGACGCCGGCGATGACGACTCCGGCCCCGATGCGGCGACCGCCGCGGTCGCGCTCGAGTCCACCGGCCCGGCGGCCGACGCCGTCGGCGTCGACGTCCTCACCGAGCTGACGCTCACGTTCACCGGCGCCGTCGACGAGGCCTCGCTCGACGGCGCCGTCGCGGTCTACGAGCGATCGTCGCGCCGGCGGGTCCCGGTCGCCGACGTGACGTGGGACGCGACGACCCGCACGGCCACGCTCCAGCTCGCCCGCCCGCTCTACTACCAGACCCAGTACCGCGTCGAGACGACCGGCGTCACCGCCGGCGGCGACGCCGTGGACGTCCCGACGTTCCGGTTCCGCACGTACATCAACCAGTACCAGCGCGGGCGCGGCTACGCCGACGGTCGCGCGACCTCGCGCGCCGACGGAGTCCTCGACGCCGAGGGGTTCTTCGACCAGTGGGTCTACTACGCCGCGGGAAGCGACGGCGTGGTCGACACCGCCGACGACGCGATCAGCTACTGGTACGACTACAGCTACCAGGCCGACGGCAGCTACACCGGCTCGGTCAACCACACCGGCACCGGCCCGGACGAGGTCTGGCTGACCGCCGACGACACGATCGGTGGCTACTCGGCCTACGAGTATGGCGACGCGGGCCAGCACCGCGTGCGCCAGTACAACGGCCCGGGCCCCGACGATCAGTGGCGCACCGCGGATGACACGCTCGCGTACTGGCAGTCGCTCACGTATGACGACCAGGACCGGATCGTCCGGCTGATCTCGTACACCGGCCTCGGCCCCGACCGCGAGCCGTACACCGCGGACGACGTGCCGTCGTTCGTCAACGACACGAGCTACCCCAGCGCGACGACGATCGAGCAGATCAACTACAGCGGGCCCGGCGCGGACGCCACCTGGCTCACCGGCGACGACGTGATCGGCTACCGCAGCGTCAGCACGCTGGACGCCGCGGGCAACTACATCGCCTGGCGCTCGCTCGACGGAAGTGGCGCGATCCAGCAGCACCAGCTCTACACGCTCGACGACGCCGGGCTGGTGACCCGCGTCCGCCGGTTCACCGATCCGGGGCCCGACCAGACCTGGCTCACCAGCGACGACGTCGCGACGCAGTACTACGACTACGACTACGACGCCGCGCACCGCCGCACGCAGACGCTGACCTTCGACGTCGGCAGCGACGGGCAGCTCGACACCGCGGACGATGTCCGGACCTACGCGCTGCTCGACTACGATCCGGTTCGCTAGGGCACCGGCCCCCGCCCGCGTATCCTCGCCCCATGATCATCGCCCGCGCGAGCTGTCCGCACTGCGCCGCGCCGCTCGCGCTCGCCGACGGGCAGCGCCACGCGCTGTGCGGGTACTGCGACGCGAGCCTGCAGGTCACGCCCGCGCCCGGCGCGGGCTCCGGCGACGCCGCGCCCGCGGTGACGCGCCGGGCAGACGTCCCGCCCGCCGAGGTCGACCGGGTCAAGCAGCTCGTCCTCGACGGCAAGCGCGCCGAGGCGATCGCGCACTACGGCCGCGTCGCCGGGCTCGCGCCGGCCGAGGCGACCGCCGCGGTCGACCAGCTGATGTGGCCGGCGATCGGCCAGATGGTCCGCCACATGCCGCTCAACGCGTTCGGGTTCGCGCTGTACGGCGTGCTGATCGCCGCGCTCGGCGGCGCCGCCGCGTGGGGCGCGCTGCTCGGCGAGGGCGGCGCGTGGTGGGGCTGGCTGATCGCGCTGCCCGCCGCCTTCCTCGCGACGCGCGTCGTCGTCGCGTTCCTGCCCAAGGCGCGGTCGTCGTGGATCAGCCGGCTCGGCGCGCGCGGTCGCGCGCGCGTCGTCAAGCGCGTGGTCGTCCGGCCGACGTTCGTCCGCGGCGGGTCGATCGTGGTGGTCGCGTTCTCGGTCGAGCCCGCGGCGGGCGGCGCGCCGTTCCTCGACGAGGAGGTGCTGCTCCTGCGCGACGAGTCGATCCCCAAGCTCGACCCGGGGAACGTCGTGCCGGTGCGCTACGACGAGCCGGGCCGCCGGCGGGTGTTCCCGATCTCGCCGATCGAGGTCGTCGGCCGCGTGGATCCCGTCGCTCAGTAGTGCGGCGGCGGCTCGTCGGCGGGCCCGACCGCCGGCGGCGCGACGCCCTGCTTGAGCTCCTTGAGCTCGCGCTCGGTCGCGTCGAGGCGCAGCCCCAGCTCGCGCACGACGGCGTCGAGCTCGCGGATCAGGCGGTCCTGATAGGCGAGCTTCACCTCGAGGTCGATCATCCGGTCGGCGAGTTCGTCGGCCATGGCGGTCGCAGTCTACGCCACCTCGCCGACGCCCGGGCTCAGCATGCCCGCGACGCGCACCGGATCCGCGACGCCTTCGTCGGCGAGCCACCCCGTGGCGCCGTCGATCAGCCCGCGCCCCTCGGCGCCGCCGAGGACGTGGCCGAGCCGCAGCCGGGCCGCGGCGTGGTGCGCCGCCATCTGGCACACCTCGGCGCTCGCGATCGAGGCCCTGCGCGCGCGGCGATCGCGCCGCGCAGCTGCGCCGCGAGCACGCGGGCCGACGGCGCGTCGTGCCGCTCCAGCGCCAGCGCGCACCGCGTCGCGAGGTCGAGGCGCGCGCGGTCGTGGCGCGCCGCCGCGACCGCCGCCGCGCCGCGCAGCCAGTTCGCCTCGATGTCGACCATCTGGATCCGGCGCAGCCGCGAGCCGTCGAGCTCGGCCCAGCACGCGTCGATCCGCGCCAGCGCGGCGTCGCCGTCGCGCTCGTAGAGGTCGATCTGGGTGTTCGCCACGACGTCGTAGTAGTGCTGCAGGTGGAACGGCTCGCCCTTGCCGCGGCCGGGCCGGGCGCGCGCCGCCTGCGCGCGCGCCTCGGCGGGATCGCCGCGCACCAGCCACGCGACGTTGCTGCGCCACCCGCGCATCCCACGCTGCAGGTACGCGTTGCCGGTGTCCTCGGCCTCGCGCAGGTAGCGCGGCTGGACGCGCGCCAGCTCGCGCAGCTCGCCGAGGTGCCACAGGTTGGCGACGCGGAAGATCTGGGCGAGGTCGAGCTGCCACCGCGCCTCGGCGGCGTGGTCGCGCAGCGTCAGCTCGCCGGCGTGCAGCCGGTCCGCCGCCTCGCGGAACCGCCCGGCGAGGTACGACGCCAGGCCGCCGGCGGCCTCGATGATGCCCTCGAGGTCGGGCTGGCCGAGCCGTCGCGCCAGCGCGCGCCCCCGCGCGAACAGCTCCTCGGCGCGCTCGCGCGCCGGCTCGCCCGGCATCGACACGTAGCCGAGCTCGAGGCTGAGCGCCATGCACGCGCGGCGCGGCTCGCCCGCGTCGAGCGCCTCGCGCAGCAGGCGCGCCTGCAGCACCCGTCCGAGCACCGGGTTGACGAACGTGAACCCGCTCGACACCGACCACAGCACGTCGAGCCGGTCGAGCACCTCCGCCGGGACGTCGGCCGCGGGGCGCTCGGTCCAGTCGAGCCCGCGCAGCCGGATCCGCGCGCGCTCCCACAGCAGCGCCATGACCGTGCGCCGCCAGCTCGTCGGCAGCGCGTAGCCGACGGTCTCGAGCAGCTGCGAGGCGGCGGCGAGCCCGCGCTCGAGGTGCCCCGCGCGCAGCAGCTGCTCGACGCTCTTGCGCTGCAGCGTCTGGCGCTCGCGCCCGACGGCGAGCGACGACGCGGCGCGGAACTCCACCGCGGCCTCGATCAGGCGCCCGGCCGCGACCAGCGTCTCGGCCCGGCGCGCGGTGAGGGTGACGCGCAGCGCGGGCTCCATGTCGCCGTGCAGCAGCGCCAGCGCGTAGAGATCGGCGGCGCGGTGGAACGCGAGGCGCTCCTCGGCGTCGCGCGCGGCGCGCGCGGCGTACTGGCTGGCGCGGCCGCCCTCGCCGGCCCCCATCCAGTGGGTGACCAGCAGCTCGCGGTCGCCGGTGTCCTCGGCGGCGAGCGCGCGCGCGATCGCCGCGTGGGTGACGCGCAGCTCGTCGGGGTGCAGGTCGGCGAGCACCGACTCGCGGATCCGGTCGTGGAACGGCTCGACCACCGGGTGATCGGTGTCGCCGCGCAGGCGGATCATGCGGTCGCCGCGCAGCGCGCCGACGGCGTCGTCGCCGTCGAGCAGCCCGGCGGCGGTCGCGAGCACCGGCGCGGCGAGCGGCCGCGCCGCGACCGCGATCACGCGCATCAGCGCGCGGGCGTCGTCGTCGAGGCGCGCGAGCCGCGCGCGCACCGCGTCGTCGACGGTCTTGACCTGCGCCCCGCCGGAGGCGCGCGCGCGGGCGATCTCGGCGAGCAGCAGCGGGTTGCCCGCGGCGTCGTCGACGGCGGCGTCGTCGTGGCCGCCGCCGAGCGCCGTCCACAGCGCGCGCGCGTCGGGCGCCGGCAGCTCGCCGACGACGACCCGGCGCACGTCGGCGTCGAGCCCGAGCAGCCGGTCGAGGCCCGCCCGCGCCGCGTCGCCATCATCCCCCGCGCCGTCGCGGTGGCTGGCGATGACGAGCACCGGCGGCGCGTCGTGGCCCTGGAGCAGCCCGGCGAGCGCCGAGGCCGAGTCGGCGTCCCCCCACTGCAGATCGTCGATCGCGATGACGATCGGGCGGTGCGCCGCGATCCCGGCGAGCAGCTCCTTGAGCGCGCCGAACGCGCGGCGACGCAGCTCGATCACGTCGGTCGGCAGCGGGGCCCGCACCCCGGCGCCGGTCAGCCCCGCCACGCGCTTGATCACCGGGAACAGCCGGATCAGCGCGGCGAGGTCGCGCGGGACGAGGGCCTCGAGCTCGCGCCGCGACATCCGCACCAGGTGCGCGGTCAGGCCGTCGATCACGCCGTCCAGCGCCTTGAACGGCACCGCCTCGCGCTCGTAGCAGCGCCCCTCGAGGATCATCGTCTCGCCGTCGACCGACGCCTCGTCGAGGAACGCGCGCACCAGCGCGCTCTTGCCCATCCCCGACGGGCCGGTGACCAGCGCGAGCACGCAGCGGTCGCGCGCGTCCTCGGCGGCGCGGCGCAGCGCGCCGAGCTCCGCGGCGCGCCCGACGAACGGCCCGCGCGCGGCCTGCGCCACGACCCGCGCCGTCGCCGCCGACGGCGCGCGGCCGAGCGCGGCGAGGCACTCGCGCCCCGACGGCCGCGACCGCGGGTCGCGGGCGAGCAGGCGCATGCACAGCGCGGCGAGATCCGGCGGCGCGCCCGGCGCGACCTCGGCCGGCGGCCGTGGGTCCTCGGTCTGCTTGCGCGTCAGCATCGTGTCGGCGCTGCCGTCGAACGGGCGCCGCGCGGTCAGCGCCTCGTACAGCATCACGCCGACGGCGTACCAGTCCGACGCGTCGGTGAGCGGCCGGTCCGCGGCCTGCTCGGGGGACATGTACGCGGGCGTCCCGACCGCGGCGCGCTCGTGGGTGCGATCGACGTGGAACGAGTCGACGTCGGCGACGAGGCCGAAGTCGAGCAGCACCAGCCGCCCGGAGCGCTCGACCAGCACGTTCGACGGCTTGACGTCGCGGTGGAGCTTGCCGGCGCCGTGCAGCGCGGTGAGCCCGTCGACGAGCTGGTACAGCGCGTCGCGCAGGCGCGCCTCGTCGAGCGGGCCGAGCTGGAGCTGGCTGACGCTGTTGCGCCGCGCCGGCGCGGTGTCGTCGTGCCCGTTGGCGGCGCCCGGTGGGACGGCGCGCGCGGCGAGCGCGGCCGGCGACAGCGGGCGCACCCACTCGTGGAACCCCACGCCGTCGACCAGCTCCATCGTGAACATCCACTCGTCGCCGACGGTGTAGAGCTCGTGCAGCGTGACCAGGCTCGGGTGCGACAGGTCCGCCAGCGCCCGGAACTCGCGCTTGAAGCGGTACAGCTCCCGGCCACCGGCGGTGCGCAGCGTCTTGAGCGCGACCTCGGCGCCGCGGACGCGGTCGAGCACGCGATAGACCACGCCGTTGCCGCCCGTGCCGAGCTGCCCCCGAAGCTCGAACCGGTCGCTGGCGGAAGGTGCCACGGCTTCCTTCACCAGCCCCCAGCATACGCGACCCTCACCGAAAGCGAGGGCGCGTGTGGTCGGGAGCGCCCAGGGTCGCGGGCCCTGGCTTGCCACCCCCGGCTCCCGACCCCCACGCGCGCGCGCGTTCGCCACCTCACCGACGGACCGCGTCGGCCCGCGAACATCGTGTGACTTGCGAATCGAGGCTGTTCGTGACGAGGCGGCCGCGCGTACGATTGCACTCCCGGTCACCTGCCTCCTGGAGCCTGTCATGTGCACGCGCCCCGCCTCGAGCGTCCTGACCTCCCTCGCCGTGATCCTCGCCCTCGGCGCCGCCGCCGCGTGCGGCGGCAACGGCGACGGCGATGACGACGATCAGCCGCAGCCCGGCGACACGATCGTCGTGTCGCCGGCGACGGCCACCCTCACCGTGATCAACGGCGCGGCGGTCGAGCAGCCGTACACCGCGGTGCTGCGCCACACCGACGGCACCGAGGTCGACGTCACCGCGGACGCGACGTTCGCGGTCGACCTGACCTCCGTCGGCTACTTCAGCGGCGGGTCGACCCTCACCGCGAGCGGCGCGGGCCGCGCGAGGGTGACCGCGACTTACGAAGGTCTCGCAGGCACCGCCACGGTCGAGGTGTTCCGCGAGGATGTGCGCGTGGTCGAGCCGGCGCCGGCCGGCGCGGCCGACCTGTTCGACGCCGCGACCGACGACCCGGGTCGCGTCGCGACGATCGTCTACCCCAGCCACAACACGATCGTGCCGCCGAACCTGGGCGACTTCGACGTCCACTGGACCGACGCCTCCGGCAGCGACCTGTTCGAGATCAGCGTCAAGACCTACTACGCCGACGTCCGCGTCTACGTCGCCACGGCGGCCGCGGCCGGCGCGTGGCTGGCGCTGCTCGAGTCGGAGTGGACGACGGTCGCGCGGTCCGAGGTCGGCGCGACGCTCACCGTGACGGTGCGCGGCCTGACCCAGGCGTCGCCGACGACGTCGAGCCGCGCCGACATCCAGGTCCACACCGCGCGCGAGGAGATCCAGGGCGGCATCTACTACTGGGCGGCGGCGAGCGCGGAGGGCGGCCCGACCGGGATCTTCCGCCACGACATGTCGCGCGCCGGCGAGGAAGCGGAGCCGTTCTACACCAACGTCGAGGCCGGCCGGTGCGTCGCCTGCCACGTGCTGTCGCGCGACGGCACGAAGATGGCGCTGACCTACGACGGCGGGAACCAGTCCGCGACCGTGGTCGACGTCGCGACCCGCACGCCGGCGTGGGCGGCGGACCAGTACTACTGGAACTTCGCGACGTTCACGCCCGACGGCGGCGCGCTGCTGACGTCGTTCAACGGCGGGCTGACGCTGCGCGATCCGGCGACGGCGGCGGCGATCACGACGGTGCCGACCAGCGGCTACGCCACCCACCCGGACTTCTCGCCCGACGGCACGCGGCTGGTCTACGTCCGCCCGTCGGGCCCGGGATCGGACTGGGCGTTCACCGGCGGCGCGCTGGTGACGACGACGTTCGACGGCACGACGTTCGGGGCCGAGACGCCGCTGTTGTCGTCGGCCGAGAACAACTACTACCCGTCGTTCTCGCCCGACGGCGAGTGGGTGCTGTTCAACCGCTCGACCGAGGACGCCTACGACGACGGCTCGGCGGAGCTGTGGGTGATGCGGGCCGACGGCACGGTCGGCCCGATCAAGCTCGACGCCGCGAACATCGGCGCCGGCCTGACCAACTCGTGGGCGCGGTGGGCGCCGTTCGAGGGCAGCTACGGGCCCGACGAAGCGATCGAGCCGATCTACTGGCTGACGTTCTCGACCAAGCGCAACTTCGGCGTGCGCCTGGTCGGCGCGAACCGGCCGCAGGTGTGGATGACGCCGTTCTTCCCGACCCGCGCCGCCGCGGGCCAGGACGCCACCGCGCCCGCGTTCCGCCTGCCGTTCCAGGACCTCGAGAGCTCGAACCACATCGCGCAGTGGACCGAGCGCGTCGTCCCGGTCGAGTGACGCGGCGCGCCGGCTACCAGCGCTCGGCGCCCTCGAGCGGCTCGATCTCCCACGCCGCGGCGGGGCTGCGCCGGGTCGCGGCCCAGCCCAGCGGCATGTCGGCGAGGTCGCCGATGCTCGGATCGAGCTGCCACAGCTCGCGCAGCGTGACGACGATCGCGTCGGCGGGGCGGTCCGTGGTCGCCTGGGGCGGGTGGAACCGCCACGACCCGTCGCTGGCGTCGTGGACGACGTGCCCGATCCACGCGTCGCCCGCGACGATCGTCGGGCTGGTGTAGACGGAGACGTCCTCGCGCTCGTCGAACGGCCAGTCGTTCATGGGCCCACTGACGCTAGCAGGTCCGCGCGCGCCTCGCCGTTGCGGCGGAGCGCATCCAGCGCGTGCGGGACGGCGGCGGCGGCGGCGGCGAGCGCCTCGACCGCGACGTGGCGGCCGAGCGGGTTGTCGACGGCGAGGAACGCGCGCGCGACCGCGGCGGGCACGGGCGCGCGCAGCGACTCGGGGTCGCGCAGCACGACCGCGGCGACGCCGAGCTCCTCGAGCAGATCGACGAGCCGGCCGTCGGAGGCGTGCCCCAGCGGCGGCGCGTCGCCGCCGTAGCGGCGGACCGCGTCGGCCATCCCGGCGAGGCCGTCGTGGATCGAGGCGCGCGTGGCGTCGAGCGCCACGGCCGCGGGGTGACGCGCGATCAGCCCCGCGAGCGCCTCGACCGCGGCGGGCGCCGGCGCGGCGGCGAGATCGACGCGCGTGACCTCGGGCAGCGGCTCGGCGAGCGCGCGCCGGACGCGCGCGCCGCGGAGGATCGCCTCGGCGAGCGCGCGCGGCTCGTGGGCCTGGGCGGCGAGCGAGGCGGCGGCGAGCGCCGCCTCGGCCTCGAGCGCCGCGGCGACCTCCTCGAGCGGGATCGCGCGGGCGGCGAGCGCCGCGGCGAGCGCGCGCGCCGGCTCGCCGCCGGGCGCCACGATCCGCGCCAGCCCGCGCGCGGCGTCGAGCCCGGTGCGCTCGCCGCCGAGCGCGACCGTGGTGACGAGCAGGCCGCCGCGGCAGGCGGCGAGCGCGCGCGCCGCGGCGAGC
>WYBA01000122.1 GCA_011526095.1 Myxococcales bacterium | reverse complement strand
GAGGCGGAGACGGAGACGGAGGCGGAGACGGAGACGGAGACGGAGACGGAGGCGGAGACGGAGACGGAGGCGGAGACGGAGACGGAGGCGGAGACGGAGACAGAGACGGAGACGGAGACGAAGACGGAGACGGAGGCGGAGACGGAGACGGAGGCGGAGACGGAGACGGAGACGGAGACGGGGACGGGGACGGAGACGGAGACGGAGACGGAGACGGAGACGAAGACGGAGACGGAGACGGAGAGCAGAGGAGAAGGAAGAGACCGAGACGGATCCCAAGCCCCCGCTCGTCCTGAGCAGGGCCGAGCGCCAGCGAGGCCCGTGTCGAAGGACGCTGACAGTCACCCCGAGCCCCCGAGCACCACCCCATGCACCTGCGCACCTTCCACGTCGACGCCTTCACCTCGCGCCCGTTCGCCGGCAACCCCGCCGCGGTCGTCCCCCTCGACGCCTGGCTCCCCGACGCCACGCTCCAGGCCATCGCCGCCGAGCTCAACCTCTCGGAGACCGCGTTCTTCACCCCCGCGCCACCCGACGCCACGCCCACGGCCGACTTCCACCTCCGCTGGTTCACGCCGCTGGTCGAGGTCGACCTCTGCGGCCACGCCACCCTCGCCACCGCCGCCGTGCTCACCCGCGAGCTCGCCTTCCCACGCGCCACGCTCCGCTTCACCTCGCACAGCGGCATCCTGGGCGTGCGCGTCGCCGACGACGGGCGCCTCGTCCTCGACTTCCCGTCGCGCCCGCCGCGCCCGCTCACCGCCGCCGAGGCGACGCTCGCCGCCGCCCTCGCCGCCGCCCTCGGCCGCCCGCCGCGCGAGGTCCTCCGCTCGCGTGACCTCGTCGCCATCTACGACTCCCCGGCCGACGTCCGCGCGCTCACCCCGGACATGCGCGCCCTCGCCGCGATCGAGGTCCACGGCGCCATCGCCACCGCGCCGACCTCGCCCACCGCCCCCGACGCCGACGTCGACTTCGTCTCCCGCTTCTTCGTCCCTGCCCAGGGCGTCCCCGAGGACCCGGTCACCGGCTCCGCCCACTGCACGCTCACCCCGCTGTGGGCCGAGCGCCTCGGCAAGACCCGCCTGCGCGCCCGCCAGGTCAGCCGCCGCGGCGGCGAGCTCGACTGCACCCTCCTCGGCGACCGCGTCGACCTCGCCGGCCACGCCGTCGTCGTCGGGCGCGGCACGCTCACCCTCCCCCCTGACTCCCCCTCATTGACCCCCGCCCGCGCGCGGGACTAAGGTGCGCGCGCCATGAAGCTCGCCACCCTCCGAGACGGAACCCGCGACGGCCGACTGATGGTGGTGCGCCGCGACGGCGCCGCGGCCTCGCCCGCCGGCGCCGCCTGGCCGACCCTGCAGCGCGCGCTCGACGAGTGGGACATCGCCGCGCCCGTGCTCCGCGCCGTGTCCGACGCGCTCGACGCCGGCCGCATCGACGGCGTCCCCGTCGACCCCGCGCGCCTCGCCGCGCCGCTGCCGCGCGCCGCCGAGTGGGTCGACGGCTCGGCCTACCTCAACCACGTCCTCCTCGTCCGCAAGGCGCGCAAGGCCGAGCCGCCCGCCACGCTCCGCACCGATCCGCTCGTCTACCAGGGCGGCTCGAGCGACCTGCTCGGCCCGTGCGACGACATCGTCCTGCACGACCCGGCGTGGGGCTGCGACTTCGAGTCCGAGGTCTGCGTCATCCTCGGCGACACGCCCGTCGGCACCCGCGCCGACCGCGCGCTCGACCACGTCCGCCTCGTCCTGCTCGCCAACGACGTCACGCTGCGCAACCTCATCCCCGACGAGCTGGCCAAGGGCTTCGGCTTCTTCCAGAGCAAGCCGGCCACCGCGTTCTCGCCGTTCGCGGTCACGCCCGACGAGCTCGGCGACGCGTGGCGCGACGGACGCCTGCACGCCCGCGTCCGCTCGATCCACAACGGCGCCGTCGTCGGCGACTGCGACTCCGGCCCCGAGATGCACTTCTCGTTCGCCGACCTGATCCAGCACATCTCCAAGACGCGCCGGTTCGGCGCCGGCACGATCCTCGGCAGCGGCACGGTGTCCAACGAGGACCGCGCCCGCGGCATCTCCTGCCTCGCCGAGCGCCGGATGATCGAGATCATCGACGAGGGCGCGGCGAAGACGCCGTTCATGGCCGTCGGCGACACGATCGAGATCGACGCCGTGCTCCCCGACGGCCGCTCGCCGTTCGGCACGATCCGCCAGCGCGTCGTCGCGCCCGGGACCGCCGCGTGAAGCTCACCCTCCACAACTACTGGCGCAGCTCCGCCAGCTACCGCGTCCGCATTGCCCTCGGGCTCAAGGGCCTCACCGCCGACTACGTCGCCGTCCACCTGCTCAAGGACGGCGGCCAGCAGCGAGCGGCCGCGCACCGCCTGCTCAACCCGCTCGGCCAGGTCCCCGCGCTGGTGATCACCGAGGACGACGGCGCGACCCGCGTCCTCACCCAGTCGCTGCCGATCATCGAGTACCTGGAAGACCGCTGGCCCGAGCCGGCCGTGCTCCCGCGCGATCCGTACCTGCGCGCCCGCTGCCGCGCCCTCGCCGAGGTCGTCAACGCCGGCATCCAGCCGCTGCAGAACCTCTCGACCACCAGGCGCCTCGTCGAGCTCGGCGTCGACGACAAGGCGTGGATCCGCACGTTCATGCACGACGGCCTGGTCGCGCTCGAGGCGATGACCGCGCCGCTCGCCGGCCGCTACTCCGTCGGCGACGCGCCCACGCTCGCCGACTGCTGCCTCGTGCCGCAGCTCTACTCGGCGCACCGCTTCGGCGTGCCGCTCGACCCGTTCCCGACGCTCACCCGCGTCGCCGCCGCGTGCGAGGCGCTCCCCGCGTTCGCCGCCGCCCACCCCGATCGCCAGCCCGACGCGAACACCTGAAGAGGACGTATGGCCAAGCTCGAGTCACTCGGCATCAAGCGCATCGAAGGCATCCACTACTACGTCCACGATCTCGCGCGCAGCCGCCGGTTCTACTGCGGGATGCTCGACTTCGCCGAGACCTGGCGCTCGACCCCGGCGCTCGACGCCGCCGGCCGCCAGCGCTCCGCCGTGTTCGAGGCCGGCAACGTCCGCGTCGTGTGCAGCTCGCCGATCGGCGGCGGCGGCCGCGCCGCGCGGTTCCTCGCCAAGCACCCCGACGGCGTCGGCACGCTGGTGTTCGAGGTCGAGGACATCGACAAGACGTTCCGCCTGCTCGAGGAGCGCGGCGGCACCGCGATCGACGAGATCCAGACGTTCCAGGACGACGGCGGCACGATGCGCCAGTTCTCGATCACGACGCCGTTCGGAGACACGACGTTCCGGTTCCGCCAGCACGGCGGGTTCACCGGCTACTACCCGGGCGCCGAGCGCGTCGGCGACACCGCCGGCACCAACCAGTTCGGGTTCGCCGACATCGACCACGTCACCTCGAACTTCCAGACGATGAAGCCGATGCTGCTCTGGCTCGAGCACGTCATGGGCTTCGAGCAGATGTGGCACGTCGAGTTCCACACGATCGACGTCGACAAGACCAAGAAGACCGGCTCGGGCCTCAAGTCGATCGTGATGTGGGACCCGGCGTCGGGCGTGAAGTTCGCCAACAACGAGCCGGCGCGCCCGTTCTTCAAGGCGTCGCAGATCAACATCTTCAACGAGGAGCTGCGCGGCGACGGCGTCCAGCACGTCGCGATGACGGTCGGCGACATCATCTCGGCGGTGCGCGGCCTGCGCGCGCGCAAGGTGACGTTCATGCCGACACCCGGCAGCTACTACGACGTCCTGCCCGAGCGGATCGAGCAGTCCGGCATCAAGCAGATCGACGAGGACCTCGCCGTGCTGCGCGACCTCGAGATCCTCGTCGACGGCGACCACGACCACGCCTACATGCTGCAGATCTTCCTCAAGGAGGCGGCGGGCCTGTACGGCGACCCGAGCGCGGGCCCGTTCTTCTACGAGATCATCCAGCGCAAGGGCGACCGCGGCTTCGGCGCCGGCAACTTCCGCGCGCTGTTCGAGAGCATCGAGCGCGAGCAGCGCAAGCAGGGGCTGGTCTGATGCTCGACCGCGTCGCCCAGGGCGAGCTGCCGCGCAAGCACCACATCGCGCTGCGGGACCCCGGCGGCGCGCTGCGCTACGAGGAGTGCTTCACCCGCGACGGCTTCGACGGCCCGTACACGATCTGCTACCACCGCGAGCGGCCGCAGACCCACCAGCCGGCGCCGGCCGAGCACGGCTGGACGCCCGCGGTGCCCGTCGCGGCGCCGCAGCCGCTCGCCAAGCGCCACTTCAAGACCCAGGCGATGGCGCGGCGCGGCGGCGCCCCGGTCGACGCGCGCGTGGCCCTCCTGTGCAACGCCGACGTCGCGGTCGGCGTCGCGCACCCGACGGCCGAGGACCCGGTCTACGTCGCCAACGCTGACGGCGACGAGCTGATCTACGTCCACGAGGGCGGCGGCGTCGTGCGCAGCGTGCTGGGCGATCTGCGGTTCGAGCAGGGCGACTACGTGTGCCTGCCCGCCTCGCTCGTCTACCGGCTCATCCCCGACGCCGGCCGCGCGCAGAGCTGGTTCTGGATGGAGCTGCACGACGTCCACCTGCTCAAGCAGTGGCGCAACCCCGCCGGCCAGCTCCGCATGGACGCGCCGTACTGCCACCGCGACTTCAAGCGGCCCGTGCTCGGCGCGCCGATGGACGAGGGCATCCGCCGCCTCGTCGTCAAGCGCGGCGGCGCCTGGCACGGCTTCGCGCTGCCGAGCTCGCCGCTCGACGTCGTCGGGTGGGACGGGACGGTCTACCCGTGGGCGTTCCCGATCCTCGCGTTCCAGCCGCGCGTCGGGCTGGTGCACCTGCCGCCGACCTGGCACGGCACGTTCGGCGCGCGCGGCGCGCTGGTCTGCAGCTTCGTCCCGCGCCTCGTCGACTTCCACCCCGAGGCGATCCCGTGCCCGTACCCGCACAGCTCGCCCGACTGCGACGAGATCCTGTTCTACTGCGACGGCAACTTCACCTCGCGCAAGGGCGTCGGCCCCGGCTCGATCTCGCTCCACCCCGCCGGCATCCCGCACGGCCCGCACCCGGGCAGCTACGAGAAGTCGATCGGCACGACCCGCACCGACGAGCTCGCGGTGATGATGGACACCTTCGGCCCGCTGCGCCCGACCGCCGCCGCGCTGGAGATCGAGGACGCCGGGTACATGGCGTCGTTCGCGTAGCGGGGCGCGCAGGGGCGCGCAGCATGGAGTCGACGCGCGTCGCTGCCGGCCACGGTCGGGTTGAAGCGTGCGGTGCGGCGTGATACGTATCGTATGTCCCGCGACTGTCGGGACGCCTGTTCGTATCATGTCGCCTGCCGCGCCCACCAAGACCAGCGCGCTCCTCCGGCTTGCCCGGAAGGGGCCGGTGCGCGCGCGGGATCTGGATGACGCCGGCATCCCGCGGGCGTACCTCAAGCGGCTCTGCGATCGGGGCCTGCTCGAACAGGTGGACCGCGGCCTCTACCGCGCCGCCGACGCGCCGGTGACCGAGCTCAGCTCGCTCGCCGAGGTCACCAAGCGCGTCCCGCACGCGGTCGTCTGCCTCCTCAGCGCACTGCAGGTCCACGGCATGACCACCGAGGCGCCGCGCGCGGTGTGGGTGCTCATCGATCGACACGCACGCACGCCGAAAGCCACGTCGCCGACGCTGGAGGTCGTCCGTGCGAGCGGTGAGGCGCTGGCGCACGGGGTCGAGACGCGCGTGATCGACGGCGTGAAGGTTCGCCTCACGAGGCCGGCGAAGACCGTCGCCGATTGCTTCCGCTTCCGCCGGCATGTCGGCCTCGAGGTCGCGATCGCCGCGCTCAAGGACTACCTCGGCAAGCGCAAGGGCAGCGTCGATGCGCTCGTCGACGCCGCCCGCGCCGACCGCATCCACGCGTTCCTGCGGCCGTACCTGGAGGCGCTCGCGTGACGAGGACCCCGCCCAGGGATGTCGGAGCGTCGGTGCGGGCGCGCCTGCTGCGCCTCGCTCGCGAGCGAGGCGAGGACTTCCAGCTCGTCCTCGTGCGGTACGCGAACGAGCGACTGCTGTTCCGGCTCGCGTCATCGACGCACGCGCCCCGGTTCGTGCTCAAGGGCGCCGCGCTCTTCACGCTCTGGACCGGCAAGCCTCATCGCGCGACCCGCGACCTCGACCTGCTCGGCTCCGGCGATCCGGGCGTGGACCACGTCCGCGACGTCTTCGCCGAGGTGCTCGCGCTCGACGTCTCCGATGACGGCGTCAGGTTCGATCTCCCGTCGATGACGGTCGGCCTCATCCGCGAGGAGCAGGTGTACGGCGGCGTTCGCGTCGAGCTCGTCGCCCGCATCACGAACGCGCAGGTGCGTCTCCAGGTCGACGTCGGCTTCGGCGATGCGATCACGCCGGAGGCGACCGTCGTCGAGTTCCCTCCGCTGCTCGACTTCCCGGCGCCGCGTCTGCGCGCCTACCCTCGCGAGACCGTCGTCGCCGAGAAGCTGGAGGCGATGGTGCAGCTCGGCCTGGCCAACAGCCGCATGAAGGACTTCTACGACGTCGCCGTGCTGTCGCGGACCTTCGACTTCGACGGCGCGCTGCTCGTCCGTGCGATCAGCGCCACCTTCGAGCGTCGCAAGACCCCGCTGCCCACGACCACCCCGGTCGCGCTCACGGCGGCGTTCGCGGACGACCCGACGAAGCGGACGCAGTGGACGGGCTTCGTCCGGAAGGCCGGCGTCCGCGACGCGGGCACCCTCGTCGAGACGATCGACGCCGTGCGAGCGTTCGTCGAGGCGCCGCTGGTCGCAGCCGCGCATCGCACCGCCGCGCCTGGCACGTGGCGAGCGGGCGGGGCGTGGAGTTGAAGCACGCGGGCTCACCGCGGCGTTCTGGCCCGTGCGCCGTGGGATCGCGTCTCAACGGCCTCGATGGTGTGGTGCGGATCGCGTCGCGGCCGTGGAGCGCGGAGGGATCGAGGCCATGACGCCGTCGAGTGTCGAGACCTGGGCGGATATCACCGACGCGTTCGAGCTCCTGGACGAGGAGCTGGTGTACGTCGACGGCCCGATCGAGGGCTACGCAAGACACCAGAAGACCGGCAGGCTCTACGCGTTCCGCTGCTTCGAGGTGCTGCGGGATCTCGTGCGGCACTGGATCCTCGTCCCGGTGGCTTCCACCGAGGGCTCGCCAGCCGCCGCGCTCGACGCGAGCCGCGACCAGCACATCAGCGGCTGGTACAGCGTGATCGAGGACCTCCGCTCCGGAACGCCGTCCCTGACCGCCTTCGTCCTCGATCGGAGGCTCCCGTGACGCGCCCGGCGCCGGCGCAGACGCCGCGGAGGATGGCATGGATGAGCTGAGCCCCACATCCGTCGACGCGATCCGCGAGGTGGTCCAGTGCCTCGCGTCCGGCGACCTCGCATCCCTCGCAGCGGACGGTCGCATCGGCCGACTGACGGTGGAGGATCTCCGCCGAGCGATCGCCGAGTACGGACGCACGCTCGTGCCGCTGCCGGCCGAGGCGCTCGCGGCGATCTCCGTCTACCCACTCGACGCCATGCCGGGTGGCTTCGCCATCGACGTCGGGATGTGGACGGTCGAGGAGGGCCGCAGCGACCTGACCCTGCAGTTGGCCGTCATCGAGAAGGCTGGCGCGATTGTCATCGCCATCGAGGACCTGCACGTGCTGTGACCGCCGAGGAGGAGGGCGGGGCACCCGTGCAGCTCCTGCCGCATCCTGCCCTTGCGCTGGAGCGCCGCATCATGTTCGCCTCGACTCACGATGGATGCGAGCGAGGTGGTGTCACTCGACGAGCGCGCCCGGGCGGTGGCGTCCCGCGAAGATCTCGTCGGGCTGATCTCGGCGCTCGTCGAGGACCTGCGCCGCGCGCCCCAGCGCTGGGAGAACAGCGAGCTCGGCAGCTACCTGGAGACGATGGCGGCGTGGTGCGCGGACTCGCCCGGCTTCGGCGACGCCAGTCGCGAGGACGACGCGTTGCCTCCATGGCGCATCGTCGCGGACCTGCTGATGGCCGCGCGGAGCTACGAGTAGGAGTGATCGATGACCGGCGTGCGAGACGAGCCGAGAATGATCTCCCTGGACCCCGCGCAAGCGTGGGACGGACGCTGACCGTCACCTGCGCCCGACGTCCGGCGGCGCCTCGCACGTCGAGCCGTCATCGAGGCCCCTCTCCCGCGGTGGTGGCGGGCTGCAAAGCCATCTTCGACAAGGAGGAAGTGCGATGACGATCGACGAGGCTCGCGCGGTCGCAGGGCGCTACGTGGACGAGCTGTCCCGGGAGTTGTCGATGGAGCTGGTGATCGTGGAGGTCGCGGAGAAGGAGCCTGGCTGGGTCTTCTTCTACAACACGAGGGCATTTGCGGAGAGCCGAGATCCGTTGTTGTCGCTGGTCGGCAATGCACCGCTACTCGTTCGCAAGAAGGATGGGAGCCTGGTTGTCCTGGGAACTGGCCGCCCCGTCGATGACTACATCGCGGACATGGAATGGTGATGCTCGCCGAGCCGGGGCCACGACCAGGCCATGCAGGCCGTCGTCGTTGTTCCATCTCCAGCGCATGGACCCGGTGCAGGCGTGGGACGGACTCTGACCGTCCCCTGCGCCCGACGTCCGACGGCGCCTCTCAGGCCGAGCCGTCCTCGAGGATCCGCCGCCGCGGTGGCGAGGGCCTTGCGAACCTGCCAATGACCGCGAGACGGTACGCGACGGCATGGTCACCGACGCGGAGCGGGTGCTGCTGAATCGAATCAGGCGGCGCAGGGCATGATCCATCTCGACGACGTCTCGACGTGGTTTCGCTCGCGCCGCGTCGTGGAGCAACGGGAGATCCTGCGAGAGCTCGTCTACCTGGCGAGCCAGGCCGGCGCCGTGCCGAGCGACGCCGCTGCGGTCCGCAACTGGGCGACGGTCCCGGCGACCTCGACGGCGATCCGGCTGCTGCGCGAGGACGGGGTGCGCGCCCTCGACAAGGTCGAGGCGGCGCACGCCGAGGAGCTGGGTACCTCGTTCCGCGTCGTGCTCGGCGCGCTGGCGATCACCGACCACCGACGTCGGACGACGAAGTGCGCGGAGGGATGCACGCACGCCTGGCATCGCAATCTGCCGGCGTGGCGACCGGGCTCGTGGCCGGTTCCATCCGCGAGCCTTGACCACGACTACGGGGCCGACGGGCTCGACATCCAGTCCGCCATGCTCCGACACGCCAGGGCGCAGCCCGATCGCGAGCAGCGGTCGAGGTTCCTGCGGTGGAACGGGCAGGTCGTGTGGACGGCGTTCGAGATCGTCGTGCCGCGGCGAGGGCGCCTCCAGCTGGAGCTGCTGGACGGCGCGGCGGACGCCACGCAGGGCGTCGACGTGAAGGTCGTGTCGGGGACGATCCAGCTCCCCGGAGGGGAGGGCGTGAAGCACCTGCGGACCTGGCGAGACTCCCGGTTCGAGGACACGCTCGAGTACCCCTATCGGTCTCGCGCCGGGCTGCTCAGGGTCTGGAACGTCTACCAGCGTCCATGGCGCGATGGGCACATCATCGAGGAGGCCTGGACCGGGAACGCTGGCTTCCTCGTAGAGCACGAAGGAGACGGCCGCTGGTTGTTCCGGTGCAGCGACGGACCCTCGGCGCCACCGGACTTCGGCCGGCTGGTGTTCAGGATCTCGGTTCGGGGGCCGGAGTGACGACCGAGTTGTGCAGAGCGAGGGCGTCGTCGAGGTCGAGCCCGTTCACGAAAACCAGCTCCCCGTGGTAGGGAGGCAGGGGAGGTCCTGTGCTTGTCAGCAGATGGCGCCACCTGTGGAGCACTCCTGGCGCGTATGCCCTGGTCAGGCTCCGCGAGGACGCTCCGTATTCGATCGTCAGCCTTCGGCCGCTATCGGCGATCCTGATCGAGGACGACGACGCGTATGCGGCTGTTGTGCGCTTGATGATCGATGCTGGTGTTCCGGTTCTTGATTCGTTGCCCTCAGAGTCAGAGAACCTCTAGATTCTGCGCGCGCGTCTCGTGGCTGTACGTGTTCACGGCCCGCAGTAGCGGAGCGCATTCGCGCCTGGAGCGCCATAGAGCGGCCGTGGCTGGCTCCGGCCGCACGTGGCCGTTCACGTGCGGACGCGATCGCGGACCTGCAGCCGCTCGGCGTCGGCGCGGGACAGCACGGCCTCGAGCTCGCGGGCGCGCTCGGGCGACGCGCGGCGGGGGTGGCGGGTGAGCCAGTGCGCGACGAACAGTGCGATGCCGAGCGGCGGGCCGAGCGCGAAGGCGAGCGGGCCGTGCAGGCCGAGCCAGATCGGCAAGAGCATCATCGAGGCGAGCAGCGCGACTGTACGCGCTGCACGGACCCCGTCCTTCCGCCGAGCCGAGCGTGATGGCAGCTTGGCGGTGTGACGACGGGAACCCGCTCAGCGCGTAGCCGGCTGCTCCGACGAGGGCGGCGGCGGGACGTCGAGGGGGCCG
>WYBA01000011.1 GCA_011526095.1 Myxococcales bacterium | reverse complement strand
TCGCGTCGGAGGACGTCTGGGCGGGGTGGGTCCCGACGAGCTCTGCTCGTCGGGCGGGGCGGCGAGCCCCGTGTGATCGAGGCGACGTGCCGTGCCGGAGCAGAATGCGACGGTCACGGCACTAGAGGAGCACGCCGGCTACTCGTCCAGGTAGAGCCGGCGGAAGTTGCCGGACAGCACGGCCTCGATCTCGTCGAGCGAGAAGCCGGCGTCCTGCATCGCGGTGATCGAGCGGCCGAGGTAGCTGCGGACCGCGCCCGAGTACTGCGGCCCGTCGGAGGCGAACATCGCGCGATCGATCAGGTCGCGGGCGCGGAGCTGGTCGAGCACGCCCGGCAGCTGCGGCTCGGTCGAGCTCACCGGCTGACCGTTCGCGTCGATCGATGCCGGCCGGCCGAGCGCGGACAGCTCGAGCCAGACGTTGTCGTGGGCCTCGGCGAGCTCGAGCGCGTGCGCGACGGCCCGCGCGTCGCCCTGGCCGACGTGCGACAGCACGAAGTCGACGCGGCCGGCGCCGTGCGCGCCGTCGTAGGCGGTGACGAGCGCCTCGAGGTTCACCGGGTCGTAGTACGCCGGGTCGTCCTGGGTGCCGGGGAACGGCGAGAACCCGGTGTGTAGCAGCACCGGCACGCCGAGCTCGGCGGCGATCGCGTAGAGCCCGTGGTAGTCGGCGTCGTCGAGCCGGACGCCCTGGTGGGCGTGGGCCAGCTTGATCCCGAGGAACAGATCCGGGCGCTCGGCGAGGAAGCTGCGCATCGCCGCGAGCCGCTCGGCCGCGACCGGCCCGGTCCACGCGGTGAAGTCGACCGAGACCATGCCCCACGCCCACGGCGTGCCGTCGGCGGTGGCGTTACGCGGATCGACCAGGAGCTGCTCGAGCCCCTCGTTCGTCATGTAGCCGGTCGTGCCCTGGGTGTAGACCGCGTAGAGCACGGCGTGGCCGACCTCGGCCATCCGCGTCTGCGCGACGATGCCGACGTGCGGCGCGTACGGGTCGCTGAGCCGGTCGAGCAGCTCGGGCGCGTACGGGCGGAACAGCGGCGGCAGGTTGGCGGTGATGAACGCCTTGCCGGTCGCCGCCATCGCGCCGTAGTCGCCGGGGTGCAGGTGCATGTCGATCACGGGGATCGTGCGGCCGTCGACGACGACGCCGGCGGGCGCGGCGGGCCCGATCGGCGGCGACGCGGGCGGGGTCGTCGCCGCGGGCTGCATCGCCGGCGGCGTCGGGGCCAGCGCGTACGGCGCGACGACGGCGACGTGGGTCGCGACGCCCGCGTCGCTGTACGTGACGACGATCCCGGCCGGGTAGTGGTCGCGGCCGCCGTAGGCCTCGGCGTCGGCGCCGAGCGCCGCGACGACGTCGGCGCGCGCCGCGCCCGGACGCACCGCGCCGGTCCAGCCGGCGGCCGACGTCGCGCCGACGCCGATCACCAGCGCGTCGTCGGACAGCGTCGCGTCGTCGCTCGAGGTCAGCACGGCCTCGAGCCCGAGCGCGGGCCACGCGGCGTGGCCCAGCCGGGTCAGCACGACCGGGTCGGCCGGCGGCGCGCCGACCGCGGCGCGGACCTCGGCCCACGTCATGCCGAGCGCGATCGGGCCGACGCGCTCGCCGGCGACGATGTCGGCCGAGGTGTCGGCGTCGGGGGCGAGCGCGGCGTCGGCCGAGACGTCGGCGTCGCGCGCGACCTCGGCGTCGGGCGCGACGGCGTCGCCGCCGCACGCGGTCGCGAGCACGCCCAGGCCCAGGCCCAGGAGCCGGATCAGCGCGCGCATCTCACTCGCTCGGCGGATCGGTGAGGGTGAGCGTGACCTCGGTGGTCTCGCCGGCCGCGAGGGTCAGCGCCGCGCTGACGACGGTGCGGTCCTCGGGCCCGGGCTGGGTCGGGCTCGACGGCGGCGCGTCGAGCACGGCGAACGCGTACATCGTGCCGGGGTCGAGGCCCTCGAGCGCGACGGCCTGCGGCCACTCGGGCGTCGCGTCCTGGGCGAACGCCGCGGGCGGCCCCGACGGCGGGAAGCTCGGGAACGCCGCCACGATCAGCGAGCCCGTGGACGAGCCGGCGTACTCGACCGTCACCGAGATCCGCGCCTGCGTGCTGGCGTCGGGCGCCGGCGCGTCCGGCGGCACGTCCGCCGCGTCCGGGGGGACCGCGGTGTCCGGCGCCGCGGCCGCGTCGATCGGGTCGTCGTCGCCGTCGCCGCCGTCGTCGTCGCCGCCACAGCCGGTGAGCGTCGCCGCCGCGACCAGGCCGACCAGTCCACAAAGAAGTGCGAAGTCGAGCTTTCTACTTTTCACAGCCGCTTCCTACCTCGCCGGTCCCGGCGAGGTCAACCATTGTCGGTATCGGGCGCGATCGCGCCCCGCCCCGCCGGCGCGGGCCGCGCCGGCTTATCGTCGCGAGGATGGGTTCCCGCCTCCGCGACCCCGCGGTGCTCGGCGCGCTGGTGGCGATCGCGCTCGCGCTGGTGCTGTACGGCCCGACCGTCGGCTACGGGCTGACCCAGTACGACGACGCCTGGCTGGTCCGCGACAACACGCTCGTCCGGGACGCGGACGTCGTCGCCATCTTCACCGACCTGTCGCCGTCGACCCGGTTCGTCCTCGGCGCCGAGTACCTGCCGGTGCGCGACCTGTCCGTGGCGCTCGACCTCGCGGTGTGGGGGACGTGGTGGGGCGGTCACCACCTGACCAACCTGCTCGTCTACGTCGCGACGCTGGTCGCGCTGACCGCGATGCTCGTCGCGTTCGGGCTCCCGCGCCGGGTGGTCGCGTTCACCGTCGTGCTGTGGGCGGTGCACCCGGTCCACGCGGAGTCGGTGGCGTGGCTGGCCGAGCGCAAGGGCCTGCTCGCCGCGCTGTTCGTCGCGCTGTCCGGCTGGGCGTACGCCCGGTTCCGCCGCGGCGGCGCGGCCGGCTGGGCCGCGGGCGCGGCGGTCGCCGCGGTGCTCGCGGTGTGGAGCAAGGCGCCGGCGGTGTTCGGCGTCGCCGCGCTCGCCGCGCTCGAGCTGTGGGCGCCGGCGGCGCGCGCGTCGTGGCGGCGCAGCCTGACCGGCCTGGCCGCGATCGGGCTCGCGAGCGCGCTGGCGTTCGTGCCGGTGCTGATCACCGCGTCGCGCCAGCAGGTCGTCGACACCGAGGCCGACGAGCCCGGGCGCGGCGGGCGGGTCGAGACCGTGCTCGGCGTCCACGGCGTCAACGTCCAGCTCGCGGTGCTGGCGCGCGACTGCGCGCCGATCTACCCGATCCGCGCGCACGGCCCCACCCCGCTCGACCTCGCGGTCGGCGGCGTGGCGCTCGCCGGGGCGCTCGCGGTCGTGGCGTGGCCGCGCCGGCGCCGCGCACCGCATCCGCTGGTCCGCGCCGGCGCCGCGCTGTGGCTGGTGTGGTGGTTCCCGTCGAGCCACCTCGCGCTGTCGCTGCAGAACCTGGTCGCGGATCGCTACCTGCTGATGCCGGTGCTTGGCGTCGCGCTGCTCGCCGCGGTCGGGCTCGACGCGCTCGCGACCCGCACCCGCGCGCGCCTCGCCTACGTCGTGCTCGGCGCCCTCGTCACGATGGCCGCGGTGCGGTCGCTGTCGGCGCAGGCGAGCTGGCGCGACGGCGTCACGCTGTGGGCCGACGCGGTCGCGGCCAGCCCGCGCGATCCGCAGGCGTGGGCCTCGTACGCCGCGGCGCTCGACCAGGCGGGCGTGCCCGAGGCCGCGCGCGCGGCCGCCGAGCGCGGCCTCGCGGTCGCGCCCGATCACCCGCGCCTGCTGCTGCGGCTCGGCCTCTACCACCACGGGCGCGGTGAGCGCGAGGCCGCGCTCGACTACCTGCGCCGCGCCGCCGAGGGCGGCGAGGCGCGCGCGATGTGCAACCTGGCGATGCTGCTGCGCGGGCGCGATCGCGACGAGGCGCTGGCCTGGGCGCGGCGCGGCGCCCAGGTTGGCCCGATCATCGCCAGCTGCCACCGCGCCCACGGCTCGCTCGCGCTCGACGCCCGCCTGCTCGACGAGGCGCACGCGGCGTTCGAGCGCGCCGCGGGGCTCGAGCCGGCGGACCTGACCAACGCGTACAACCTCGGCGTCACGCTGCTCGAGCTCGGCCGGCTCGACGAGGCGATCGCGCAGCTCGAGCGCGCCGCGACGGCCCCGGAGCTGCGCGCGGCGGCGGAGGCCGCGCTCGCGCACGCGCGGCGGCAGCGCGCGGCGCGGTGACGGGCCTCAGTACTCGAGCGGCTCGAACACGTTTTCCTCGTCGAGGCCCCTCGGCTGCTCGCCGCCGACCGCGAGATCCCCGAGGTCGATGTAGGGCTTGGGCGGCTCGCCGACGAGGATGTACATGGCGTCGTCGGCCTCGGGCAGCGCGCGCAGCCGCGCGTCGAGGAACTGCCGCCGGTAGAAGTCGAACTCCTCGGCGAGCACCTGAGCGTTCTCGTTGCGCAGTGCCGCGAGCTTGGCGATCAGCTTGCCGCGCGCCTTGGCGTCCGAGGTCGAGCTGATCAGCTCCTCGAGATCGCGCACCGCGCGCTCGTGCTGACCGAGCTGGCTGCGAACGTGGGCGGCCAGCGTCGCGCCGCCCTGCATGGCACCCGGCATACGCACGGCGCGATCGATCAGCTCGACCCCGCGCGCCTGCCAGGCCGACTTCTGCGCCGGGTCCTCGGTCTCCAGGTCCAGGATGTAGATCTGGCCGGCGAGGTACGGGATCTTCCACCGGGTGGGGTGAAGCGAGTAGCCGCGCTCGAGCATCGCCACCGCCCACTGCCGATCGGCCTGGGTCGCGCCGCCCTCGGCCCACTCGACCGCGCGCGCCCCCCACTCGTACGACCGGGCGTACATCGGGTCGAGCGCGATCATCGCGTCGACCAGGCCGCGGATGCCCTCGGCGGTGTCGTCCTCGCCGCCGAAGTACCCGACGACCCGCACCCACAACAGATCGGTCGCGAGCTCGCGGTAGCCGAGCGTCACGAACGGCGCCGCACCGGGCGACGGCGCGTACGGCACCTCGACGACCTTGGGCCAGACGTCGCGCTGCGCGGCGACCGCGCGGCGCATGGCCTGAGCGCTCGCCAGCAGCAACACGCCGCCGAATACGCCAGCGATCACCTCGCGTCGCACAGCGGCATCCTAGCGCCGCCCGCCGAAAATGGCGACGGCCGCCGGGTGGCGGCCGTCGCTCGGGACCGGGTGGTCCGGGTCGGAGTCAGGAGCCGTTCACTCGGCGCGGGCCGGCTTGGTCAGCAGCGTCGTCGGCACGCCACCCGGAGCGGAGCCCGCGACGACGTACGACATGAAGTCGCCGTCGCAGTCCAGATCGCCGATCGCCTGAGCCGTGTACACCGAGGTGTCGCCGTTGCCATCGGCCACGTACGAGTAGCGGAAGTAGTGCTGCTCGTCGACCGAGAACTGCAGCAGGTCCCACTCGTAGGGCGCCGCCGAGTCACCGGAGCGCCACTGGTCGAGGTCGACCGTGCAGCGGTTCTGTGGGGTCTGGGCGCAACAGGTGGCCCCGGGGGTCACGCCAGCGTACGAGCCGCCAACGCCGGGCGCCTCCGGGTTCGGGAACGCCGAGTCCTCGAAGAACCCGCTCTTGGCGCCCTTCTGGATCGCGCCGAGGTTCACCTCGGCCTCCGACCGCTTGCCCTTCTTCATGTAGTCGAGGAAGGCCGGGATGGCGACCGCCGCCAGGATGCCGATGATCGCGACGACGATCATGAGCTCGATGAGGGTGAAGCCGCGCTGCTTGTTCTTGAGGATGCGGTGCATGGTGATGACTCCTTCTTCGGACGGTGTGTGGCCCTCGTAGGGCGCAGGTTGGGTGCCAGGCGAGGGCCACCTCGGCCCGGCCTCGTGGGATCAGGTCGCGTCGCGTCGGCTCAGTGGCCTTCGCCGTGCTTCTTCACGGCGGCGTCGACGCTGGAGGAGAAGTAGTAGCTGAACACGCTGCCGTCGCCGTTGATGTCGCACTTGCCGATGACCACGTACCAGTTGGTCGCGGGCTGGCTCATGCCGAACGTGTCGCTGGCGATGGCGGGGATGTCGTCGTCGGCGGTGCCGGCCACGCTGACGTAGCCGCAGTAGACGTTCTCGGTGGCGGGGCGGACGCGCAGGGTCTGCCACTCGGCGGGCAGGGTCCCGAGCGCCTGGCGCTGGGAGGTCGGCGTCGTGGGGTAGATGTCGTCCTCGCTCGCGCCGGTGGAGTAGTAGACGCCGTTCTCCACCGCGTACTGCTGCTGGGCCGTGTGGAACGCGGCGAGCATCGCCTGCGCCTCGGAGCCCGTCTTGGCCTTGTCGGTCGGCTTGCTCAGGGACACGACCAGGACCACCGCCAGGATGCCGAGGATCGCCACGGCGATCATCATCTCCATCAGCGTGAACCCGCCCTGTCTCTTCACGGAGCGACCCTAGTGCAGCGCGTGTGCCACGTGCTCGAGCACCAGGATCCAGCTACTTGCCGGAGACTGCCGGTCAGCAGGGGACGCATTGCGCGCCCGCGGTGACGATCTTCGTCACCTTCCGGCCTCCGCGCGCGCCCGCGCCACGAACCGGTGACGCTCCGCGCGCCCCCCGGTTGCGGCGCCCACGCGGTTCGAGCCGGTCCTGCGACCGGCGATCACACGCGCCCCCCAGGTGGTCGCGCGTCGCCTGCGTCGCCGGTCTCAGGGCGCCAATGGGGCGCCGTCGGCGCGCGGTCAGGGCGCCGCGGGCTCGCCGCCCGGCGTCATGCGATCGGAGAAGTCCTTCACGGCCTTGGTCACCTCGCCCGCCTTGATCTCCACCGTGAACGACTCCTTGATGCCGTACTCGTTGTTCATCAGCGTGATCTTGTGGCGACCGGCGCTGAGCTTGAGCTCGCGCTGCGGCGTCTTGAGGCCGGTGCTCTTGCCGTCGACGTAGATGTCGCATGGCGGCTTGGCGCCGAGGCTGAGCACGCCCTCGCCCTTGGGCGCGGGGTCCTTGACCGGGTCCTTGACCGGATCCTTCACCGGATCCTTGACCGGGTCCTTCACGGGGTCCTTGACCGGGTCCTTCGCCGGATCCTTGACCGGGTCCTTCACCGGATCCTTGACCGGGTCCTTGCGCGGATCCTTCACCGGGTCCTTCACCGCCACGCGCGCCGGCTCGAGCACCACGACCACCTTCTCCTCGGGCGTGCCGCTGATCGTCACCGGCTTGGTGATCGCCACGTAGCCGTCCTTCTCGAACGCGACCTCGTAGCGCTGCGCCGGGTCGAGCTTGGCGCGCGCCGGCGACGGGCCGAGCTCGGTCCGCTTGCCGCCGACCGACAGCGTCACCTTGGCGCCCGGCGGGTCGCTCTCGAACACGCCGGTGATGTCGATGGCGGTGAGCTCGATGACCACCTTCTCGACCGCGCCGGCCTTCACCTCGATGTCGCGCGACACGCTCATGAACCCCGGCGGCGCGTCGATCGCCACGGTGTGGCGGCCCGGCGCCATGCCGCGCGACTGCGCCGGCAGCGGGACGTTCTGGGTCTCACCGTCGAGCCGCCAGGCGGCGACCGTCGACGGCGTCACGAACAGGTCGAACCCGGTCGCGGCGAGCTGCTCGGCGGTCATGCCGTCCGGCACCTTCGCCGCGCCGGTGCCCAGCTGCGCGCTGGTGCCGCCGGTTCCGGTCGCCGTGCCGGCGCCCGCGGTGCCGGTCGCGACCTCGCCGCCGGAGGGCTTGGTCTTGGGCGAGTCGCCGCCGCTGGCGATCCACACCGCGGCGACGCCGCCGACGAACAGGATCGCCGCGGCGATGCCGAGGATCGTCGAGGTCTTGAGCTTGCCGGGCGCCGTCTGGCCCTTGGGCGCGATGCCGGCGCCGAACGACGCCATCGGGTCGAACGGGGCGTCGCCGGTGTCGACCAGGCGGCCCGCCACCGACGACTCGCGCTTGACCCGGCCGGCCGCGGGGCCGCCGACGTAGTCCGCGAACGGATCGTCGCCGGCCGGCGCCGCGCCGCCACCACCGGGCGGCACGCCGGGGAGCGCGCCCGCGCCAAACGGCGACGGCGTGTTCCCGGAGCCCGATGCCAGGCCCGAGGGCGGCGGCGGGAAGGTGCCACCAGGACCGGGCTGGACCGGCTGCGGCGCGCTGAGCAAGGTGGGCGCGTGTGGGCCCGCCTTGACCGCGGGCGCCTCCCACCCCTTGGCGGTGGTCACGAGCGAGGACAGGTCCGGCTCGCCGGCGGGCGCGGCCGCCGGCATCCCGAGCGCGGTCGAGGCCGACTGGGCGGCCTGCTTGGCGGCCTGCTTGGCGGCGCGCGCCGCGGCCTCCTCCTCGGGGTTGTCGTAGATCTGGGTCTCGAGCTCGTCGTCGTCCCACGACAGGCCGTCGCCCTCACCGCCTGCGCCGGCGGCGTGCCCACCGTGCCTCGCGGCGACCGGCGGCGGCGTCCGCGTCGGATCGAACTGAGCGGCCGACACCGCCGCCATCTGGGCGGACGGCGTCCCGGGGCGAGCCAGCGGCCCGGAGGTGGGCGGCGGCACGGCCGGCATGCTCAGGGTCGAGCGGGCCATCGCGCCGCCGCCACCCGCGGCCGACGGCGGCGGCGGCGGCTTGGCGACGGGCATCCCGCCCTGCCCCGGCGCCGGCGGCGGCACCGCAGCCATCGCGGCGGTCGGCCGGCGGGCGCCGGCGGGCGCCGCGGCGCGGCGCTCGCCCGTGGTCATGGCGCGCGCGGGCGCGGCCGGGACCTCGGGCGGCGGCTTGAGCTGGCGGTAGCTCTCGAGCTTCGCCGTCTCCTCTTCGATCTCGCGGGCGAACGTCCGCTTCATCCACGCCGCGAGGTCCTTGCGCGAGTAGAACTCGCTGGCGGTGTAGACGAACGCCTGCAGCTCGTCGTGCAGGTCGATCGCGTTCTGGTAGCGATCGTCGGTGTCCTTGGCGAGCGCCTTGAGCACGATGCGCTCGAGCTCGTCGGGGATCTTCCGGTTGTACGTCGACGGCGGCAGGATCTCGACGTTGCGGACCTTCTCCAGGGTCGAGAAGTCGCTCTCGCCGACGAACAGCCGCTCGCCCGTGAGCATCTCGTACAGGCAGATGCCGGTGGAGAAGATGTCCGAGCGCCGGTCGATCGGCAGGCCGCGGACCTGCTCCGGCGACATGTAGCCGAACTTGCCCTTGAGGATGCCGGCCTGGGTCTTGGCGCTCTTGTCGGCGGCCTTGGCGATGCCGAAGTCGATCAGCTTGACCTCGCCCTCGAACGAGACGAGGACGTTCTGCGGGCTGACGTCGCGGTGGACCAGGCCGATCTCGCGGCCGCTCTGGTCGCGCTTGTTGTGCGCGTAGTCCAGGCCCTCGCACACCTTCATGATGACGAAGCACGCCTGGGCGATCGACATCGGCTCGCCCTGGGTGCGGCAGCGATCGAAGATCGCGCGCAGGTCGCGGCCGTGCACGTGCTCGAGCGCGATGTAGTAGGCGTTGTCGACGACGCCGAGGTCGAAGATCTGGGCGATGTTCGCGTGGCCGAGCTGGACGGCGATCTTCGCCTCGTCGATGAACATCTTGATGAAGTCGCGGTCCTCCGCGATGTTCGGCAAGATGCGCTTGACCGCGACGAGCCGCTCGAACCCTTCGACGCCGAAGGACTTGGCGCGGAACACCTCGGCCATGCCGCCGACGTTGATGCGCTCGAGCAGGTAGTACTTGCCGAAGGGGACCGGCTTCTTCACGACATCGTTTCCATCGCTACGATCGCGGGCAGCAACGGCGGCAACACGGATGAAGCCCCGTCCCGTCGGAACCTAACCCAAAGGATCTGCCGGGGCAAAGGTCAAAACCCGGCCAAACCCTTGCCGATGTCCGCCGGCCGGATCTCGCCTCGACCGGCGGGGCGCAGGACCGGGGTCTGTCGCCAGGCTTACGCGCGCCGGGCCGCGCGTCACTGCGCGGCGAGCGCCTGCGCCGGGGGCAGCTTGGCCGCCTTGCGCGCCGGCAGGTACCCGCCGACCACGCAGAACACCGTCGAGAAGCCCAGGCCGCCGGCGATGATCCAGCCCTTGAAGTCGAAGTACGTGGGCGGCTTGAACGGGAACCGCGGCAGGTAGGTGGCCGAGGCCCAGTCGACCAGGGCCGCGCCGGCGAACGCGATGCCGACGCCGAGCAGGCCGCCGATCACCCCGATCAGCGCGGCCTCGCCGAGGATGATCAGCTTGACGTCGGTGCGGGTGGCGCCGACCGCGCGCAGCACGCCGATCTCCCGGCGCCGCTCGCTGACCTGCATGAAGAAGTTGTGGGCGATGTTGATCGACGAGATCGTGACGATCGTGAACGAGATCAGGACGAACAGCGTCGTGACGATGAAGATCGCCGTCGCGAACCGCTCGCCGAGCTGATCCTCGAGCCGCAGGTCCTGCTCCTGCAGCCACGCGCTGAACACGGCGAGCCGGTCCTTGTCGTTGAGCGTCACCACGATCGACGAGTAGGTGCTCGCGGCCTCGTCGCCGGCGAACTCCTGGTTCCACCGCCGCGTGTACTCGATCGGGACGGTCATGCCGATCGGCATCGCCTTGGGCGTGATGCCGATCAGCATGCCCTCGACCCGGCGCTTCTTGTCCGAGGTCGCCATCGCCGAGCCGGCGACCATCGTCTCGCCCAGCGCGATCGTGAACCGCATCCGGGCCAGGCCGCCGCGCTCGACGACGAACTGCTCGAGGTCGCCGATCACCGGCAGGCCGTGGGTCGACGCGACCTGGCCGTTGTACAGCTCGAGCAGGGTCGGCGAGACGATCACCGGGACGCGGCGGTGGCAGCGGTTGTCCTGGACGTCGCAGTAGTAGAACTCGGGATCGGGGCACGGGTTCTTGCCGGCGACGCCCTTGTCGTCGACGACGGGGGGGACGCAGGCGACGGTCTTGGCCGGGTCGTCGGCGCCGGCCGCCTCCCAGTCCTTGAACAGCGCGGCGAGCTTGGGGTCGTCGGCGAGGACCTTGGGATCGACGCCGTCGCAGAACCCGCCGACCTCGAACTTGATCTCCTGGCCCTCGAACATGCCGAAGCCGGCGGCGGGGAACGCCACCTTCATCCGCGGCGTGGCCTCCTTGACCTCGGGGCGCGCGCGGATCATCTCGACGGTGCCGTCGTCGAGCTTCTTGGTGATGTCCTTGCCCATGAAGCTGGCGCGCGGCGCCACGACCTCGACGACCTCGAGCGGGAAGATCTTGCCGAGGATGACGTTGCGCACGCCCATCGACAGGCCGAGGAAGAACACGAACGACGCGATGCCGATGACGATGCCGAACGCGGACAGCGCGAAGTGCCGCGGGCTGCGCACCGTGTTGCGGACGACCATCCCGACCAGGTTGCCGACGGGCATCATCTAGGCGGGCCCTCCCGCGCCGGCGCCGCCCGCATCGCCCGGCGCGCCGAGCGCGAGCTCCTCGCCGTCGACGAGCTGGCCGTCGCGGATCGCGATGATCCGGCGGGCGACGCTCGACACGCGGCGCTCGTGGGTGACGATCACCAGCGTCATCTGATCTTTCTCGTTGAGCTCGCGGAAGAACTCGATCACCTCGCGGCCGGTCTCGCTGTCGAGGCTGCCGGTCGGCTCGTCGCACAAGAGCAGCTTGGGCGCGCCGAACAGCGCGCGGGCGATCGCGACGCGCTGCTTCTGGCCGCCCGACAGCTCCGACGGGTGACGCTGCGCCAGCTCGACCAGGCCGACCCGGCGCAGCGCCTCGAGCCCGCGCGCCTCGACATCCTTGGCGCCCGGGGTGAACGACGCCGGCAGCGTGACGTTGCCCAGGCACGTCAGGTGGTCGAGCAGGTTGAACGCCTGGAACACGAACCCGATGCTGGAGTTGCGCAGCCCGGCCAGCTCCTTCTCGCCGATCTTGCGGATGTCGTGGCCGAGCACCTCGACGTCGCCCGCGTCGGCGGTGTCGAGGCCGCCGATGATGTTGAGCAGCGTCGACTTGCCCGAGCCGCTCTGGCCGACGAGCGCGATCAGCTCGCCGCGCGCGACCTCGAACGAGACGCCGCGCAGCACGGGCGTACGCGCGGCGCCGCTGCCGTAGCTCTTCTTGACGTCGCGGAGCTTGATCACCGCCTCGGACACGGGGGCCGACCCTATCACAACCGCTCAGCGCAACGTGCCGGCCGCCGTGACGACGATCCGGCCGCCGTCCAGGCGCGCGTCGATCGCGCCGACGTCCCACCGCTGGAGCCGGCGGATCGTCTGCTCGCGCCGCGACGCGCTCGCGACGTCGGCCGCCATCTGCAGCATCAGGTCCCACGCCTCGACCGGCACCTGGGGCGGGTGGAGCTCGAGGTGCAGCAGCTCGCCGGCGACCGGCTCGCCGGCGCCGAGCACCGCCTCGATCACGCCGCGCCCCATCGCGCCGATCGCGCGGTCGGCCGCGAGGTGGTAGCTGAACTGGCCGACGAACGGCACGTCGACGTCGACCACCTCGACCGCGCCGACCTTCCGCTTCGACGAGAACTGCCCCAGCATCGGGATGCCGCGCAGCAGCTCGCGGACCGCGCGGTCGTGGGCGAGGTCGGCGTAGGCGCCGGCCACCGCCGGCATCTCGCCGTCGAACGCCTTGATGAAGGCGTGGGCGGTGCGGCCGCCGACCGGGCCGAGCAGCCGATCGAGCGGCACGTCGCACCGCGCCAGCACGCCGGACAGCGCGCGCACGTCGAACCCGACGTCGAGCTGGATCGGCGCGCCGGCGCGCGCCGTGTACCACCCGGGCGGCGCCGGCACCACCGCGGCCGCGGCGCCCGCGGCGTCGGCGAGATCGAGGACGATCGATCCGCCGGCGCGCTGCCCCGCGACCCCGCCGGACAGCAGCACGCGCGGGACCTGGGTCGCCACGCCGAGGCACCCGGCGGCGCCGCGTCCGCCCATCATGCGATCGAGCGTCGCGACCAGCGCCGGCGGGCGGACGGCCCCGACCACCGGGGGCAGGCCATCGGAGCCTGCGACCGCGCCGGCGTGCGCGCGCCCGGCGTCGAGCGCCGCGGTGAAGTCGGCGTGGCCGGCGAGCCCGCCGGCGGCGCCACGCGCGCCCGCGAGCCACGCGAGCTCGGCCTCGCGCTCCTCCTCGATCCCCAGGTGCGCGAGCAGCCAGCCGTCGATGACCGCCCAGCCGATGGCGACGTCGCGGCCCAGCCGGGTCGAGAACACCTCGACGCCGTCGGCGACCTGGCTCTGCACGCTCATGCCCTGGTCGCGCCAGCCGTCGAGGAAGGACTCGAACGCGGCCGGGTCGGCCAGCCGGACCACCACGGTGGGCGAGAACCCCTGGCTGTACACGGCAGCCGCGCCGTCGGGGTCGACGCCGGCGGCGCGCAGCGACGGCCCCGACAGGATGTCGAAGCCGAACGCCTGGCGCGACTCGTCGGAGACGTCCTCCGGGTCGAAGTCGCCGAGGATCCCGGCGACCGACGCGAGCTCGCGCAGCAGCGCGCTGAGGTCGCTGGCGGTCCGCGCGGTCACGGCGTAGCTGACGTCGGCCGGGACCCACCGCAGCGCCGGGTAGGTGGACACCGCCGCCGGCATGCCGGACGGCGCGCCGGCGGGCGTCGACCCGCCCTTGGGACATCCGGCGACCGCGAGGGTCGCGCACACCACGATCAGGAACGTCTGGATCGAGCCCCGCATGTGGCCCGGAGGATGACACGAATGCCCCGCGACCACCGGCCCGCGCGCGTCGCGACATTTCGCACGCAACCGCGAGGCGGGGCCGGCGATAGCCGCCGCCACGAGGAGCCCACCATGACCCAGACGTCACGAAACCCTGTATCCTTGCCCCACCCGGTGATGCCATGACCACGGGAATCTCTGGACCAGGCGGCGGACCGCCGAACGCGGGGGACGCGGCGGCCGCCGCGGGCGCCGCGGACATCGACGGGGCCACCGGCGCCGACGCCGCCGGCGCGACCTCGGGCGCCGAGGCCACCGCCGGCGCCGCGCTCGCCGCAGAGGTCGAGCGGCTGCGCGCCGCCGACGCCGCGGCCGGTGCGAGCGGCACGGGTGGCGTGGAGCTCGGCCGGCTCGCCGCCGACCTCGACGCCGGCCGGGTCACCGGCGACGAGGCGCTGGCCCGGCTGATCGCCGACCTCGGCGCGGACCTGCCCGAGCTCGACGCGGCGGACCTGCGAGCCCTCGTCGCGGATCTGGCCACGACCGATCCGCACCTGGCGGCGCTCGCGGCCCATCTCGGGGTGATCGGGCCTGGGGGACCGGGCGGACCTGGCGGAGGTAGCGGCGGGTGAGGCTGCCGGCCGCGCTGGTCGCGGTGATGGTGGCGGCGGCGGCGGTGACGCCCGCCTGGGCGGACGACGGTGATGGGCCCGCGTCCGAGGACGCCGCCGACGACGACGCGTCCGCGGTGCGGGTCGAGGCGCGCGCGGCGGTGATCGTGCTCGGCGCCGACGGCGAGCCGCTGCCGGCGACGATGCGCGCCACGCTGCAGGTGTCGATGGAGCGCGCGCTCGAGACCGATCGGCGGATCCAGGTGGTCGACGCCGACGAGGAGCTGGCCGAGCGCTCCGGAAGGATCCCGACGGACGTGGTGTCCGAGGCGCGCGGGCTGGTCTCGGCCGGCGAGGAGCTGCTGCGCCGGGGCCAGGCGGCGGCCGCGCGCGCCCGGCTCGAGGCCGCGGCGGTGCAGCTCGCGCGCGTGCTGGCGTGGACGCAGAAGCAGGAGCTGGCGCACGCGCAGTTCCTGCTCGGCGCGGCCCACGCGGTCGACGGCGACGACAAGGCCGCGATCGCGGCGTTCGTCGCGCTGCTGGCGTGGCGCCCCGACTTCATCGCCGATCCGACGATCGCGCCGGCCGAGGTGCTGCCGGTGTGGGAGAAGGCGCAGGCGAAGGTCGGCAAGCTCCCGGGCGGCTCGATCGAGATCAGCTCGGCGCCGGACGGCGCGATGGCCTACGTCGACGGCCGGTTCGTCGGGTTCACGCCGACGGTGGTCGAGGGCCTGCCGGCGGCGACGCACTACGTGACGGTGCGGATGCACGGCCGCGTGCGCGCGGTCGAGCCGGTGACCGTGTCGAGCAAGAAGCCGGCGAGCCTGCGCGTCTCGCTCGAGGCGACCCCGGGGGCCGATCTGCTCGACGCGGCGATCGACGGGATCGCGCCGGCGGTGGGCCAGGCGCGCGCCCGCGGCGCCGCGCGCGCCGCGTTCGGCGATCTCGGCGAGCTGCTCGCGGTGCAGCACGCGGTCGTGCTGCTCGCGCCCGACGGGGACGGGCCGTACCGCGCCCACGTCCACGACGTCGACGGCGGCACGCGGCTGGCGTCGGCGGAGGTCGAGCTGGGCGAGCGCGATCCAGAGGAGGCGTTCGCCGAGCTGGTCGCGGCGCTGTACGGCCAGATCTCGTTCGAGGTGATCGAGCCGCCGCCGCCCCCGCCACCACGGGTGGTGCGTCGCTCGACGCCGTTCTACAAGCGGTGGTGGTTCTGGACCGCGGTCGGCGCGACCGTCGTCGCGGGCGTGGCGATCCCGCTGCTGTTGCAGGACGAGCCGCCGGCGCTGAGCTGCCCGGCGGGCGACAGCTGCGGCGTGGTGATCCTCAGGTTCTGAGGAGGTGCGATCGGCGACGGGCGCCGCTCAGCTCGCCTTGCGGATCCGGTCCGAGCGATCGCGGTCCGAGTGCTGGTACAGCGCCTCGCGGACCTTGGGCTCGAGCCCGCTCGGGTCCGTGATCACCCGGGACAGCGACGACGCGAGCGTCGCCACGCGCTCCTGCGGCGTGGCGCGCTTGTCGATGATGACGCGGTACTGCCAGCCGCTGGCCGTCTTGAGCTTGCACAGCCCACCGTGGCCGACGACGCCGGTGGAGCCGCCCGATCCGAACGAGAGCGCCTCGTAGGACACCTTCACCCCCGCCTCGGCGGCGGCGGCTTCGAGGAGCTCCAGGAGGACTTCCTGCTTCATCGCCCGAGCCACACTAGCAGCGGCGATCGATCGGGCCAACCGTTTCGCTGCATACTCCGCGCATGTGGAGATCTCTGGTGATCATCCTCGGGATCGTCTCGGTCGCGTGCAGCCACGGCGCGCCGGCCGAGCAGGTCGACCCGGGGCTGGTGAAGATCTCCACCGAGCGCGTGATCCGCCACGGCGAGGTCGGCCACGACGAGTGGGCCCGCGAGGCGACCTACGTGCTGGTCGACGCCGACAACACCGCGAGATCCGATCTGTTCGTGACGCTGGGCGGGACGCTGCGCGACGCCGAGGGCCGCGAGCTCGGGGCGCTCCGCCCCGAGTCGCTGCGGATGCCGCCGGGATCGCGGCGGCTGTTCGTGCTGGTCGACGCGTCGGACACGGCCCGCCCCGACGCCGCGACCGCCGACGTCGTGGTCAAGGGCGCGGCGGTCCCGACGTGGCAACCGACCGCCCACCTGGCCGACGGCTACCTCCACCACGATCAGGGCAAGGCGCTGCTCGCCGCGAACCTGACCAACGACGCCGACCGCGGCGGCCGGGTCATCGTGTTCGGCGCGTTCTACGACGCGGCCGGGCGTCCGCTGCAGCGCCAGTTCACCGTCGCGGAGATCGGCGCGAAGGTCACCCAGGTCGTGCGGTTCGTCGGCCCCGAGGGCTCGACCAAGGGCGCCGTGTACCTCGGCGACGCGACGTACTGACCGCCGCGCGCGCCGGAGCCCGCGAGGTCACCAGACGGCGACCTCCGCCTCGGTCACCAGGCGATCGCCTCCGCCTCGGTCACGAGGCGGCGATGGCCACCGCCTCGGTCACGAGGCGGCGATCGCCACCGCCTCGGTCACGAGGCGGCAATGGGAAGCCGGATCGTGAACGACGCCCCGCCCTCCGCCGCGCGGCCGACGTCGATCGAGCCGTGGTGCGAGTCGACGATGTTCTTGACGATCGACAGCCCCAGGCCGGTGCCCTTGCCGTCGGTCTTGGTGGTGAAGAACGGCTCGAAGATCCTGGCGCGATCGGCCTCGGGGACGCCCGGCCCGGAGTCGGCCACCTCGATCGCCACGCGGTCGTCGCCACGCCGCGTCCTCACGACGACCTCGCCGGCCTCGTCCACCGCGTGCGCGGCGTTGGTGATGAGGTTGATCAGCACCTGCTCGAGCTGTCCCGGGACCGCGGGCACCGGCGGCAGGTCGCCGGCGAGGTCGACACGCAGGGTCAGGCCGTCCCGCTCGAACAGGTGCTCGCAGAACGACGTCGCCTGGCGCACGACGTCGTCGAGGTCGACGAGGTCGACCTCGCTCGACACCGGCTTGGCGTACTGCACCAGCTCGCGCGTGAACCCCATGATCCGCTGCGCGCTCCCGACGATCCGGCGCAGCTTCTCGCGATCGCCCTCGGGCACCGCCGCGTCGGCGATCGCCTTGCCGAGCAGGTACTCGGCGTAGACGATGATCGACGTCAGCGGGTTGTTGAGCTCGTGGACGACGCCGGCGGCGATCTGGCCGAGCGTCGCCAGCCGCTCGGCCTGCACGACCTGGCGCTGCAGCTCCTCGAGCCGGCTGTGGTCCTGGCCGATCGCGACGACCGCCTCGACGCCGCGGTGGCCGCCGCCGCCGCCGCCGGCGCTGCCGATCGACGCGATGCTCCACACCGTGCGGATCCGGCCGCCGCGCCGGCTCGGCAGCGCCAGCTCGACCGCGTCGTGGGTGGCTCCGCGCAGCGCCGCGGAGAACAGCCGGGTCAGCCGGGTCCGCTGGTCCGCGGGCATGACGTCGCGCAGGTCGCGGCCGAGCACCTGCTCGCGCTCGTAGCCGGTGAGCGCGAGCAGCGCGCGGTTGACCAGCGTGATCCGCCAGCCGTGATCGATCCCGACGATCAGCGCGTTGGCGTGCTCGATCACGCGCGCGGTGTAGTCGCGCAGCGCGATCGTGTCGCGGTACAGGCGGTGGCCGCGCAGCGCGACCGCGAGCTGGTTGGCGAACGGCAGCACGACGCGGTCGTCGTCGTCGAGCGAGGCCTGCCCGGCCACCGCCGGCGCGTAGCCGACGTCGAGCGCGCCGTAGAGCTCGCCCGCGGCGACGAGCGGGACGACGAACCCCGCGGCGACGTGGTGGAACGGCGAGTCCCACCGCGCCCCCTGCTTGAGCCGCGCCGACGCCGCGACCGCGCTCTTGAGCCCGCTCTTGGTGATCGCGGACTCGCGCAGGGTCAGCGGCTCGGTCTCGACCCGCGGCCGTAGCTCCCCGCCGATCGCGTAGCACCGCGCCGGCTCGGTCGAGCGCGGGTCGAGCACGCGCACCGCGAACGCGCGCTCCGGCAGGACGCGCGCCAGCACCTGGAGGAACCGGCCGATCAGGTCGGCCTCGTCCATCTCGAGGTGGAGGTGCCGCCCGAGCTCGAGCACGGCGTCGACGACGACCTCGGGCGCGGCGTGCGGGAGCCCGGGCGCGGCCGTCACGAACCGCCTCCCCCGCCGCGCCGCGGGCCCAGGCCGAGCTCCCGGTCGGTCGGGCGGATCGCGTCGAGCTCGTCGGGCTTGCGCGGGCCGCCGATGCGCTGGGTGTCGCGCTCCTCGCGATCGTCGCTGGGGGCCATGGGGGGAACGGGCGACGCGGGCGGCGACGACGTGCGGCCGGCGCGCCGCGGCGGCGGCAGCGGGCGCTCGGGGGTGTCGAGCGCGGGATCGTCGACCAGCTCGCCCAGCGCGGCCGCACCCTCGGAGCTGGCGCGCATCGTGTAGAACTCGCGCGTCGCCTCCCACTCGCCGCCGGTCTCGCTCGACGCGTCGCTGCTGGTGCTGACGTCGCCGCCGGCGCCGGGCTCGCCGCCGGTGTTGCCCCCGGTCTCGATCGACGTCGAGCGATCGAGGTCGAGGATGCTGGCCGAGCCGACGTACGGCGTCGTCTCGTACTTGGTGATGCGGCCGATCTTGCGCACGATGTCGGCCATCCGCTCGGCCTCGCGCAGGATCACGCCGAGCGCGCGCAGGTGCGGCGCGTCGGGCGCGCTCTGGCGCTGGATCAGCTGGGCGTAGCCGATCACCGAGGTCAGCGGCTGGTTGAGCTCGTGGGCGGCGGCGCCGGCGAGCTCGGCGACGAGCGCCTGCTTCTCGGTGAGCTGCAGCTTCTGCTGCGCCTGGAGCAGCTTCTGCTCGATCCGGATCCGCTCGCGCAGGTCGCTGAAGATCCCGACCGTCGCGACCTCGCGGTCGCCCTCGTAGACGATCGACGCGGTCATGTTGACCGGCACCAGCTCGCCGGTCTTGGTCCGGATCTCGCGCCGCGTCTGCTCGAGCCGGCCGACGCCGCCGTACGAGGTCGAGCGCAGCATCCGCATGATCTGCCGCGCGACGCCCTCGGGGTAGAGCTCCCACACCTTGAGCTTGCCGATCACCTCCTCGGCCCGGTAGGCGTAGATCCGCTCGGCGCCCTGGTTGAACAGGATGATGCTGCCGCGCATGTCGGCGGCGACGATCGCGTCGACCGTCGAGTCGATCAGGCGCTCGAGGAACTCCTTGGTCGAGCGCAGCTCGACCTCGAGGGCGCGGCGCTCGGTGACGTCGCGGAACGTCAGCGTGACCGCGCCGGACGCGGCGAGCACCGTCGAGGTCGACACCGAGACGCACGCCGGCGCCCCCGAGGTCGTCGACAGCTCGAGGTCGAACGGCTCGTGGTTGCCGCCGGCGAGCACCTGCGCCACGACGTCGGCGACGAGCGGCCGCTGCTCGGGGTGGACGAGATCGGCCAGCTCCGAGCCGATCAGGCCGTCGCGGGCGAACCCGGTGATCCGCTCGGCCGCGCGGTTGACGAACAGGATGCGGCCGTTGTCGTCGAGGATCACGACGCCGTCGTCGGCGGCGTCGAAGTGCCCGCGCAGCTGGTCGATGCCGCGCAGCCGGCGCTCGACCTCGTAGCGGGTGCGCGACAGCTTGTGGGTCTGCTCGCGCAGGCTCTCGAGCACCGCGCCGTGGCGCAGGTGCGCGGCGAGCACGGCGCCGACGACGCGCGCCGCCTCGACGCCGCGCGCGCCGACGTGACCGACGCCGGGCTGCGCCTTGCGCGCGAGCAGCACGCCGAGCGGGCGCCCGCGCCAGATCAGCGGGAACACCGCGGCGCCGCGCACGGCCAGGGTCGCGAGCCGCGCCGCCACCGGCCGGGTCACGGGATCGACGAGGACGTCGTCGATCAGCACCGGCGCGCAGGTCCGCACGCACGCCGTCAGCTCCGGGTAGTCCACCATCCGCAGCGTGAACTGGGAGTGGGTCGGGTCGTCGGTCGCGGCGATGACGTAGGCGAACTCCGAGCCCTCGATGTGGACGATCAAGGCGCAGCGATCGAAGCCGAGCAGCTCGCGCAGGGTGCCGAGCACGCCGTGCAGCGCGCGCGCGTCGTCGCCGTGCTGCGCGAGGACCTCGACCATCCGCGCGACCGGCGAGGCGAGCGCGCCGGCGGCCGCCGCCGCGCCGCCCCCGGCCCGCGCGCGGAGCAGGTTGCGCGCGCGCGCCGCCAGCACCCGCGGCGCGACCGGCATCGTGAGCACGTCGGTCGCGCCGGCGGTGAGCGCCTCGGCCGCCGCCGCCGCCGGCAGCGCGGGGACGACCGCGAGGATCGGCACCGTCGCCAGCAGCGGCACGTCGCGCGCCGCGGCGGCGAGCGACGCGACGTCGTCGCCGACCAGCACGACGAGCTCGGGCGCCGAGATCGGCGCGTCGACGACGATCGCCGCCGCGGCCTGCGCGTCGAGGCCGACGCCGCGGCACAGCGCGACCATCGCGTCACGGTCGTCGTCGGTACCACCGACAACGACGATCTCGGCCGAGGGGTTCACCCGTCGCGGAGCGTATCACGCCGAAGTTGTGAGCTTGCGAACAGCTTCCCAGGCCGAGATCGCGGCGGCGTAGACGTCCTTGAGCGGGGCGCCGGTGCGCTCGGCCGCCCGCCGGCAGTCCTCGAACTCGGGGGCGGCGTTGACGACGCGGGCGCCGTCGCGGGCGACCTTGACGGTGATCGGCCCGAACGGCGTGTCGACCGCGACGAGCTGGCGGTCGAGCACGCGGCGCTCGACCGCGTCGAACCGCACGCCGATCGACGTGGTCTCGGCCAGGATCACCGCGACGACCGCGTCGCGGTGGGGCGCGGCGGCGAGCGCGGTCAGGACCAGCGCCGGGCGGCCCTTCTTCATCGTCACCGGCGTCCACCACGCGTCGACCGCGCCCGCCGCGAGCACGCGGTCGAGCGCGTACGCGCACAGCTCGGGGCTGGCGTCGTCGAGGTTGGCCTCGAGCCGCCACATCGCGCCGTCACCCGAAGCCGCCGCGGGGTGACCGAGCGGTCGCGACAGCGTGAGCCGCACGACGTTGGCGCGATCGGCCAGCTCCATGTCGCCCGCGCCCCACCCGACGCGCACCGGCGTGCCGGCCGGCGCCGGGCCCCAGTCGGTGACGGCGTGGGCGAGGATCGCCGCGCCGGTCGGCGTGCACAGCTCGCGGGCGACGCCGCCGTCGACCATGACGCCGCCGCCGTCGCGCAGGATCTCGAGCGCGGCCGGCGCGGGCACCGGGAGCACGCCGTGGGCGCAGCGCAGCGTGCCGTGCCCCATCGCGACCGCGACGCAGCTGACGCTCGCCGGCGCGAGGTGGGCGAGCGCCGCCGCGGTGCCGACGATGTCGACGAACGAGTCGATCGCGCCGACCTCGTGGAACGCGACGTCGTCGACGGTGGTGCCGTGCAGCCGCGCCTCGGCGCGCGCGACCCGGTCGAACATGTCGAGCGCGCGGCGGCGGACCTCGCCGGTCAGCGCGCCGAGCCGGCGGCGGATGTCGAGGTAGTGGACATGGTGGTGGTGGTCCCCGTGCCCGTGCCCGTGCCCGTGCCCGTCCTCGTGCGCATGCCCGTGCCCGTGGTGGTCGTCGCCGTGCCCGTGCCCGTGCCCGTGCCCGTGCCCGTGCCCGTCCTCGTGCACGTGCCCGTCCTCGTGCCCGAGCCCCTCCCCTCCGCCCTCCCCGGTATCCACCGTCACATCCACCGCCGCGATCCCCCGCTTCACCACCCGCCTGACCCGCAGCCGCTCCTTCCCCACGCCCACCACGTCGAGCGCCTCGCCGATCACCTCGACCGGCACGCCGAGATCGATCATCGCGCCGAGCGTCATGTCCCCGGCGATCCCGCTCGCCGCGCAGTCGATGTGGAGGTGCAGGCCCTTCATCGCTTCCTCTTCGCCTTCGCCGTCGCCGTCGCCGGCGAAGGCGACGGCCGACGGGCTCGCGACTTGCTGCCGCCGCCCCCGCCGCCGCCTCCCCCGCGCCCGCCGTGCGCGAGCCGCGCGATCCGCGCCGCCGCGACCGCCGCGCCGAAGCCGTTGTCGATGTTCACCACGCTCACCCCCGCGGCGCACGACGACAGCATCGTCGCCAGCGCCGCCAGCCCGCCGGCCGACACACCGTAGCCGACGCTGGTCGGCACCGCGATCATCGGCACCGCGCACAGCCCGGCGACGACCGACGGCAGCGCGCCCTCCATCCCGGCGACCACGACGAGCGCGTCGGTCGCGCGCAGGTCGGGCAGGCGCGCGAGCAGCCGGTGCAGCCCGGCGACGCCGACGTCGTGGATCCGCACGACGCGGCAGCCGAGGAACTCGGCGGTGACCGCCGCCTCCTCGGCGACGGGCAGATCGCTCGTGCCGGCGCACACCACGCCGACCGTGCCGTGGAGCTCGAGCGGACGACGCGGCGCGACCCGGACCAGCCGCGGCAGCGCGAGGTACTCGGCGGCGCGGACGCGCTCGACGACGTCGGCGCCCTTGGCCGGGTCGACCCGCGTCGCCAGCGCGCCCGAGCCATCGCGCGCCAGCGCCTTGAGCACCTCCGCGATCTGGGCGGCGGTCTTCGACTCGCCGTAGACGACCTCGGGGATGCCGGTGCGCACGGCGCGGTGGTGATCGACGACGGCGACGCCGCCGATCGCCTCGAACGGCAGCGTCACGAGCTCGTCGACCGCGACGTCGACGGTGACGTCGCCGCGCCGCACCCTGCGCAACAGCTCCGCGAGCCTGGTTCGATCCATCGGTCGGTGACTCCTACTGCCTCGTCACGGCGTGATCACTGCTTCGCGACTGCCTTCGCTACGTCTTCGCTACGTCTTCGCTACGTCTTCGCTACTTCTTCTTCTGGCGCGTGATCCGCACGGCCTCGATCGCGCGATCGCTCGCCGCGATCACCTCGATCGTCACGCCGGCGAGCTGGACGACGTCGCCGCGCTCGGGGATGTGGCGCAGCCGATCGATCATCAGGCCCGCGATCGTCTCGTACTCGTCGCTCTCGGGCAGCCCGAGGTCGAGCTCCTGGTTGATCCGCTCGACCGGCGTGCGCGCCTCGACCCGCCACGTCCCGGCCTTCTCGGCCTTGATCGGCGACGGCTCGTCGTCGTGCTCGTCCTCGATGTCGCCGACGACCGCCTCGACCAGATCCTCGAGCGACACGATCCCGACCGCGCCGCCGTACTCGTCGACCACCATCGCGACGTGGTTGCCCTCGGCCTGGAGCTCCACCAGCAGCTCGATCGCCTTCATCGACTCGGGCACGTACACCGCGGGGCGCGCGACGTCGCCGACCGTGCGGCCCGGCCCCTGCCCTTGCGCCTGCCCTTGCGCCTGGAGAATGTCGAACACGTGGACGATCCCGACGACGTCGTCGACGCGCGACCGGAACACCGGGATGCGCGAGTGCTGCTTGTCGGCGATCTCGACCGCGGCCTCGGCCAGCGACGTGTCCTCGGCCAGCGCGGTCACCTCGGACAGCGGCACCATCAGGTCCGACACCGTGTACTCGGACAGCTCGAACACGTTGGCGATCATCTCCCGCTCGTCAGCGGTGATGTCCGGCTTGTCGGTCTCGGGGTTGCTCTCGATCAGCATCGCCAGCTCGTCGCGCGTCACGAACGCCTTCTTGCGATCGGTCCGCGCCAGCCGGGTCATCGCGCCGGCGAACCCGGAGACGACGAGCACCAGCGGCCGCAGCACCCACGACACCAGCGACAAGGGCGGCGCGACCCAGCCGACCAGCCGGTCGGCCTGCGCCTGGCAGATCGACCGCGGGACGACCTGGCCGAGCACCAGCATCGGCATCATGACGATCGCGACCGCCCACCACGGGCTGTGGCCCTGGCCGGCGAGCCACACCGCGGCGGCGAGCGCGGCGGCGAGCGTCGCGAGGTTGGCGCCGAGCAGCGTCGTCGACAGCATGATCTGCGGCCGGGCGAGCAACGACTCGGCGAGGCGCGCGCCGAGCGAGCCCGCGCCCGCGCGCTGGCGCAGCCGCGCGCGGCTGCACGCGCCGAGCGCGATCTCGGCGCCGGCGAAGAACCCCTGCGCGACGACGCACAGCACGACGACGGTGACGAGCTGGGTGACGGTCACGGCTCGGTCCCCCGCGAGCGCGCCATCGCCACCGGCCCGCTCGGGCCGGTGACGACGTCGGCGACCGGCACCGGCGCGCCCGGCTCGGCCTCGGCGACGCCCGGATCGTCCGTGGCGGAGGCGGCAGGATCGTCGGCCAGGGGCGGCGCCTCCCCGTCGGCGACGGCCACCGGCGCGATCGGCCCGGACGCGCCCTCGGCGAGCCGCGCGCGCGCCGCCTCGCGCGCCATCGCCTCGACCGGATCGACCGGCGGCGGGGTGACGTCCTCGCCGCGGTGCGCCGGGCCGTCGAGGTTGGCGGCGTCCTCGAGCGCGAACGCGCCGGTCACCGGCACCCCCGGCACCGGCGTGCGGCCGCCGCGGCCGCGCCGGATCGCCGCCTTCTGCAGCCCCTCGCGCTCGTCGCGCATCTGGCCGAACAGCTGCGACAGCAGATCGTCCATCGTGCACAGGCCGAGCACCTTGCCGTACTCGTTGACGACCAGCGCCATGTGCACCTTCTTCTGCTTGAACAGCCGGAACAGGCGCTTGATCGGCGTGGTGCGCGGGACGAACAGCGGCTCGTGCAGCAGCTCGCCGAGCGTGCGCGCCGTGGCGGTGTTGGCGGTCCACCGCACCAGGTCCTTGGCGTTGAGCACGCCGCGGACGTTGTCGAGCGAGCGCTGGTAGATCGGCACGCGGGTGTAGCCGCGCGCGGCGATCTCCTTGACCAGCCGCGACATCGGCAGGTCGTACGACAAGGCGACGATCTTCTCGCGCGGCGTCATCACCTGGCCGACGGTCTTGTCGCCGAACTCGAACACCTTGTGGATGATCCGGCGCTCGCGCGCGTCGACCTGGCCCTGGGCGCTGCCGGCGTCGACCAGCGTCCGGAACTCCTCCTCGGACAGGTCCTTCTGGGTGCGCGGTCGCCCCGACGCGCCGAACGGGCGCAAGAAGATCTCGGACAGGCCGTGGAGCAGCCAGCGCAGCGGGGTCAGCACGACGACGAACACGACGAACGGCCGCGCCGCGGCGCGCGCCCACGCCATCGGCTCCTTGAGCGCGAGCGTCTTGGCGGCGACCTCGCCGACCAGCACGACCACGGGCAAGGCGATCGCCATCGCGATCCCGGCCCGCACCTCGAGCGGCGTGCGCGGGATGTGCTCGCCGAGCACGACCAGCAGCAGCACGACGAGCGCGCCGTTGACCGCCTCGTTGCCGACCAGCACGGTCGAGATCAGCCGGCGCGGGTGCGCGAGCAGGCGCAGCACCAGCGCGTCGCCCGGCCGCCCCGACCGCGCCATCTGCTCGCGGTCGATCCGGCGCAGCGCGAACAGCGCGACCTCGGTGCCCGAGACGTACGACGACACCGCCACGAGCAGCAGGCCGAGGCCGAGCCAGGGCGCGAGGTCGCCGAGCAGATCCACGGGCGCGACCTTACTCCGAGCCGGCGCGCGCGGGGGCGCACGGGAGCGACACGACGAACGTGCTCCCCAGCCCGGGCGTGCTATCGACCCAGATCCGCCCGCCCTGCGCCTCGACGTAGGCCTTGGCGAGCGCCAGGCCGAGGCCGGTGCCGCCGAACGCCCGGGTCGACGACTGATCGACCTGGAAGAACGGCTCGAAGATGTGCGGCAGCTGCTCGGCCGCGATGCCGATGCCCGAGTCGCGGACGGTCAGGTGGCAGCCCGCGTCGGACGGCCCGTCGGGGACGAGCGGCCCCGGGCGGACCTCGATGTCGATCTGGCCGTGATCCGGCGTGAACTTGACCGCGTTGGACACCAGCTGCCACAGCACCTGGCGGAGCTGGCGGCGGTCGCCGAGCACCGCCATCGCCTCGAGCTGCACCGCGATCGTGATCGCGCGCTTCTGCGCCTGCGGCGCGAACGCGGCGACGACCGATCCCACGACCTCGTCGAGCGGGACCGCCACCGGCTCGGCCGCGCCGCGCCCGCTCTCGAGCATCGAGACGTCGAGCACCGCGGTGATCAGGCCGAGGAGCTGGTCGGCCTTGGCCAGGATCGTCGCGACGTACTCGCGCTGCTCGGTCGCGAGCGCGCCGGCGAGCCCCTCGAGCAGCATCTCCGAGTAGCCGATCACCGAGGTGAGCGGCGTGCGCAGCTCGTGGCTCATCGTCGCCAGGAAGTTCGACTTGAGGCGATCGACCTCCTGCATCCGATCGACGGCGGCGAGCAGCCGCTTGTTCTTGGAGGTGACGTCCTGATAGGCGGCGCGGACCGCGACCTCGTGAGCCGCCGAGGTCAGGTGGCGGGCGTGGGCGTGGTGGAGCACCAGGCCGAGCACGTCGGCGAGGTGGGCGGCGGCGACCGCCGCGCGCGCGCCGCTGGCGCGCACCCGCGCCACCGGCTCGGCCGCGACGATCACCTCGCGGGTCTCGGCCGCGGCGGCGACGTCACCGACGCCGGCGAGGCGGCGCCCGCCGGGCGCGTCGACCGCGAGCGCGACGTCGTGGGCCGCCGCGAACCCGCGGACCAGCTCGTCGAGCTCGTCCGCGGGCAGCAGCGCGTCGAGGTCGACCGAGTCGTCGAGCTCGGGGACCGCGTCGAGGCTCCTCGACCGCCCTGGGGTCACGACGCCGAGGATAACACGGGCGTCGTGCCGGCCTGGTCGGCGCCGATGTGCGTCCGCATCCCGTCCAGGAACGCGTCCCGCGTGATGCCGAACCGCTCGGCGAGGCGGACGTCGGCGTCCACGGTGTCCCAGGCGCGCTCGAGCAGCGCCGAGAACGTCTCGACCACGCCCTGCCCCGACACCGCCTGGGCCTCGAGCAGCCGGCGGTGCGGGTCGCCGAACCGGTCCGCGCCGTCCAGGTCGACCCGGTCGGGCAGATCCCGCTTGTTGTACTGGACGACGACCGGGACGTGCTCGAGCCGCAGCGCGGCGAGGTGCTGGGTCAGCCCGAGCCAGGCGTCGTGGTTCGCCGCGGCCTGCGCCAGGCTGGAGTCGGCGACGAACACGACCCCGTCGGCGCGCTGCAGGACGATCCGGCGCGTCCACTCGTGCATCGGCTGGCCGGGCACGGTGTAGACCTTGAGCCGGATCGACACGCTGCCGGCGCGGAAGAACAGCGGCAGCAGGTCGAAGAACAGCGTGCGGTCGTCGCGGGTGTCGAGCGTCATCAGGCGCCCGCGGTTGAGCGCATCGACGCGCGAGTGCAGCGCGCGCAGGTTGGTCGTCTTGCCCGACAGCGGCGGCCCGTAATAGACCAGCTTGAGCGTCAGCTGTCGCTCGTGGAAGTCGACCTGGGCCACGCCAAGGCAGCGTACCACGGCGGTCCATCCCACCGGAGGGAGGAGCGCGAGCGGCCTGGCCGCACGGTCACCTCCTTGGAGCCGGTGTGGGTGCGGGGGCGGCGGTCCCCGCCTCTGCGCCGGTCGTCGACGCGGGCTGGGGCGCCGGCCGGGACGCCGGCCGCGTCGGCCGGGGCGTCGCCCCCGCTGGCGGGCGACGCGGGCGCTCGTAGGCCGGCTCGTCAGCCCGCTGGCGCGCGCTGATCGTCGCGTAGACCGCGCCGATCGCGACCAGCAGGACCAGGCCCGCGAGCAGCGCGAGCGTGCCGCGGAACGGCTTGGCCTGCGCGACGGGGCGCCGCGTCGCCGACGACAGCAGCGTCGCCTCGGCCATCCGGGCGACCCGCGCCAGCTGCCCCGCCGCGCGGGCGTCGTCGGGGCGCAGGCGCAGCGCCTCGCGGTAGCGCTGCGCCACCCACGGGTACGCGAGGGCCGCGGCGGCGACGCGGATCACCCGCTCGTGGGCGTCGTCGTCGGACCAGTGGGCCTTGGCGTGGTCCCACGCCGCGGCGACCTCGGGCGACACGCCGGCGTCGCGGTTGTGCGCGAAGTCGCCCATCCGCTCGGCCGCGAGCCCGCAGCTGCGGCACGCGGCGCGCCGCGGCTGGACGTCACCGCACTTGGGGCAGGTCATCGCGTCGGCGGGCTCGCCGGCGGAGGCCACCGCCGGGCGCCGCGCCGCGCGGGCGACCGCCAGCTCGACCGCATTGCCGCGCGTCGCCGCGACCGCGTAGTCACCGCCGCACGCGGGGCAGTGGACGTCGATCCCGCGGTCGCCGATCGCGAAGTCGGCCGGGACGATCTCGCGGCACAGCTCGCACTGCAGCTTCATCGCGGGCTCGATTCTACAGCGCGGACACCATCGGCACGGGCGTGAAGATCAGCACGAACACGACGACCACGAACGCGGCGAGCCGGCGCCGGCCCGGCGACAGCGGCGCGTCCCCGACCGGCGGGTGGTAGCTGCCGTCGCCCGCCCCGCGCATCAGCGCGAGCATCACCGCCCACACGCCCCACGGCATCACCCCGAACGCCGCCCACTCGATCGCGTCGAGCCACGGCGTGCCGCGGCCGTGGGCGATCAGCGTCATCGCGGCGCCGACGACGACCGCGACGACGAGCAGCCCGGCGTGCAGCCGCGCCGACAGCGCCTCGTGGCGGTCGCCGATCCACGCCCGCACGACGTGGCCGCCGTCGAGCTGGCCGATCGGCAGCAGGTTGATCATCGTGACCAGGATGCCGACCCACGCCGCGAACGCCATCGAGTGGAGCTGCACGTCGGTCGAGCCGTCGGGCAGGAGCTGCCCGAACACGGCGAGCTTGACCCCGAGGTAGAAGATCGAGTTGCCCTCGAGCACGGCGCCGGGCTCGATCGGGCCGAGCTCGGACAGCGCCAGGCCGATCACCAGCAGCGGCACCGCGACCGCCAGCCCGGCGAGCGGCCCCGCGGCGCCGACGTCCAGCAGCGCGTCGCGATCGGTGATCGGCGACTTCATCTTGATCACCGCGCCGAGCGTGCCGAGCGAGATCTGCGGCGGCAGCGGGATGAAGTACGGCAGCGACACGTCGACGCCGCGGCGGCGCGCGACGACGTAGTGGCCCATCTCGTGGCAGGTGAGGATCGCCATCAGCGTCGCCGCGAACACCAGGTCGTTGGCGAGGTAGGTCGTGACGCACGCCGCGGCGAACAGCCCGCCGTGGATCGCGGCGGTGCGCGCGGCGGTGCGCCGCCGTCCGGTCACCACGACGCCAGCACCAGCTCGCCGTCCTCGACGGCGATGATCACCGGGTCGCGCGCGACCGCGCCGTCCGCGCCGACCGCGCCCGCGCCGCAGCCGCCGTCGTCGAGGGCGCCGCGGGCC
>WYBA01000121.1 GCA_011526095.1 Myxococcales bacterium | reverse complement strand
CCGCGGGTGCGGGCGGCTGGCCCGCCTCGGGCGCGGGCGGCTGGCCGTGCGTCGGCGGCCTCGCGCCGGCGTGCCCACCCGGCAGCGTCGTCGGCGCCGGCGCGGCGCCGGGCTTGCCCGGCGTGCCCCACGGCGGCGGCAGGGGATGACGCTTGTCGCCCGGCGGTCCTCCCGGCGGTTCCATGGCCCGAGCGTACCGCAGGACGCGGCGGGTTCGCCCTCGCGAACGTCAGCGTCGTGGCAGGCGCATCGTCACCACGACGCCGCCGCCGGCGTCCGGCGCGCGTGGCGCGACCGTGACGGATCCTCCGACCGCCGCCGTGATCGCCCGCGTCACCGCCAGGCCGAGCCCGGTGCTGGTCGCGCCGCGCGCCGGGAAGAACGGCTCGAACGCCGTCGCCGCGCGATCGACCGCGCGGCCGTTGTCGGCGACCTCGACGATCGCGTGGGTGTCGTCGCCGAACAGGCGGACGTGGATCGCGTTGCGCTCGCGGTCGTCGGAGTCGAACGCCAGCGCGGCGTCGAGGATGATGTTGAGCACCGCCTGGCCGAGCCGCGCGGCGTCGCCGTCGAGCGGCGGCACGTCGTCGAGCTCCGCGACGACGTGCGCGCGCGGCTCGACCATCGGCACGGACATGCGGAGCGCGCCCTCGACGACCTCGCGCAGGCGTACCGAGCCGCGGCGCTGCGGCGCGGGGTCGGCGAACACCAGCAGCGCGCGCACCGCCGCGCTGACCCGCTCGCTGCCCTCGATGATCGTGTCGAGCACGCCGGCGACGTGCGCGCGCGCCGCGGGCTCCGGGATCCAGCGGTCGAGCGAGCGCCGCAGCCCGCCGAGGTGGAGCAGCACGTAGGTGAGCGGGTTGTTGATCTCGTGGGCGAGGCCGGCGCACAGCGCGCCGACCGTGCTGAGCCGGTCCGCCTCGAGCTGCTGCGCCTGCAGCGCGCGGCGCTCCGACACGTCGCGCAGGAACGTCAGCGAGACGTAGCCCTCGGGCAGGTGCTTGAGCGCGCTGCCGAACTCGACCGGGACCCGCCTGCCGTCGGGGCGCACCATCACCGTCTCGAGGAACATCGGCGCCGCGCCGCCGGCGAGCAGACGCTGCCGGACCTCCATCAGGCGCGGTCGATCCTCGGGGACGACGGCCTCGAGCACGCTCGCCCGCGCGACCTCCTCGGGCGTGCGGCCCATCAGCGTGCACAGCGCGCGGTTGAAGTACAGCCGCTCCAGCCCCGCGGCCCCGCGGTCGAGCGTGATCACGAGCGCGATCCCCGCGTTGTCGAGCGCCTCGAGCAGGGTCTCGGCGTAGTCGAGCGGATCGCGCGACGCGGTCACCGCACGTCGCCTCCGCCGCCGGCCTGGGCGCGCTTGACGAACGTGCCCGCCTGGCGGTCCTTCACCACGCCCGGGAACGCGAGCACCTGGTTGTGCATCGCGACGTACACGCCGGGCGGCAGGATCTGCACGGCGAGCAGCGCCTCGGTCAGGTTCTGCATCGCGTCGGTGTTGCGCAGCTCGTACGGTCGCATCGCGCCGGTGAACACGACCGGGCGACGCGGCGTGCCGACCATCGCGACCAGCCGCTCGCCCGAGTCCGCGAGGCGGTCGGTGCCGTGGACGACGACGACGCCGTCGGCGGTGCGCGCCATCCGGTCCGCGGTCTCGGCGATCAGCGTGTGATCGTCGGACGTCATGTCGAGGCTGTCCTTGTTCATCAGCTGCACCCGCATGACCTCGACGCCGCGCAGCACCAGCGACGCCAGCATCACGTCGAGCACGGAGACGTGGTTGGCGACCACGCCCGACAGCTCGTCGTAGGTCTTCTCGATCGTCCCGCCGGTGGAGATGAGTGCGATCCGCTGCTTCGACACGCCGCGCGGACGATACGCCAGCGCCCGGAGCGTGACCAGCCGCGGCGCGCGACCTCACGCACGGCGCAAGGGCGCCCATCCACGCCGGGCGAGCCACGGCCATCCCTCGGGCGCTTGCATCCGCCCCGCCGGAGTGGAAGATCTCGCGCCGCGCCGTGCTTCGATGACGCCCTCCGCCCCCGAGCCGTTCGGCCCCTACCTCGTCCACGAGCGCCTCGGCGCCGGGGGGATGGCGACGGTGCACCGCGCGGTGCGCACCGGGGGCGACGGGCTCGCGCGGCCGGTGGCGCTCAAGCGCATGCTCGACGGGCTCGGCGGCGACGCCGAGTTCGTGCGCAGCTTCGTGCGCGAGGGGCGGATCGCGGCGCGGCTCGCGCACCCCAACATCGCGCAGACCTACGACCTCGGCCGCGTCGGGCACACCTACTACATCGCGATGGAGCTGATCGACGGCGTCGACCTGCGCCACGTCGTCCGCCACGCCGCGTGCTCGGTCGGGCCGATGCCGCCGGCCCTGGTGATCGCGGTGATCTCCCAGGTGTGCGACGCGCTCGCGTACGCCCACGCGCTGCGCGACGAGTCGGGCACGCCGCTCGAGATCGTCCATCGCGACGTGTCGCCGTCGAACATCCTCGTCGGGCGCGACGGCGTGGCCAAGCTGATCGACTTCGGGATCGCGCGCGCGACGTCGCGCACGCTGATGTCGGCGGGCGGGCTGGTCAAGGGCAAGTACGCGTACATGGCGCCCGAGTCGCTCGACGGTCCGGTCGACGCGCGCGCCGACCTGTTCGCGCTCGGCGTCGTGGCGTGGGAGCTGCTCACCGCGCGCCCGCTGTTCCGCGGCGCGACGGAGCTCGACACGCTCGAGCAGGTGCGCAAGGTCGCGCCGCCGCCGCCGTCGCGCCACGCCCCCGCGGTGCCGGCCGCGCTCGACGCGGTCGTGCTGCGCGCGCTCGCCAAGGATCCGGCGGCGCGGTGGCCGTCGGCCGGCGCGATGCGCGATGCGCTGGTCGAGCTGACGCGCGACCCGACGCTGCGCGCGACCCCCGCCGACGTCGCGCAGTGGATCTCGTGGACGATGGCGCAGCCGGCGACGCCGTGGCCGTGGGACGAGGTGCCCGCGGGCGCCGGCGACAGCGTCGTGATCGAGGTGTCCGAGGGCGGCGCGCGGACGTTGCCGGGGGTGGTCGGCGCGCCGGCGTGGCCGCGGCCGCCGTCGGCGCCGCCGGCGCCGCGCGCGCGGTCGGCGTCGGG
>WYBA01000120.1 GCA_011526095.1 Myxococcales bacterium | reverse complement strand
AGCCGCTCCTGCGCGGTGCGCGGCCGGTAGCCCAGCACGCGCTCGACGTACTCGACGAACGTGCCGTAGCCGAGCGGGACGTGGACGTCGAGCCGGCGCGCCAGCAGCAGCAGCCGCGCCTCGTCGACGTCGAGCGCCGCGCGGCGCTGCGCGAGCGAGCGGAGCTGGCGGTCGACCGATCGCCAGTCCTGGCCATCCGCGCGTGCGCCGCGCTCACGCTCGATGTCACTCACCACCTCGTGTGCGCCCAGGTGGACGCTCGAACCTTCGAACACGGCCCACTCCTCGTCGGTGAGCTTCATCTCTATCACGACATTCTCGACGTCACGGTTTGCGCCAGGAGCCCGCGAACGCACCCGCGACCGCGATTTCTGGATCGCGCCTCGCTTCGCCGCGCCACGCGCCGCACGACGCGTCTGGCGCGCGATCTCGCGGCGATGTTCGACGAGGCGCTCGTGCGCCGCCGCGCACCCCGTCAAGCACAAAGCGCACGCCCACGCGAGAATCTCGCCCGCGCTGTCATCCATGCTGTCCGGTTATCGGACCCTCCGCAGCGATCGCTCGAGCACCGAGGCGCCGGGCCCCTACTTGGCCCGGCGCCGGTGTTCGCGGTCTCCCGGCGGTCGTGTAGCGCGCGCCACGCCACGGCGCCGGACACCGCCACGCCGACGCCGGCTCGCGCGTCCGCGTTCCTCGGCGCGGCTTGGGCGAGGACGGCCAACCAGAACATCTCCATCGCGGCAGGATCGCCGCCCCCGTGACGATGTGCTCATCCCTCTCGGGATGAGCGGGTCTTCGCGATCCGGTGGACTTGGACGGGCTGTTCGTCAGGAGCACTTCACCGACGTCGGCGGCCGAGCGCGAGCGCCCTGCGACGGGCTCAGGGTGAGCGGTCGAACGCGTCGGAGGGTGCTGGCAGTCCTTTCATGCGACGGCGCGGGCCCCGCCTGTCACCATCAGCGCTCCTCGGCGGCCTCAGAACAGCGCGATGATCAGCGAGGCCTTGGTGATCGTGTCGAGCTTCTCGGCGGTCGGGATGTACCCCTCCTCGTAGGGAATCCCAAGGGCCGGCCGCGGTGCAGGACGGTTGTCGAGCTTTGCAGCGATGGAGAACGACAGCGAGACCTTGGAGGTCAGCTTGGCAGTGACCGCGGCACCAGTGTTCACTCGGAGGTCCTCGAACGGGCCCGACTCTTCTGGCACAGTCTTGAGGGAGTTGAGGTTGCCTAGCGCCTCGACCGAGGCGTCGATCGAGACCTTGTCGTTCGGCGTCGCCTTGTAGCCTGCGAACACGCGCACCGAGTGGATCGACAGCGGATCGCCGATGGCGAGATCCTCGTACGAGAAGTCGTAGCCAATCTCGGAGGTCACCGTGTACTTCTCCGGACACGAGAACAGCAGGCGGCTGTAGCCGAGCTGGCCGCCGCCGACGAGTTCCTTGCCCGCCGGCTGATCAGCGCCGAACAACGCCGCGGCGTAGAGTGAATTGCTGGCGGTGAGAAACCTGTCGTAGCGAAGCTTGGTCTGCCAAGCATTCGCCGTAGTGGAGCTCTGCTCATCCTCCTCACCCTCACTGAGCACTCCGTCGTTGTTTCTGTCGGCGGCAATCACAATCGTCGAGCGCGCGTACGCCAGGTTGACCGTTCCCTCGAACTTGTTGTCGGCGTCGAGGCGGATGACCTTCGCGCCGGCGGTGGCGGTGGTGGTCTTGGAGTTGCCGGACGTCAGGACGAGCCCGGCCTCGGCGATCGCCGACCAGTCGACGGCCTTCACCTCCTTGACCTCCTCGGCCTTGCCGTAGCTGAAGGTCGGGTTGGCCTGGGCGGCGGCGACGGCGGGCGCGGCGAGCGCGAGGGCGGCAGCGGCGCCGGCGAGCAGGGTCGGGCGGATGTGCGTCATGGGGAAGCTCCTGGGAAGTGGGCCCATGATGGTTCCGCCCCGGCCTTCGCTCAAGCGAAGCCGGGGTGTTCATTCGGGTACGGCTCCGGTAGCGCGTCGCGCCGGTAGCGCGTCAGGACGCCGCGCGGGGCGCCGGCCGGCAGTCACCGCACTGGTGCACCTCGACCGTGAGGTGTGCCAGGCCGAGCTCGCCGAGGATCACGCCGCGGTAGTAGGCCGTGTCGCGCGGCGTCGCGGTGACGAGCGAGACGATGCAGCCCTGCCGGCCCGGGCCGATCTCCCACAGGTGGAGATCGGCGACGCGGACGTCGTCGACGCCCTCGAGCCGGGCGGTGATGCGGCGCGCGAGCGCCTGCGACGGCACGGCGTCGAGCAGCGGTCGGCTGGCGTCGCGGCACAGGCCCCACGACCAGCGGAGGATCAGCACGCCGCCGACGATGCCCATCGCCGGATCGAGGAACCACCAGCCGAGGTGACGCCCGGCGAGCAGCGCCGCGATCGCCAGCACCGAGGTCAGCGCGTCGGCGATGACGTGGAAGTAGGCGGCGCGCAGGTTGTGATCGTGGTGCCCTTCCCCGTGCCCGTGCCCGTCGTGCTCATGTTCATCGTGCTCGTGCTCATCGTGCCCGTGCCCGTGCTCGTGCTCGTGCTCGTCGTGCTCGTGCTCGTCGTGCTCGTGCTCGCCGTGCCCGTGCCCATGCCCGTGCCCGTGCCCGTGCCCCAGCAGCGCGATCGTCACCACGTTCACCACCAGCCCGAGCACCGCCACCGGCAGCGCCTCGTCGAACGACACCGCCGGCTGCTCCACCAGCCGCCACACCGACTCGACCATCATCCACAGCGCCACCGCCCCGAGCAGCAGGCCGCTCGAGAACCCGGCGAGCGCGTAGACCTTGCCGGTGCCGAACGTGTACACGTCGCTGCCCGCGCGCGTCCGCGCGTACCAGTACGCGAACAGCGCCAGCATCAGCGCGCCGGCGTGCGTCGCCATGTGCGCGCCGTCGGCGAGCAGCGCCATCGACCCGCTGAGCGCGCCGACCACCAGCTCGGCGACCATCATCGCCAGGGTCAGCGCGACGACCCAGCGCGTGCGTCGCTCCCCCTGCCCCACCCCGACCGCGAAGTCGTGGTGGTGCGCGTGCGTGCAGGGATCGTGGGCGGCGACGTCGGCCATGAGGCGTCCGCAGCATAGCGCCCCGACCGGCCGGGAGTGCTAGCTTCCTCGCCGTGGCGCCCAAGCTCCCCGTCACCATGGCGATCCGCACGCTCCGCCAGCACGACGTGCCGTACGTGCCTCACCTCTACGACTGGGAGCCGCACGGCGGCACGGCCGCGTCGTCGCGCGCGCTCGGCGTCGACGAGCACCTCGTCATCAAGACGCTGATCTTCGAGGACGACCGCAAGCAGCCGCTGTGCATCCTCATGCACGGCGATCGCGAGGTCTCCGCCAAGAACCTGGCGCGCCAGCTCGGCGTCAAGACGGTCGCGCCGTGCGCGCCCGCCGTCGCCGACAAGCACTCCGGCTACCAGGTCGGCGGCACCTCGCCGTTCGGCCTCAAGCGCGCGATGCCGGTCTACATGGAGCGCTCGATCGCCGAGCTGCCGCGCCTCTACATCAACGGCGGCGCGCGCGGCTTCCTGGTCGAGCTCGCGCCGGCGGACCTCGTCCGCGTGCTCCAGCCGACGCCGGTCGACGCGGCGACCGGCGCGTGACTACGCCCCGATCGACCCCGCGTCGAGCACGACGACGCCCGCAGCCCGCATCTCCTCCACCGCGCGCTCGCTGTCGCCGGGCTTGAGCTCGACGCCGCGGCAGCCGTCCTCGACGAGGTAGGCCGCGAACCCGTCGGTGCGCGCGTCGAGCGCGGTGAACTTGACGCAGTAGTCGGTGGCCAGGCCCATGACGTAGACGGTGTCGACGCCCTGCCCGCGCAGCCACTCGCCCAGCCCGGTCGACTTGCGCCGGCCGTTGTCGTGGAACCCCGAGTAGCTGTCGACCGTGGGATCGGTGCCCTTGGTGAACACGCGGTCGATCCGCGCGCGGACCAGGCCGGGGTGGAAGTCGGCGCCGGGCGTGCCCTGCACGCAGTGCACCGGCCACAGCACCTGCGGCAGCCCGTGCAGGTCGATCACGTCGTACGGCTGCTTGCCCGGGTGGTTGGCCGCGAAGCTGCCGTGGTCGCGCGGGTGGAAGTCCTGGGTCGCGACCACGAGGTCGAAGTGCGGCATCAGCCGGTTCGCCACCTCGATCGTCTCGTCGCCGCGCGCGACCGCGAGCGCGCCGCCGGGGCAGAAGTCGTTCTGGAGGTCGACCAGGATCAACGCGCGGTTGGGCATCGCCCCCAGCTTACGCCGCGGCGGCGGTCACAGGTCGAAGCTGAACCCCTGACGCGTCAGCTTCTCGTACTTCTTGCGGTCGAACCGGTAGAGCCGCGCCGCGCGGTGCCGCACCCCCTGCTCGACCTCGTCCGTCTCGATCAAGAGGTCCATCGACAGCAGCTTCTTGCGGAAGTTGCGCTTGTCGAGCGGGCGCATCAGCACGATCTCGTAGAGCCGCTGGAGCTGGGTGAGCGTGAACCGCGGCGGCAGCAGCTCGAACCCGATCGGCGTGTAGCGGACCTTGCCGCGCAGCCGCTCGATCGCCTTCTCGACGATCCGCGCGTGGTCGAACGCCAGCCGCGGCAGCCCGTCGAGCGCGAACCACGCGACCCGCTCGGCGTCGGTCGCGGCGCGGATCCGGTGATCGCTGAGCTTGGCCAGGGCGTAGTACGCGACCGAGACGACGCGCTCGCGCGGGTCGCGGTCGAGCTCGCCGAACGTGTAGAGCTGCTCGAGGTAGACGTCGGTGATGCCGCTCTCCTCGGCGAGCTCGCGCCGCGCCGCCTCGTCGAGCGTCTCGTCGACGTGGACGAACCCGCCGGGCAGCGCCCACGCGTGCTGGTAGGGCGGCAGCTTGCGCTGGATCAGCAGCACCTTGAGATCGTCGACGTCGAGGCCGAACACGACGCAGTCGACGGTCAGCGCGGCGCGCGGATACTCGTAGCTGTGGCTCATCCGCCGGCCTCCGGCGGCAGGGTCGCGGCGTACGCGCGCAGCTCGGCGAGCTCGCGCTCGTAGCCGCCCGACAGGATCGGGAACCGGCACCACGACCGCGGGTCGAGGTTCTTGTCGTCGACGTGGAACGACGGCGCGAACCGCTCGCGCTTCCACTGGTTGCGGCACCACATGCGGAAGAACCGCTCGACCCACACCGCGAGCTGGCGCGCGCCGTGCTGCGGGAACCGCGGCTGGACCTCCTGCAGCACCTCGAGCGGCATCCGCTTGTCGCGGATCGCGGCGTCCTCGACCGCCTCGAGCACGTCGTACGGCATCAGGTCCTTCTCGTCGGTCTGCGCCTCGCCGCCGGCGGCGCTCGCCGGGCGCAGCTCGGCGGTCGGCTGCTGGGCGTTGACGAACGACAGCGCCGGGACCGGGCGCAGCCCGGCGGGGCCGGTCGCCTCGACCCAGCGCAGCCAGTGGCGCAGGAAGGTCTTGTCGATCCCGGCCAGCGGCGCCAGGCCGCCCGAGGTGTCGCCGTCCATCGTCGCGTAGCCGACCGCGGCCTCGCTGCGGTTCGACGTCGTGACCAGCAGCGCGCCGTGGATGTTGGCGATCATCCAGATGCCCGGCGACCGCGCCCGCGCCTGGATGTTCTGGAGCGTGACGTCGTCGCGCTCCCACGTCAGCCGCCGGCCGAGCGCGCCCTCGACGACGGCGACGTAGCCCTTGACCAGCGCGTCGACGTCGAGCTTGTGCCAGGTCGCGCCGAGCGCGCGCGTCACCTCCTCGGCGGCGCGCAGCGTCACCGGGCCCGAGTGCTCGGTCGACTGGTACGCGCACGTCAACAGGCGCCGCGTCAGCTCGCCCACGTCGGCGACGTCGGCGAGGCGCGCGCCCTGCCCCAGCCGGGCGATCGCCCCGGGCAGCCCGTGCTCGGCGACCGCGAGCTCGTACGCCATCGCGATCAGCACCGCGCACGCGGCGGAGTCCGCGCCGCCGGAGATCGACACGACGTAGCCGCACGACCGGCTCTTGCGCATGTAGTCCCACAGCCCGAGCGCGACCGACCGCGCGAACTCCTCCTCCTTGACGTGGTCGCCGTCCTCCCAGCTCTTCACCAGCGCGGGCGGCGCCGCCGGCTTGCGCGCCGGCCAGGTGAACGGCAGCTCGACCACGCCCGCCTCGGCGTCGTGGCGCGGGCGGTGGCTGCCGCGCCGCGCCTGCTCGCGGCGGTTGCCCTCGACGTCGATCACCGCGGTGACCAGCTCGACGTCGCCGAACCCGAACCGGCGGCCGCGCGCCAGCAGCTCGCCGCCCGAGGCGATCAGCGCGCCGCCGTCGTAGATCACGCGCCCGGCCTCGTTGCCGAGCAGGTTGGCGTAGAGGTACGCGACGCCGAACGCGCGCGAGCCCTCGACGACGAACCGCTGGCGCACCGCGAACTTGCCGAACGCGAAGTGGCTGGCCGACGGGTTGAGGATGATGTCGACGCCGCGCAGCGCCAGGTCCGCGCCGGGGCGGTTGGCGACCCATGCGTCCTCGCAGATCTCGAACCCGATCCGGACGTTGTCGATGTCGAACAGGATGTCGCCGAGCGGGTAGCGGTGGTCGCCGCGCTCGATCACGTCGCGCTCGCCGGCCGGCCACTCCTTGAACCACCGCGGCTCGTAGTGGATGCCGTCGCCGGCGAGGAACCGCTTGCCGACGAACCCGGCGATCTTGCCGTCGACCAGCAGCGCGCCGGCGTTGTACAGCGCCTTCTCGAAGTACAGCGGCAGCCCGACGGAGACGACCATGCCCGCGGTCTCCGCGGCGATCGCCTCGAGCACCGCGAACGCGGTCTCCTGCAGCCCCGGCGCGAAGAACGCGTCCTCGCAGCCGTAGCCGGTGATCGCCATCTCGGGCAGGCACAGCACCGTGACCTCGTCGGCGCGGGCGCGGCGGATCGCCTCGACGATGCGGGCCTGGTTGCCGTCCCAGTCGAACGGCGTCTGGTTGAGGACGGCGGCGGCGACCTTGATGAGCTTCATCGGTTGCTCCTGAGATGCTCGGCCAGGATCTCGGCGGTGCTCGCGACCTCGAGGAAGTCGGAGCGCAGCGCGACGGCGCGCGGGTGGCTGTCGGACACGACGATCCGGCCGAACAGCCCGGTGGCGCGGATCCGGTCGATCGAGTCGCCGGGCAGCACGCCGTGGGTCGCGACCGCGTCGATCGACACCGCGCCGGCGTCGCGATAGGCGGCGGCGGCGTTGATCAAGGAGCCCCCGGTCCGGATCATGTCGTCGTAGATCACGACGCGCTTGCCCGCGACCTGGGCCGACACGCCGGTGACCTGGGTGCTGGCGCCGTCGAGCCGGCGCTTGTAGACGAACGCGGCGGCGACGCCGAGGTCGTTGGCGAGCGACTCGACCCACTTGGCGCGACCGGCGTCGGTGCACGCGAGCACGAAGTCGTCGCCGCCGAGGCGGCGGCAGGCGTCGAGCACGATCCGCTTGCCGTAGACGTGGACCGGCCGGATCTGGCCCTCGAAGTAGTGGGCGATCGCCGAGACGTGGAGGTCGAGCAGGAACACCTGGTTGCCGCGGCTCGCCGCCGGGATCGCGGACAGCAGGCGCGCCCGCGTCTTGGCGGTGACGACCTCGCCGGGCTTCACCGCGCGCTCCATCGTCGAGTAGCCGAAGTACGGGATGACCAGCGTCATCCGGTACGCGCCGGAGGTGACGAGCGTGCACGCCAGGTCGTAGACCTCGAGCGTGTCGTCCTCGCCGATCGTCCCGCCGACGAGCACGACGTCGCGATCGGCGCAGTCGGTGGCGATCCGCTGGTAGCGCTCGCCGTCGGGGAACGTCTTGCGCTCGAGCTCGCCGCACACGCCGCCGCAGTGGCGGGCGATCGCCTCGCCGAGGTAGGCGTACGCCGCGGTCGTGAACACCAGGGGTCCGTTCGGCGCGCGCGCGCTCATCGCGACTGCTCCCGCGCGCGCGCGATCAGCGCGCGCTTCTCGTGGTGGACCGCCGGGTCGAGCCCGACCCGGTGCGGCTGGGGGTTGAGGAACCGGCGGGCGCGCGGCGACAGCCCGGCGAGGTCGGCGGCGGCGCGGGCGCGCGCCTCGGCCAGGCTCGACGGCGCGGCGACGCGGCGGCCGCCGTCGAGCATCCGCACCAGCAGATCGTCGGCGCGGTCGAACGCGTCGGGCTCGATCGCGGTGGCGAAGCTCGGATCGTCGATGTCGTGCAGCTCCGTCCGCGGCCCGGACGACAGGCCGCGATCCTCGTCGTAGATGACGTCGGCGACGAGCGCGTCGCCCTTGCGCAGGCGGCGGACGTTGAGCACGCCGGGGTTGGAGATCTTGACCGGCTGCTCGCTGACCTTGAGCTTGTGCTGCCACGCGCCGTCGGGGCCGCGCACCGCGCCGAGCTTGTAGACGCCGCCGAGCGCGGGCTGGTCGTAGGCGGTGACGAGCTTGGTGCCGACGCCCCAGGTGTCGATCCGCGCGCCCTGCTCGAGCAGGCTGCCGATCAACGTCTCGTCGAGGTCGTTCGAGGCGACGATCCGCGCGGCGGGGAAGCCGGCGTCGTCGAGCAGCTTGCGCGCCTCGATCGACAGGTAGGCGAGGTCCCCGGAGTCGAGGCGGATCCCGGCGAGCTCGTGGCCGCGGGCGCGGAGCTGGCGCCCGACCTCGATCGCGTGGCGCACGCCGTCGAGCGTGTCGTAGGTGTCGACGAGGAACACGCAGTTGTTGGGCAGCGCGCGGGCGTAGGCCTCGAACGCGGCGAGCTCGCCGTCGTGGAACATCACCCACGAGTGGGCGTGGGTGCCGCGCACCGGGACGCCGAGCAGCTTGCCGGCCAGGACGTTCGAGGTCGCGGCGCAGCCGCCGATGTGGGCCGCGCGCGAGGCGGCGATCCCGCCGTCGGGGCCCTGGGCGCGGCGCAGCCCGAACTCCAGCACCGAGGCGCCGCGCGCGGCCTGGCACACCCGCGCCGCCTTGGTCGCCACGAGCGTCTGGAAGTTGACGATGTTGAGCAGCGCGGTCTCGACCAGCTGCGCCTGGAGGATCGGCCCCTGGACGCGGATCAGCGGCTCGTGGGCGAACACGACCGAGCCCTCGGGCACGGCGTCGACGCGGCAGGTGAACCGCATCGCGCCGAGGTGGTCGAGGAACGCCGGCTCGAACAGCGGCTTGCCGTCGGCGCCGGTGAGCGTGGCGAGGAACGCGCGGTCGGAGGCGTCGAACGCGAGCCGCTCGAGGTACTCGATCGCCGGCTCGATTCCGCACGCGATCGCGTGGGCGCCGCCGAACGGGTGGCGGCGGAACGTCAGGTGGAACACCGCCTCGCGGTCCGCGGCGCCGGCCTTCCAGTAGCCGTAGGCCATGGTCAGCTGGTACAAGTCCGTCAGCAGCGCCAGCGACGTGCCGTAGAGGTCACCGAGCCCGTTGCCGTGGGTCGTCATGTTCGTCCTGGTCCTCGTCGGAGCCGTTCCACTTGTTAGTGTAGCTTCTACACTAAGATGCCGACTGTCAACCCCCGGTCTCGCCCGCGGCGCGGGCGGTGACGCGGCGGCCCCCATCGGCCCGGTCGTCGTGCACGTCGTGGTCGCGCCATGGTAGCCAACATCGTCTGCTGGGGTGAGGTCCTGTGGGATCGTTTTCCCGCCGGCGCGCAGCTCGGCGGCGCTCCCGCCAACGTCGCGTGGCACCTGGCGCTGCTCGGCGCGCCGGTCGCGATGATCACGCGGGTCGGCGACGACGACGACGGGCGCGAGGCGGCGCGGCGGATGGCGGCGCGCGGGATCGACACCTCGCTCGTCCAGGTCGACGCCGAGCGCGGCACCGGCGAGGTCGAGGTCGCGGTCGACCCGGCGTCGGGCGAGCCGCGCTACCGGCTGGTGCCGGAGCGCGCGTGGGAGCGGATCGCCGTGACGCCGGCGGCGCGGCTGGCGCTGGCGCGCGCGCCCGCGCTCGTCTACGGCACGCTGGCGCAGCGCGCGCCCGAGGGCCTGGCGGCGTGGCGCGAGGCGCTCGCCGCGTGCGGCCCGGACACGCTGCGGATCTGCGACCCGAACCTGCGCCCGGGGCGGACCGCGGCGGAGCTGGTCGCCGAGGCGCTCGACGCCGCCGACGTGATCAAGCTCGGCGAGCGCGAGGCCGAGGCGTGCGCGCAGCTGCTCGGCGTCGGCACGGTCGACGGGCTGATCCTGTGGCTGCTCGGCCGGCCGGCGCCGCCGGACGCCCGGCGCGCGCGGCTGATCGCGCTGACCCGCGGCGCCGACGGCTCGACGCTGATCACCGCCGACGACGCGGTCGAGATCGCGCCGGTCGCGGCGGCGCCCGGCGGCGACAACGTCGGGTGCGGCGACGCGTACGTCGCGGTGCTCGCGCACGGCCTCGTCGCGGGGTGGGACCTGCCGCGGCTCGGCGCGGTCGCGAGCCGGTGGGCCGCGGCGGTCGCGGGCGTGCGCGGCGCGACGCCGGACCTCGACGCCGCGACGGTGGCGGCGCTGGTCGAGGCCGCGCCGTGAACCGCGCCGCGTGGGACGCCGTCGCGCGCGCGCTGGCGCGGCCGTGGGTGCCGCTGGCGCTGCTCGGCGTGCTCACCGGGATCACCGCGTGGATGTTCGTCGGGATCTTCGAGGGCGAGCCGTGCGGCAACGACAACACCCACCACTTCGCCGAGGTCGTCCGGCTGACCGAGGCGATGCGCGCCGGCGACTGGGACTGGTGGAACCCCGCGGGCAACGCCGGCTACGCCAGCGGCTACTACTACCAGATCTTCCCCCACGCGATCGCCGCGGCGTTCGCGGCGGTCACCGGCGTGACGGCGCTGCTCGCGTTCCAGCTCGCCAACTTCCTCCCGCTGGCGCTCGCGCCCGCCGCGGCCTACCGCGCCGTGCGCGTGCTCGGCGCCTCGCAGGTCCAGGCGCTCGGCGGCGCGGTGGCGATCGCGTTCGTCGTCGGCGAGAACCGGTGGGGCGTCAACGCCGACGGCGTGTTCATGTCGGGGCTGTACGGCCAGGTGTGGGCGCTGGTGGCGTTCCCGCTGGCGTTCGCGCACGGCGCGCGGTGGCTGCGCGACGCGCGCGGCCTGGCGCCGGCGATCGCCTGGGGCCTGTTCTGCGGCGTCGCCCACCCGATCTGCGGCGTCGCGCTCGGCCTGGCGCTCGGGGTCGTGTGGCTGGCCGACGCGATCGCGCGCGGCGGCGCGGTCGCCGCGGCGCGGTGGTGGGCGCGGCCGTGGACCGCGCGGTGGCGCGCCCGCACGCACGGCCCGGCGCGGCCGCTGCTGCGCCTGATCGGCCTCGGCGCCGCGCTGCTGGTCGGCTCGGCCTGCGTGTGGCTGCCGGTCATCGTCACCTACGACGGGTTCGGCGGGTTCCCGCACCGCGTCGCCGACGAGGTCGGCCCGGGGTTCGTCCAGCTCGCCAAGGACTTCGCCAGGGGCGCCGTGCTCGACCACGACCGCGCCGCGATCCTGACCGCGCTGATCCCGCTCGCGCTGGTGTTCGCGGTCGTCGAGCGGCGGCTGCTCGCGCTGTGGTGGCCGGCGGTGCTGTTCGCGCTGATGCTCGGCGTCGGGCCGCACCTGCCCAAGACCGGCGGCGACGACGACCTGCTGCCGGCGGTGCGGTTCCTGGGGACGATGCAGGTGATGCTGGCGATCGCGATCGGCGCGGGCGCCGCGGCCGCGGCGCAGTGGGCGTGGCGGGCGTGCGCGCCGCTGTGGCCGTGGAGCATCCCCGTGCGCGCGGTGATCGGCAACCTCGTCATGGTCGCGGTCGTCGTCGCCGCGGTCGAGGGCGCCGCGACGATCCGCGGCCGGGTCAACGTCGCGACCGACTTCGACGACATGAACCTCGACGAGATGCCGGCGCTGATGGCGGCGATCGCGCTGCAGCCGCCGGGGCGGGTCCAGACGCGCGGCGGCGCCGAGAGCCACTGGATGATCAGCCTGCCCTACGCCTACGGCGGCAAGGGCGCGTTCCTGGTCATGGGCGCGGCGCAGCTGCAGAGCTCGCCCAACTACGTCTACGCGTGGGAGCTGCGCGACCACGTCCCGGGCGCGGACGATCACCCGCGCCGCGCCGCGTGGATCTACGACGCGCCGCTGGTGATCCAGAAGCGCGACAACAAGTGGAAGGTGCAGGACGGCGAGGTCGTGATGCGCACCCCGACGTTCGAGCTGGTGAAGCTGCCGGCGCCGGGGCTGGTCGGCCCGGTCCACGTCACCGGGACGCTGCCGCCGGGGCGCGAGCCGTCGCGCGCGGCCGTGATCGCGTGGCAGCGCACCGACGCGCCGATGCGCGACGAGGTGCTGGCGTGGGCGGGGTCCGGCGAGGCCGGCCCGGCGCCGCGCGGGCGCACGGTGCGGGCGTGGCGCGACGGCTCGACGATCACCGCCGAGGTCGAGGTCGACGCCGACGCGGACGGGCCGACGACGTTCGTGATCCGCGAGAGCTGGCACCCGCACTGGACCGCGACGCTCGACGGCGCGCCGGTGGCGCTGCGCCGGGTCAGCCCGGACTTCCTCGCGATCGACGTGCCGCCGGGCGCGCACGTCCTGCGCGCGCGGTTCGACCGCCCGCTGTGGACGTGGCTATTGTGGCTGGTCGGGCCGCTGCTCGTCGCCGGCGCGGCGATCGAGCAGCGGCGGCGCGTCAGCGGCGGCGCGGGCCGTCGACCGGCACCAGCCGCGACGCCATCGTGACCGCGAGGCGGCCGACGACGACGCGGTCGCCGACGAGCTCGAACGGCAGCGTGCGCGTGACGCCGAGCGCGGTGATCTCGACGGTGCCGCGCGCCGGCGTGGCGCCGCCCGCGGCCGTCCGCGACAGCTCGAGCAGGTAGCGGCCCTTCGCCAGCTTGCCCAGCGCGAGCTGCTCGCCCGCGGTCGACGCGACGTCGAGCGCGACGACGCCGGCGCGCCCGCCCATCCAGCTCACCCGCTGGCCCTGCGGCGTGACCAGCGACAGGTCGAGGTCACCGCCGCCGTCCCACCGCGCGACGACGCGCAGCTCGCCGGCGAGGCGCGGGTCGGGCGCGGCCGCGGTCGCGGCCTTCTCCGCGGCGAGCCGCAGCTTGTCGCTCGGCAGCGCGCGCAGCACCAGCGCGCCGTCGGCGTCGCGGCCGAGCCGGCGCAGGCAGCGGACCGCGGCGCCCGCGGCGCGCGCGTCGGCGCCGCGGATCGTCGCGAGCGCGACGCGGTGGCCGCACGCCTGGCCGATCCGGCCGACGCGCTCGTGCGCCGCGGCCAGCCGCTCGTGCAGCGCCGCGTCGTCGGGGGCGAGGTCGACGACGCCGCCGAGCAGGCGGAGCGCGTCGTCGCGCTTGCCCTGGCGACCGAGCACGTCGGCCATGTAGACCAGCGCCTGCGGGTCGAGGCGATCGCGCTCGAGCCAGCGCGCGGCGACGTCGTAGGCGCGGCCGAGCTCGCCGGCGTAGGCGAGCGCCTGGACCAGCGCGCGGTGGCGCTCGCGGCTGTCGGGCTGCGCGGCGAGCGCGGCCTCCGCGGCCTCGATCGCGGCGGTGATCGGCGCGGCGACGCCGTCGTAGCTGCCGACCGCGGCGACGCGGTACCACTGCCGCTTCATCCACTGCCCGGGCGGGCGGCGCGACGCGCGCGGCGGGCCGTCGATCGACAGGTCGTCGTCGGGGAGGATCAGGCCGTCGTCGCGGCTACCGCCGCGCCCCGTGCCCTTGTCCGCCTTCTTCTTCTCGGTGGGTGCCGGATCGGCCAGGGGCGCCTTGGCCGGCGCGGCGGCGGAGGCCTCGGCGTCGCCGGCGCGGTTGTCCTTGGCCGCCTCCGCCGGCGGCTCGTGATCGATCAGCCCCGCGGCGACGACCTCGTCGAGCTCCTCCTCGCCGGTCCAGGTCGCGGCCGCGGCGGCGCGGTCGACGCCGAACGCCTCGAACATCGCGTCGGACTCGAGCACGAGCAGCGAGGTGTGGCGGGACAGCACGCCGTAGGCCTGCGACAGCGCGACGATCCGCGCGCGGTCCTCGCCGCGGCCGCCGCGCTCGAGCTCGGCGATCGCGCCGGCCGCCCACATCCGCGGCACGAACGCGTTGCCGGGCGCGGTCGACGCGGTGAGCGCGAGCGGGTAGCGCTGCTCGAACGGCTGGCCGCCGACGGTGCCGCGCAGCACGACCTCCCCCGACGGCGCGCCGGTGAACCGCGCGACGATCAGCGCCTCCTCGCCGGCGCGCAAGGTCGGCAGCCGCGCCGGCGCGACGTCGACGACGCCGTCGGGCAGCGTGACCGTCGCGTCGCGCAGCGACGTGCCGTAGGTCGTCTCGAGCACGGCGAGCGCGGCGGCGCCGAGCCGCTGCCCCGGCACCCACGCGACGAAGTGGCCGCCGCCGCCGCGCGCGGCCGCCTCGAGCACGACGCGGTCGGCGTCGGCGCCGATCCCGACGGTGGTGACGCGCACGCCCGAGGCCGCGGTCGCCGCGGCGATCGCCGCCTCGACGTCGCCGGGGCGGCGAAAACCGGTCGTGGCGAACCCGTCGCCGACGTAGATGATCCACGGCTCGCGGGCGGCGCCGGCGGCGGCGCCGGCGCCCCCGCCGGCGGCGGCGAGCGCGGCGGCGGCGCGCAGCGACGCGACGAGGTCCGACGGGCCGGCCGGCGTGATCGCGTCGAGCCAGGCGCGCGCGTCGGCCGCGGCCTGCGCGCCCGGGGCGCGCAGCGCGCCCGAGCTCTGGCACTCGTCGGCGCACGCCAGCACGGTGAACCGGTCGCGGCGATCGAGCTCGCCGATCAGCGCGGCGGCGAGCGCGGCGGCGCGGCCGTGGCGCTCGCCCACCATCGACTGGCTGGTGTCGACGACGAACGTGAGGTCGCGCGGCGCCTGCGCGCGCCACCGCGGCAGTTTCGGGCGCAGCGCGAGCACGACCGCCGGCCGCGCGTCCGCGGCGACGGCGCGCTGGGCGGCGACGACCGCGGGGTCGACGCCGACGCCGCGCTTGTTCGCCAGCCGGTCGTCGGGCGCCGCCGCCGCGCCGCCGGCGAACGTCCACGCCCGCAGCTCGACGTCGCCGTCGTCGGGGCGGTAGTCGATGATCAGGTCGCCGCGCGGGACGAACGCGGCGCGGGTCAGCGCGACCGCGGCGCCGTCGCCGTCGCTGCCTGAGGCGGCGGTGGGCGCGGCGTCGTAGCCGTGGACGGTGACGGCCGCGGGCGCGACGCCCTTGACCTCGACGTCGACCGCGAACGCCTCGGCCGCGGTCGAGCCGTCGGCGGCGTGGGGCAGCGGGTAGACGTAGCGGCGCGCGGCGCCGTGCGGCGTGACCAGCTGGGTGTACGACAGCTTGATCGTGCGCGCGCCGCGCGCCGGGATCGGGAACACGCGCAGCTCGAACCGCCCGCCGCGCTGCCACTCGAGCAGCGCCGGGTCGCGCCACGGCCCGGGCACCCAGATGATCTCCGGCTGGCGCGGCTTGCTGCGCGGGGTCGCCTTGTCGATCACGCCGCGCCAGATCCCCGCGGCGCGCTCGCGATCGACGAACGCGCCGTGCATGAAGCCGCCGGTCGGCAGGTCGAGCTGCAGGCCGTCGATCCGCGCGTCGGCGGGCAGCGGGAACTGGTAGACGCCCTCGAGCACGTGGTCGGTGTCGTTGCGGAACGTCTCGGTGATCTCGGTGCGCGCGAGCGGCCCGACGATGCGGACCTTGACGTCGTGGCGGGCGAGCGCGAGCTGCCAGTCGCGATCGCGCTGCTCGCCCGGCTTGTAGGCGCGCAGCGCGCCCAGGCCGGCGTCGGCGCCGCCGGGCGCCACGTCGGCGCCGGGCACCTGCTCGAGCACCTCCGCCCACGCCACGTCGGCCGCGAGGGAGGGCGCCGCGGCGACGGTGGGCGCGCCGTCGCCGAGCGTGCCCTCCTCGCCGGCGCGGACGTCGACCGGGGCCGCGGCGGGGCCGGCGGCGCCCGCGGCGACAGGATGCAGGCGCACCTCGCCGCGCGCGACGCGGACGGCGGTGACCGCGTCGGTCGCGGTGACCAGCAGGCGCGTGCCGAGCACCTCGATCCGGCCGCGCGGCGTGGTGAGCCACGCCGGCGCCGCGGGATCGTGGGCGACGTCGGCGACGAGCCGGCCGGTCGCGATGGTGACGCGGCGCGCGCCGTCGACGACGACCTCGGTGCCATGGTCGAGCGCGAGCGTCGTGCCGTCGGCGAGGCCGAGCCAGGCGCGGGTGTGCTCGTCGGTGCGGACGCGGTCGCCGGCGGCGACGCGCGCGCCGGAGGCCAGCGGCGTCCACGCGGCGGCCGGCCCGCGCGCGACGAACACGCCGTCGCCCGGGGCCGCGGCGCGCTCGACGCGCGCGAGCACGCCGCCGGCGGTGGTGGCGGCGGGCGGCGCGGTGGTGGCGGTGGAGTCGCCGCCGCCGCGGGCGTAGAGCAGGCCGGCGGCCGCCGCGGCGAGGGTCGTGGCGGCGGCGACGGCGAGCCAGGCGCGACCGCGCGCACGCGAGCCAGGACTGTCAGCGTCCTTCGACAGCGGGCTCGCTGGCGCTCGCCCGCGCTCAGGACGAGCGGAGGTGGCGCGATCCGGGTCGCGCCGTACGGGCCGCGCGTGCGTCGCCGGTGCCTGCGGCGCGTCCGCACCGACGGCGGCCTCGTCGAGGCGCGCCAGCAGGCGCGCGGCGAGCGCGTCGCCGTCGGCCGGGGTGTGGTCGGCGCCGGCGTGCGCGACCGCGCGCGCCAGCTCGGTCGCGTCGTGGCGGGCGTCGCGGCAGGCGTCGCAGCTCGCCAGGTGATCCGCGTGGCGCTCGATCGCGGCGGCGTCGCCGGCGACGATCGCCGACAGCTCGTCGAGGACCGCGCCGCACGCGGGCGTGGGGGTGTCCGTGGTCGTCATTCGATCTCCTCCGGGGCCAGCACCGAGCGCAGCCGGTCGAGCGCGCGGCTCACCCGCTTGCGCGCCGTCGCCTCGTCGATCGCGCACGCCTCCGCGACCTCGCGGTGGCTCAGGTCCGCGACGAACCGCAGGACCAGCGCCTCGCGCTCGGTCGGCCGCAGCCGGTCGAGCGCGCCGCGCACCCGCGCGGCGCGGCGCCGCGCCGCGAACGCCCCGGCCGGGTCGTCGGCGTCGGGCGGCACCACCTCGAGCGGCCGCGCCGCGCGGCGCCGCGTCTCGAGCTGGCGCGCGCACACGTGGCGGGCGATCCCGCACAGCCACGCCCGGACCGAGCCCTCGCCGCGGTAGCCGGCCATGCTGCGGTGCGCGGACAGCAGGGTCTCCTGCACCGCCTCGTCTGCGTCGTGCTGGGTCCCGAGCATCGCCATGCACAGCCGTCCCAGCGTCCTCGCGTGGGCGCGCGCGCACGCGGCCAGCGCGTCGCGGTGATCCCCGGCCGCGATCATCGCGGCGATCGGGTCAGGGGCCTCGGGGCCAGGCGCCCCCGGGTCGGGAGCGTCCACCGCCTGCGCTCGTGCTTGCATCCTGTCCCTCACGTGCATGGGGCCCGTCGATCCGTGACCGACGAATTCACACGCACGCGTAGACGCCCGGATCTATTTCGATCTGACGGGGCTCGCCGCCCCGCCCGGCGCCTCGACGCCACCTACTCGGTCGCGTGGGGGAGCGGCAGGATGAGCTTGTAGAACGACAGCCTGTAGACGCCGTCGACCTTGGTGAACCGGAAGCTGCCGGAGATCGTGAGGTTGTTGCCGAACTCGAGCAGCGCGTCGAGGCCACCGCCGGTGACCGTGCCCTTGCCGTACGTCACCTTGAGCAGCCGGCGGAACGGTCCGAGCGTGTCGCGCCGCTGCTTCTGGATCGCGCGGAACTCCTCGCGCGACACCGAGGCCTGGAACAGGTCCGGGTGGGCGGCGTCCCAGATCGCGTCGTCCTGCCCGTCGCGGGTCTGCTCGAGCACCTGGATCGCGAGCTGCTTGATCTCGTCCGGCAGCTCGACGCGCTTCTTGCGCGCCTCGTCGCTGGTCTCGATCTTGGCCACGTCCTTGGGCAACTCGACCCACAGGCCGATGAACTTCCACCGCGCGTCTTCCCAGCGGAAGCTGATGCTGCCCGGCGCGCGGCCCTTCTCGAAGTCGAGCAGCAGATCGACGCGGCCGATCCGGCCGCTCGGCCCGCGGAACGTCTGCGTCTTGACCACCGCGGCGACCTCGAGGAACGGCCCGAGCGCCTGGTTCATGTCGGCGAGCGTCGCCTCGAACTTCTCGAACAGCACCATCTCCTGGAACCGCTCGGACGACTCGTCGTAGACGCGCTTGGCGTCGCCGTCGCGCAGCCGCGCGAACACCTCCTCGGCCTGCGGCCGGAAGTCCGGCTTCTCCTCCGCGCGCGTCTGCAGCCAGATGATCGCGACGATCCACGAGGCGATCAGCCCGAACGCGACGATCACGCTGCGCACCAGCACCTGCGCGCGGCTCGACCGCGGCATCACCTGGCGCACGACCGGCAGGTTGCTCAGCGACTCGCCGAGCCGTCCGGTCATCGTGGTGGCGCGGCGCCGGCGCGCGCCGGGCTGGGTCGGCGCGCGGCTGCGGACCGCGCGCGCCGCGGGCAGCGCGGGCTGCGAGAACGTCACGTCGACCGAGCCGCTCGCCTCCGCCGGCACCGCGTCGGGCGCCGGCGCCGGCGCGGGCGGCGCCGCCGGCATCGCCTGCGAGAACGTCACGTCGACCGAGCCGCTCGCCTCCGCCGGCACCGCGTCGGGCGCCGGCGCGGCCTCGGCCGGCGCCGCCGGCATCGCCTGGGAGAACGCCACGTCGACCGAGCCCGACCGCGCCGGGTCGTACAGCTCGGACGGGCGCACCGCGGGCCGCGTCGGCTCGCCCTCGT
>WYBA01000119.1 GCA_011526095.1 Myxococcales bacterium | reverse complement strand
TTCCGCTGGGCGGCGCTGTCCGGCGACCCCGAGGACATCCGCGTCACCGACGAGGCCGTGCTCGCCGAGGTGCCCGACGATCCGGCGCTGGCGCGGTGGATCCGGATGGCGCAGGAGCGCGTCGCCTACCAGGGCCTGCCCGCGCGGATCTGCTGGCTCGGCTACGGCCAGCGCCACCGCGTCGGCCTGCGGTTCAACGAGCTGGTGCGGACCGGCAAGGTCAAGGCGCCGATCGTGATCGGCCGCGACCACCTCGACTCGGGCTCGGTCGCCTCGCCCAACCGCGAGACCGAGGGCATGAAGGACGGCTCCGACGCGATCGCCGACTGGGCGATCCTCAACGCGCTGGTCAACACCGCGGCCGGCGCGTCGTGGGTGTCGTTCCACCACGGCGGCGGCGTCGGCATCGGCTACAGCCTCCACGCCGGCATGGTCGTCGTCGCCGACGGCACGGCGCGGGCCGAGCGGTGCCTGGGCCGCGTCCTGCTGTGCGATCCGGGCATGGGCGTGATCCGCCACGCCGACGCCGGCTACGACGAGGCGCTGGTCGCGGCGCGCGAGCGCGGCGTCCGCGTGCCCAAGCTGGTGACCGACGCGGAGGGCTGACCGTGGCGGCCGCCGGCACGCTGATCGTCGAGCGCGCGCGCGTGCTCACCGCGGTCGCCGCGCACGACGATCCGCTGGGGGTCGTCGACCGCGGCGCGGTGGTGTGCGTGCACGGCCGCGTCGCGTGGGTCGGCGCGGCGGACGACGTCGACGCGGCGGCGCGCGCCGCGGGGCTCGACCCGGCGCGGGCGCCGCGGCTCGACGCGGGCGGCCGGCTGGTCACGCCCGGCCTGGTCGACTGCCACACCCACCTGCCGTTCGCGGGTAACCGGGCCCACGAGTTCGCGCTGCGCGCGCGCGGCGCCAGCTACCAGGAGATCGCCGCGGCGGGCGGCGGCATCGTGTCGACCGTGCGCGCGACCCGCGCCGCGTCGATCGACGAGCTCGCGGCGCTGACCGCCGCGCGCGCTGACCGCGCGCTCGCCGCCGGCACGACGACGGTCGAGGCCAAGAGCGGCTATGACCTCACGGTCGACGGCGAGGTCGCCGTGCTCGAGGCGGTCGCCGCCGCCGCGCGCGCCGGCGCGCCCCGCCTGGTCCCCACCCTGCTCGCCCACGTCGTGCCGCCCGAGACGCGCGCGTCCGACGCCGACCGCGCCGCGTGGGTCGACGCGTTCGCCACGCAGCTCGTCCCGCGCGTCGCCGCCGCGCGCCTGGCGACCTCGGTCGATGTCTACTGCGACGACGGCGCGTTCACGCTGTCCGAGACCCGGACGATCCTCGCCGCCGCGCGCGCCGCCGGGCTCGGCGCCCGCGCCCACGTCGGCCAGTTCGCCGACCTCGGCGGCGCCGCGCTGCTCGCCGAGCTCGGCGCGTGGTCGGCCGACCACCTCGAGCAGGTCGACGACGCGGGCGCCGCCGCGCTCGCCCGCGCCGGCGTCGTCGCGGTGATGCTGCCCGCGGCGTGCGTCCAGCTCCGGTTGCCGCCCCCGCCGGTGGCGCGGCTGCGCGCCGCGGGCGTGGCGCTCGCGGTCGCCACCGACTGGAACCCGGGCACGGCGTGGTGCGAGACGCTCCACGTCCCGATGTGGCTCGCCGCCACCCACTACGGCATGACCGTCGAGGAGACCTGGCTCGGGGTCACCCGCCACGCCGCGCGCGCCCTCGGCCGCGACGACGTCGGCGTCCTCGCCCCCGGGGCCCACGCCGACCTCGTCGTGTGGGACACCGACGCGCCGGCCGACCTGCCCTACCGCATCGGCGGCGTCGCCGCGCGCGACGTGATCGTCGCGGGGCGCGCCGCCGCGCGGCTCACTTGACCGTCGTCGTCTTCGCGCCGCTCACCGTGCCGCTCATCGCCATCCCCTGGGCGGAGCCGCCGACCGTGCCCTCCATCCGCAGCGAGCGCGTCTGCAGGGTGGCGACGTCGACCACCGCGGTCATCCGCATCTCGATCCGGACCTCGCCGCCGGCGTCGCGCTGGGCGCCCGCCATCTCGACCTCGAACGTCGCCTGCGCGCCGTCCGACGACACCAGCCGGACCGCGGCGGACTCGGCCTGCCAGTCCTCCGACTCGTTGAGGATCGCGAGGTCGGCCGCGTCGATCGCGACCTGCTCGCCGACGATCCACGTGCGCTTCGCGATCACCTGCGCCATCGGCGGCACCTTGCCGAGCGCGTCGCCGTGCTTGTCGGCGAGGACCTCGAGCTCGTCGGGCGACGCCGGCTGGCCGTCCGCGGTCGTGGCGGCGAGGCGGCCGCCGTCGAGCCACAGCACGTACGCCTTGCCGTGGATCGGCAGCGGGGTCTCGCCGCCCTGCCCGCCCATCGTGCGCGCCTCGATCGCCTTGTCGTAGTGGACCTGGGCCCGCGTCACGACGTCGCCGGCCTCGATCACCTCGAAGTGGTAGACGAGGTCGCGCGTCGACGTCATCTCCATCGGCTGGCCATCGGGTCCGGTCAGCGTGAACGCCGAGCGCAGCGTGTCGACGGTCTCCTCGACCGAGCCGACCGCCTGCGGCCTCCACGCGAACGCCAGCTGGTCGCTGGCAGCCGCGGCGCCACCACCGGCCTCACCGCCGCCGGTGGTGGAAGAGGCGGCCTTGGGCCCGCACGCCGTGCCGAGCACGACCGCGAGCGAGAACAGCAGCGACGAGAGCTTGGTCATCGGCGCGCACGCTACCCCAGTTACCCGGGGCGCGCGAGCCCGCGCCGCGTCACTTCAGCGCCGACGTCTTGGCGCCGCCGAGCGTGCCCGACATCGCCATGCCCTGGACCTTGCCCTCGATCGTCCCGGCCATCTTGATCTCGCGCGACTGCAGCGACGCCGCGTCGATCGTGGCCTCCATCTTCATCTTGATCGTCATCTCCCCCTCGTCGTCCTTCTTCACGCCCTCGAGCTCGACCTCGAACCGCGCCGTCGTCGCGTCGGCCGACACCAGCGTCACGTTCGCCGCCTTGGCCTCCATGTCCTCGCTCTCGTTCATGAGCGCCAGCTCGGCCGCCTCGAGCGCGACCTTCTCGCCGGCCTTCCAGGTGCGCGCAGCGATGATGCGCGGCATCGCCGGGATCTTGCCGACGCCGTCGGCGTGCTTGTCCTGCAGCACCTCGAGCTCGTCCGGCGTGACGTCCTTGCCGTCGGCGGTCGTCGCCTTGAACGTCCCGCTCTCGACCCACAGCAGGTACGCCTTGCCCTGCACCGGCAGCGCCTGCTCCTGCGCCTTGCCCATCATCTCGCGCTTCTCGGTGGCCTTCTCGTAGTGGACCTTGGCCTTGGTCACCGTGTCGCCGGCCTCGACGACCTCGAAGTGGAAGACCAGGTCGCGGGTCTGGACCATCTCGATCGGCTTGCCGTCGGGGCCGGTGATCGTGAACTTGCTGTCGAGGTGATCGACGGTCTCCTCGATCTTGCCCACCGGCTGCGGCTTCCACGCGAACTTGCTGCCGTCGCCGGCGGGCGTCGCGGTGGTCGTCGGGTCGGCCGGCTTGGGATCGCCCGCCTTGGGATCGCCCGCCTTGGGGTCCGCCTTGGGCTCGCCCGCCTTCGGATCCGCCTTGGGATCCTTCTTCTCGGCCGCGGTCGCCTTGCCGGCGCCCTCGTCCTTCTTCTCTTCCTTCTTGCAGCCCGCGCCGAGCACCAGGGCGAGCGAGATCGCGATCGTCGACAGCTTGGTCATCAGTTCCTCCCGGCCCCGACGGTACACCACCCGCGCCGACGACGGGCCAGGCCGCGCCGCTACAGGTGCGCGACGTACGCCACCACCAGCCACACCGCGACGCCGAGCAGCGCCGATCGCGCCATCGTGCCCAGCGGGGGCAGCGGCGCCGGGTCGATCTCGGCGCCGAGCGCGGCGACCTCGATCGCCGCGCCCGCGGGGCGCAGCGTCCACGCGCCGTCGTCGCCGCGCGCCAGCGTGCCGCCGGCGAGGACGGCGTCGCCCGGCACGGCGCGCCGGACGTGGTAGCCGTCGATCCCGGCCGGCCACATCCCCAGCTGACCGGCGCGCCGCGCGCGGTCGCGCGCGACCATCGCGATCTCGAAGTGGTCGTGCGGCACCGCGAAGTGGCGCACGACGTGGGTGCCGGCGAGCACCGCGACCGAGCCGTCGAGCCGGACCGGCGGGTCGACGCCGTCGACCTCGACCGCGGCCTCGTCCGGCGCGGCGCGCGGGCCGTGCTCCTGCAGCTCGCGGCGCGCGCCGAACCCCAGGACCGTCACGCTGGCGACCGGCGCGCCGCGCAGCGTGCCGCGGATCCACGCCCGGGCGCCGTCTTGCCACGCCGCCGGCGCGACCGCCTCGCGCGCGAGGGCCTCGCGGACGCGGCGGGCCGCCGCGCGCTTGCGCAGCTGGGTCGCGATCACCAGCCCCGCCGCGAACGCGACCGCGCCCAGGGCGATCGCGTAGACCGGCGCGTGGCGCAGCCAACCGGGCATCCAGGCGAACGTCTTCACGCCGGCCGAGGATACCGCCGGCGGCCGAAAACGCCGACGGGGCGCTCGCAGGAGCGCCCCGTCATTTCGGGCAGGTCAGTTCAGGTCTGGCTCGGGCGCAGCGCCCGATCAGGCCTTGCCGCCCTTGTCGATCCGCATGCCGTAGAACGACTGGTACGCGAACACCAGCGAGCCGACGAAGAACGCCGCGGCCAGGCCGAGGCGGACGTTGGTGTCGAGCTTGAGCGCCAGGCCCATCGCCAGCACGCCGAACAGCGTGGTGAACTTGATGACCGGGTTGAGCGCGACGCTCGAGGTGTCCTTGAACGGGTCGCCGACGGTGTCGCCGACGACGGTCGCGGCGTGCAGCTCGGTGCCCTTCTCCTTCAGGTTGACCTCGACGACCTTCTTGGCGTTGTCCCAGGCGCCGCCGGCGTTCGCCATGAAGATCGCCTGGTAGAGGCCGAACAGCGCCATCGAGATCAGGTAGCCGATGAAGAAGTACGGCTCGACGCAGGCGAACGCCAGGGTCGAGAAGAACACGACCATGAAGATGTTGAACATGCCCTTCTGGGCGTACTCGGTGCAGATCTGGACGACCTTCTTCGAGTCCTCGACGTTGGCCTTCTTGCTCTCGCCGTCGAGCTTGATGTTCTCCTTGATGAACTCGACCGCGCGGTACGCGCCGGTCGAGACCGCCTGGGTCGACGCGCCGGTGAACCAGTAGATCACGGCGCCGCCGGTGATCAGGCCGAGCAGGAACGGCGGGTGGAGCATCGACAGGTGGTCGAGGTTCTCCTTGAGGCCCTGGGTCAGCAGCATGATGATCGCGAAGATCATCGTCGCCGCGCCGACCACGGCGGTGCCGATCAAGACCGGCTTGGCCGTCGCCTTGAAGGTGTTGCCGGCGCCGTCGTTCTCCTCGAGGAAGTGCTTGGCCTTCTCGAAGTCGGGCTCGAAGCCGTGGTCCTTCTTGAGCTCTTCCTTGATCCCGTCCTGCGACTCGATCATCGACAGCTCGTAGACCGACTGCGCGTTGTCCGTCACCGGACCGTACGAGTCGACGGCGATCGTCACCGGGCCCATGCCGAGGAAGCCGAACGCGACCAGGCCGAACGCGAACACCGCGGCCGCGGCGTCCGCCGCGAAGGTGTCGGCCGGGGTCCACGCCGAGGCGCCGAGGCCCGGGTGGAGGTTGGCGGCCATCAGCAGGTCGGACAGGCCGTCCATCGACGACACGCCGTAGGCGATGCCCATCAGCGCGACGATCGTGAGGCCCATCCAGTAGGCGGAGAAGTTACCCGCGGTGAGGCCGGCGAGGATGTTGAGCGACGGGCCGCCCTGGCGCGACGCCGTGACCGTCTCCTTGACGTGGCCGGAGTTGGTCGAGGTGAACACCTTGACCGCCTCGGGGATGATCGCGCCGGCGAGGGTGCCGCACGAGATGATCGTCGCGAGCTTCCACCACAGGCCGCTGCCGAGGTCGGTGTCGCCGGTGCCGATCAGCAGGTACGAGACGACGTAGGTGATCGCGACCGAGATGATCGAGGTCAGCCACACCAGGACGGTGAGCGGGTGCTCGAAGTCCATCTTGTCGGCGTCCTTGTACTTCGACTTCGTGATCGCCTCGTTGATGAGGTAGCTGAGGATCGAGGCGATGACCATCGCGATGCGCATCGCGAAGATCCACACGAGCAGCACGACCTGGAGCGCCTCGGCGCCGCCGATCGCCGGGATCGCGACGAGGATGAAGGTGATGAGGGCGACGCCGGTGACGCCGTAGGTCTCGAAGCCGTCGGCCGTCGGGCCGACCGAGTCGCCGGCGTTGTCGCCGGTGCAGTCCGCGATGACGCCCGGGTTGCGGACGTCGTCTTCCTTGATGTTGAAGA
>WYBA01000118.1 GCA_011526095.1 Myxococcales bacterium | reverse complement strand
GAGGCGATCGACGCGCTGCGCGCGCGTTTGGCGCTGCGCGACCCGCGCCGCACGCTCGCCTACCGCCGCGTCGGCGACCGGGTGATCGGCGTCGTCGTCGACGCCGCCGGGCTCGGCGCCGGCATCGACGCGGCGGCGGTCGCGCCGATCGCCGCCGAGGCGCGCGCGGTGATCCTGCCGGTCGGGACGACGCCCCAGCCGGCGCTGCGGACGCTCGTGACGGCGCCGCTGGGCCCGTCGCTGCCGCACCTGACGCTCGCCGTCGTCCACGATCGCCAGCTGCCCGATCCGCTCGACGACGTGATCCGCTCGCGCAGCCGCCGGCACGTCCTGCTCACGACCGGCCTCGCCGCGCTGCTCGCGATCGGCCTGCTCGCGACGATCCGCGCCGCGGCGCGCGAGCGCGAGCTGGCGCGGCTGCAGAGCCACTTCGTGTCGACCGTGTCGCACGAGCTCAAGACGCCGCTGACGTCGATCCGGATGTTCGCCGAGATGCTGCGCGAGGGCGTCGCCGGCGAGGACGTCGAGCGCCAGGGCCGCTACCACGAGATCATCGTCAAGGAGAGCCAGCGGCTCGGCCTGCTGATCGCCAACCTGCTCGACTACGCTCAGATCGAGCGCGGCACGCGGCGCTACAGCCAGCGGCCCGAGCCGGTCGGGGCGGTCGCGGCCGAGGCCGTCGACACGTTCCTGCGGCTGCAGGACCCCGCCGCCGGCAACGAGGTCCGGCTGACCGTGTCCTCCGAGGCGTCCATGGCCGCCGCCGTCGTCGATCGCGAGGTCCTGGTCGGCGCGGTGCTGAACCTGCTGTCCAACGCCGCCAAGTACGGCGGCGCCGGCAAGCCGATCGAGGTCGCGGTCGACGTCGCGCGCGCCGCCGGCGAGGCCCGGATCACCGTGACCGACCACGGCCCCGGCATCCCCGCGGTCGAGCAGCCGCGGATCTTCCGCGAGTTCTACCGCGCGCCCGGGGCGTACACCTCGGGCGCGCCCGGCACCGGCCTGGGGCTGGCGCTGGTGCGACGCCACGTCGAGGCGCAGGGCGGGGCGGTGTCGGTATCCTCGGACGAGGGCCGCGGCGCCTCGTTCACGATCTCGCTGCCGCTCGCCGCCGCCGCCGCTGCTGAAGGAGGAGCACCCGCGTGACCCGCATCCTCGTCGTGGAGGACGATCCGTCGATCCGGCTCGGGCTGGAGGACACGCTGCGCGCCAAGGGCTACGAGGTCGAGGTCGTGGCGCGCGGCGCCGACGCGGTCGAGCGCGCCGAGTCCGGGCGGTTCGCGCTGGTCATCCTCGACGTCATGCTCCCCGACATCGACGGGTTCGAGGTGTGCCGGCGGCTCCGCGCGCTGCGCGGCGCCGGCGCGCGCCTGCCGGTGATCTTCCTGTCCGCGCGCGGCGCCGAGCTCGATCGCGTGCGCGGGCTGGAGCTCGGCGCGGACGACTACGTCACCAAGCCGTTCTCGCTGATGGAGCTGCTCGCCCGGGTCGCCTCGGTGCTGCGCCGCGTCGGCGGTCACGGCGACGACCCCGAGGCGCTGGCGTTCGGCGACGTCGCGATCGACTTCCCGCGCCAGCTCGCGACCAAGGGCGGCGCGCCGCTCGAGCTGCCGGCGCGCGCGTTCGCGATCCTCAAGGTGTTCGCGCGCCGCCCGGGCGAGGTGGTCAGCCGCCAGGTGCTGCTCGACGAGGCGTGGGGCTACGACGCCTACCCGAACACCCGCACCGTCGACAACCACCTGGTCAAGCTGCGCAAGGCGATCGAGGACGAGCCCGAGCGCCCGCGCTGGCTGCTGACCGTGCACGGCGCCGGCTACAAGCTCGACGTCGGGCCCGCCGCGGTCCGGATGACACGAACGTGACAACGTTTTGCGAGGTCGTGACGAGCCGTCATCGCGTGCTGACGACCCCCGCCGCACGCCTTGCTATCACCAGGGTGGGCGAGGCGATGGCGTCGGCACCAGGATCTCCTTCTTCCGGTGGGAACTGTCCTGGTGCCGGCGCCGCGCTGGTTTGGTCGAGCGCGCGCCGGTGGGGCGTCGCGCTGCTGCTGCTGGTCCTGCTCGGGTGCGCCGATCGCGACGCGCCGGCCGTGGCGCCGCCGCCGGACGCGGCGCCGCTGGTCCCGCCGCCGTCCGGCGACGCCGGCGTCACGCCGCCCGGGGAGGCGGCGGCCGCGTACTGGGGCGCGTGGCTCGAGGCGCAGATCGGCGGCGACGCCGCGCTCGCCCGCGCCGGGTTCGAGGCCGCGCTCGCCCGCGCCGACGAGGATCGCGTCGCCGCGGCGCGCGCCGCGGTCGAGCTCGCCGGGCTCGAGACCGTGACCGGCAACCGCCGCCGCGCGCTCGAGCTGCTGGCGCGCGCCCAGAGCCTGGCGCCGGCGGACCCCACGGTCGCCGACGCGGTCGAGGCGCTGTCGTCGCGGCTGGCCGCGACGCCGGCCGGCGACAGCGACGTGCGCGGCCCGGCGCCCGGCACGCCGCTGCCGGGCGTGCCCGACGCGGTCCAGGCGCAGTGGCGCGCCGCGGAGCAGGCGCTCGTCCGCACCCACCGGCTGCGGATCCGGCCGGTGCTGGAGGCGCTGTCGAGCGGAATGCGGACCAAGGCCGCGTCGACCGAGGCGACGGTCCGCGCCTACCGCCAGGTCGCCGCCGCCGGGGGCGTCGCCGAGGTCGCGGCCGAGTTCCGGATCGGCACGCTCTACCACGACCTCGCGGTCGAGCTGGTGTTCGACCTGCCGCCCGAGCTCGACCCCGGCGTCGCCGCGGACCTGCGCCGCGAGCTGCGGTCGGACGCGGTGGCGTACCTCAAGCGCGCGGTGGCCGCCTACCAGCGCGCGCGCGACGTCGAGCCCGGCGCGGCCGAAGCCGACACCTGGCGGGTCGCGGCCGAGGCGGCCGAGCGCGCCGCGCGCGAGCTCGCGGGCGCCGGCCGCTGACCCCGTCCGCCGCCGTCTCCGTCTCCGCCTCCGCCGTCCGCGACCTCGGAACGCTCGGCGCGCGTGATCCCGCGCGCGGCGGACGCTATCTTCCCGCGCCGTGACCACGCGCATCTACGTCGACGGCCGCATCGGCGACGAGCACACCGCCGTCGTCCCCGTGCTCGATCGCGGCTTCCTCTACGGCGACAGCGTCTACGAGGTGACGCGCACCGCCGGGGGGCAGCCGGTCGACCTCGAGCCGCACCTCGATCGGCTCGATCGCTCGGCCGAGCGGCTGGCGCTGGCGGTGCCGCCGCGCGCGGCGATCCGCGACGCGATCGACGCGACGCTGACCGCCGCCGCCAACCCGGACAGCTACCTCCGCGTCGTCGTCACGCGCGGCTCGGGCGAGTTCGGGCTCGATCCCGCGCTGGCGACCGAGCCGCGGCTGGTCGTCGTCGTGCGTGCGCTGGTGCGCCCGCGCGCGGAGCTGTACACCGCGGGCGCGGCGGCGTGGCTGGTCGGGGTCGAGCGCACCAGCCCGCGCGCGCTGGACCCGGCGATCAAGAGCGGCAACTACCTCAACAACATCCTCGCGCTGGCCGAGGCGCGGCGACACGGCGCCAACGAGGCGATCCTGTGCGACGCCCACGGCCGGGTGGCCGAGGGCGCGACCTCGAACGTGTGGTGCGTCCACGGCGGCGTCGTGTCGACCCCGGCCGACGACGTCGGCCTGCTGCCCGGGATCACGCGGTGGCGGCTGATGGGGCTGGCGCGCGCCGCGGGGATCGAGGTGCGCCAGACGGCGCTCACCGCCGACGAGCTGCGCGCCGCCGACGAGGTGTTCATCACCAGCTCGATCCGCCACGTCATGCCGATCGCCCGGCTCGACGACCGCGTCCTCGGTGTCGGCCCGATGACCCGGCGCCTGGCCGCGCTCTACGACGACTTCGTGGCCGGCGTGGCTGCTGCCGCGGAACCGCGCCGTCGTCCGTAGCCTGCGCGGCCACCGCCCCATATAGTGACCCCCGATGTCTCGCAAGGATGCGCGCGTGCTGCGCGACGAGGCCGCCCTGGCCGTCGATCGCGGCAAGTTCAAGCGCGCGCTCGAGTGCTTCCTCGAGCTCGAGCAGCTCGAGGCGACGGATGCGTCCTGGCCCAAGCGCGCCGCCGAGATGTACCGCCGGCTGGGCAAGATCCGCGAGGCGGTCGTGGCGTACGAGCGCTCGGCCGAGAAGTACGCCCAGGGTGGCTTCCTCGTCCAGGCGATCGCCGTGTGCAAGTTGATCCTGCAGATCGATCCGCAGAACTCGGAGGCGCTGCGGCGGCTGTCGCGGATGACCGAGGAACGGGTCACCGGCGCGCACGCGATCGGGCGGCCCGAGACGATGCCGGAGCTGACGATCAGCCGCAACACGGGGCCCGTCGCCGCCGTGGATCCGCGGGAGCTCGCGGCGTCGCGCCAGCCGATCGACATGCTCGACGTGCCGCCCGCCGGCGGCGGGGACGTGGGGACCGGCGTGCCGGAGCTCGAGCTCCCGCCGCAGGATCCGCCCGCGCCGCCCGCGCCGCGCGGCCCGTCCGTCACGTTCGCGCCGCGCGCGGCGTCCGGCTCGTCGCCGCCGCCGGTGCGCGGGCGCGTCCCGACCGCGCCGATCCACCTCGCGCCGGGCGCGCCGCTCGATCAGGTCGCGCTCGCCGACGCGCTCGGCGCCGAGCGGTCGCCACGCGACGACGGGCTGTCGAGCGGCGTCATCTTGATTCCGCTCGACGACGTCGCCGACGACACCTCGCCGGTCCGGATCGAGGAGCTCTCGGTCAGCGACGAGCCCGAGACGATCGACGTGTCGCTCGAGGCGGTCGAGAGCGGCGACGAGCCGTCGTTCGAGGAGATCTCGATCGAGGCGCTGCCTGACGTCGATGACGTCGATGACGTCGACGACGGCACCGACGCCGACGGCGCGCCGCTGCCGGCGCCGCGCGCGCTGTCGGCGACGGCGCGGCGCGCGCTCGCGGCGACCCCGCTGCTGGCCGGCCTCGGCTCCGACGCGCTCGGGGTGCTGGTCGACCGGCTCGAGCTGATCCACCTCGACAAGGGCAAGGTGCTGTTCCGCGAGGGCGACGTCGGCGACTCGCTGTTCATCGTCAGCGAGGGCGAGGTCGCGGTCGTGTCCGAGGGGCCGCCGCGGACCGAGCTGTCGCGCCTGCTGCCCGGCGCGTTCTTCGGCGAGGTCGCGCTGATCACCGACGCGCCGCGATCGGCGACGATCGTCGCGGTCGCGCCGACCGAGCTGATGGCGATCGACCGCGCCGTGATCCGCGAGCTGGTCGGCCAGCACCCGGACGTGCTGCGCGTGATCCTGCGGTTCATCAAGAACCGGCTGGTCGAGCGCGTCATCCACACCGGCCCGCTGTTCGCGCCGTTCCCCGAGCGCGAGCGCCGCGCGCTCGCCGACCGCTTCGACTTCCTCGAGGTCGATCCCGACACCGGCCTGATCGGGCAGGGCACCCGCCCCGACGGGCTCTACGTGCTGCTGGCCGGCCGCGCCGAGGTGCTGCGCACCGAGCACGGCGGCGGCTCGCCGCGCAGCCTGGGGTTCCTCGGCCCGGGCGAGGTGTTCGGCGAGATGGCGCTCTACGGCGCCGAGCCCGCGCTCGCCACCGTGCAGACGCGCGGCAAGGTGCTGGCGCTGCGCATGCCGGCGAGCACGTTCCGCGAGGTCATCATGACCCACCCGCAGGTGCTGGCGTTCGTCGACGAGCTCGCCCACAAGCGGCGCACCGAGCTCGAGGGGCCGCCGCAGGACTCCGACGACCTGATCGACCTCAAGGTCGACCTGATATGACCGGAGCGATCGGCGCGGACCGGCGCTACGGCGCGAGCACGCCGTTCATCCAGCCCTGCGAGATCGCGATCAGCCCGCCGCCGAGCAGCAGGTAGACCACGCCGATCAACAGGTGCGTCCGGCGCGGCATGCCGTAGATGCCCTTCTTCTCGCGGGCGGCGGCCTCGGCCTCGGCGCTGCGCAGGCCGAGCTTGATCCGGTAGGCGCCCCACAGGATCACCATCGAGGCGCACATCAGGGTCAGCCACAGCGGCAGTCGCATCACCGGCCTTGTACCAGTGGTTGGACCGCCTCACCAGCCAGGCGATCGCCTCGCGCCGACGACGAACCGACGCAGGCTCGGTCGGCCACGGCGATTGACACGCGGATTTCGGCGGGGCCATAGTCCCGCCCCTCCGAGCCCGGCCCGTCGATGCATAACGCTCAGCCGAAATACAGGAATTCCGCGGCGTTCTACGACGTCGACGGCACCCTCATCCGGATCAACATCGTCCACGCGTTCGCGTTCTACGCCAGCCGCCAGCCGTCGCTGCTGTCCTCGGCCGCGCGGACGCTCAAGACCACCGCGTCGATCCCGCTGTTCTGGGCGGCCGACAAGGTCTCGCGCAAGTGGTTCAACGAGCTGTTCTACCGCTCGTACGAGGGCGCCCACGAGGACCGGCTGACCGTGCTCGCCGAGGAGCTGTTCGAGGACGTCATCAAGCCGAACATCTACCCGCGGGCGCAGGCGCTGATCGACGAGTCGCGCCGCGCCGGCTGCCGCCAGGTGATCATCTCGGGCGCGCTCGACTTCACGATGCGCCCGCTCGCCCGCTACCTCGGCGTCGACGACTTCATCGCCAACCGGCTCGAGTTCAAGGACGGCTTCGCCACCGGCCACCTGCGCAAGCCGTTCGTTGCCGGCGCGACCAAGGCCCAGATCATGCGCGACTACGCCCGCGCGCGCGGCGTCGACCTCGCCGAGTCGTGGGCCTACACCGACAGCTACTCCGACTACCCGATGCTCGCCGTCGTCGGCCACCCGACCGCGGTGAACCCCGATCTCCGGCTCCGCTCGGTCGCCCGGTCGTACGACTGGCCCGTGCTCGATCTGTCCTGAGTCCTCGCTCCCCCCGTCCGAGGTTGCCATGCGTGCAGTGAGACCCCGTACCCGCGTCACCGGTCGCGAGCACATCGTCACGATCGACACGGATTCCGCGCCCCGGATCATGTTCTCCGGCGAGAACTTCTTGCTCGAGGACCTGCCGGTCGGGACCCGCGTCATCTACCCCAAGCGCCCGCTGACCGGCCTCGCCAACCCGACCGCGGCGATCCGCTACGCGCTCAACCACCCCGAGGAGATGGAGCCGCTCCACGCGCTGCTCGAGCCGGGGATGAAGGTCACGATCGCGATCGACGACATCTCGCTGCCCTTGCCGATCATGCGCACGCCGGACATCCGGCAGCAGATCCTCGAGATCGTCTGCGAGATGCTCGCCGACCACGGCGTCGACGACGTCCACCTGATCATCGCGACGTCGCTGCACCGCCGGATGCACGACCACGAGATCCGCCGCGTCGTCGGCAAGAAGGTGTGGGACGCGTACTGGCCGGATCGCCTGTACAACCACGACGCGTGCGACCCCGACGGGATGGTCGTGCTGGGCAAGACGCGCCACGGCGAGCTGGTCGAGACCAACCGCCGCGCCGCCGAGAGCGACCTCGTCATCTACGTCAACATCAACCTCGTCCCGATGGACGGCGGCCACAAGTCGGTCGGCGTCGGGCTGTGCGGCTACGAGAGCCTCAAGGCCCACCACACGCCGCGGTCGATCGTCGACTCGAACTCGTTCATGGACCCGAGCTCGAGCGCGCTGGCGTCGAGCGTCGAGCGGATCGGCCGCGTCGCCGAGCAGCACATGAAGGTGTTCCACATCGAGACCGTGCTCAACAACCGCACGTTCGATGGCCCCCTCGACTTCATGATGAAGAACGAGGACGACTTCACCGAGGCCGACCGGCTGAAGTTCCACGCGATGAAGTGGTCGCTCGACAAGCTGCCGTTCGCGGCGCGGCGCGAGCTGCTCATGCGCACGCCCGCCGCGTACGAGATGATCGCGTGCTACGCCGGCGCGTGCGAGCCGACCCACGCCCGCACGCTCGCCAAGTGCTACGAGCAGTACGCCGTCGACGTCGAGGGCCAGGCGGACGTCCTGATCACCGGCATCCCCTACGTCTCGCCCTACAACGTCAACAGCAAGGCGCTCAACCCGCTGCTCGTGCAGGTGATGGCGCTCGGCTACTACTACCACATGTACCGTCGGCGCCCGCTGCTGCGCGACGGCGGCGTCATGATCATCACGCACCCGTGCTCGGACAAGTTCGATCCGGTGCACCACCCCAGCTACATCGAGTTCTTCAACCGGCTGCTGCCCGAGACGACGGACGCGTACACGCTCGAGAAGAAGTACCAGGACGAGTTCGCCTACAACCCCAGCTACGTCGAGATGTACCGGCGCGGCAACGCCTACCACGGCGCGCACCCGTTCTACATGTGGTACTGGGGCCAGCGCGGCCGCGAGAAGTGCAGCCGCGTGATCTGCGTCGGCGCGGACAACGTCACGGCGCCGACGCTGATGGGGTGGGAGACGGCGGGGAGCCTGGCCGAGGCGGTGGACATGGCGCGCGGCACGATGGGGCGCAGCGCGCAGATCACGATGCTCCACCACCCGCCGATCCTGATGACGGACGTGCAATGAGCGGCGGCAACGGACACGATCACGGGCACGGGCACGGGCACGGGGGCAACGGCCGCGGACGCGCGCCGGCGCCGGCCGCGGCGCCGCTCGATCCCGACCTCGCCGATCGCATCGGCCTGGGCGTCCTCGATCCGCACGCCGGCCGCGTCGCGCCCCACCTCAAGTGGGGCCCCGACGGCACGTTCGAGCGGCTCACCGACGTCCGCGCGGTCCCGAACCTGGCGCCGGGCGAGCAACTGGACGTCGCGGCGACGCTCGCGGGCAAGCGGATCCTGCTGATCGGTACGACCGGCTTCGTCGGCAAGGTCGCGCTGTCGATGCTGCTGTGCCGCTATCCGGACGTCGGGCGCGTCTACTGCCTGGTCCGGCCCGGCGCCGGCAACACCGCCGACGAGCGGTTCTACAAGAAGGTCGCGTCGTCGGAGGCGTTCGCGCCGCTGCGCGCGCAGCACGGCGCGCAGACCGAGGCGTTCCTGCGCTCGAAGATCGTCGCGATCGCCGGCGACATCGGGCGCCCGCTGTGCAACTTCACCGACGCCCAGTTCGAGCAGTTCGCCGCCGACGGCGGGCTCGACGTGATCCTCAACAGCGCCGGCCTGGTGTCGTTCATGCCGTCGCTCGAGAGCGCGCTGCGGATCAACGCCAACGGCGCCAAGCACGTGCTCGACGTCGCGCGCAAGGCCGGCTGCAAGCTGGTCCACGTCTCGACCTGCTACGTGTGCGGCGAGCGCGAGGGCGACGTGTGGGAGGACGAGCCGGTCGTCGGCTACTTCCCGCGCAAGGACGAGCTGCGCGATCGCGACTTCGACGCCGCCGCCGAGGTCGCCGACTGCCAGCGGATCATCGACGAGGTGCGCGAGCGCGCCAACGACCGCCAGCACATCTCGCTGTTCCGCGAGCGCGCCGCGAAGTCGCTCGAGGCCCAGCGCCGCGACCCCGACGACGAGGACGACCTCAAGCTCGCCGTCGCGCGCGAGCGCAAGATGTGGATGGCCGAGCACCTGACCCGCGTGGGGATGGAGCGCGCCACCCACTGGGGCTGGACCAACACGTACACGTACACCAAGAGCCTGGGCGAGCAGCTGATCCTCGCCGACACCCAGGTGACCTCGACGATCGTCCGCCCGGCCGTCGTCGAGAGCGCGGTGCGGTTCCCGTTCCCGGGGTGGAACGAGGGCTTCAACACGACGTCGCCGCTGATCTACCTGGTGGTCAAGGGCCACCGCGGGATCGTCGCCGGCGAGGACACCGCGCTCGATCTGATCCCGGTCGACTTCGTCGCCGCCGGCATGCTGATGGCGACCGCCGCGATCCTGCGCGGCTGCCACCAGCCGGTCTACCAGCTCGGCGCGTCCGACGTGAACCGCGTGACCAGCCGTCGGCTGGTGACGATGACCGGCCTCGCCGTGCGCGAGGAGTACCGCGCCAAGGCGAAGGAGCAGTCGGGCCTCGACGCGCTGACGTCCCGGCTCAAGATGCGGCTCGAGGCGCTGCCGCTGACCCACGGCCAGTTCCAGCGCCGCTCCTCGCCGCTGTTCAAGCGCGCCGCCGACGGCATCACCGAGCTGCTCGACACGCGGCTGCCGGCGTGGGGCGCGCCGCGGCTCGAGGCGTGGGCCGAGCGCGCCAAGGACGAGCTGGCCAAGATCAGCCGGTTCTCCGGTCAGGTCATCGACCTGATGGAGATGTTCAAGCCGTTCAACTACGACCGCGACATCGCCTACCGCTGCGACAACACGCGGGCGCTGTGGGCGGCGCTGACGCCCGAGGACCGCGACCGGCTGTGGTGGGGGCCCGAGGCCGTCGACTGGCGCGAGTACTGGATGGGCGTCCACTACGAGGGCCTGCGCAAGTGGGTGTTCCCGCAGCTCGACGACGAGTTCGGGCCCAAGCCGCGCTCGGTCTACACGTACAAGGAGCTGCTCGAGCTGTTCGACGCGACGTGCAAGCTGCACCGTCACCACGTCGCGCTCGAGCTGCGCCGCAAGGACGGCGACGCCGAGTCGATCTCGTACACGTACGAGCGGCTCGGCGACGCGGCGCTCCAGGGCGCGGGCGTGCTGCGTCAGCGCGGCGTCGTCGGCGCCGCGGCGGGGGTGCCGGGCGATCGCGTCATGGTGATGTCCGAGAACCGGCCGGAGTGGGGCATCGCGTACTTCGCGATCCTCAAGGCCGGCGCGGTCGCGGTGCCGCTCGACAAGGAGCTGTCGCCGGCGGAGGTCGCCAACCTCGCGCGCGCCTCGGGCGCGCGCGCCGCGGTGCTCAGCCGCAAGGTCGCGGAGCGGCTGTGCGCCGACGCGCACCTCGCGCTGCCGCTGGCCGAGGACGCGGGCGTCGACGCCGACGCCCAGCACACCGCCGCGCACGGCGTGCTCCAGACGTGGCTGCGCGCCCAGGAAGGCTGCGGCGAGCTGCTCGTGCTGTCGTTCGACGAGCTGTTGACCGAGCCCGACGTCTCGCCCGGCGCGGTCGTCCCCGCGGTGCGCGGCGACACGCCCGCGTCGATCATCTTCACCTCGGGCACGACCGGTACGCCCAAGGGCGTGGTGCTCACGCACAAGAACTTCACGTCGATGGTCGCGAAGCTGGCCGGCACGTTCCAGCTCTACAGGCACGACGCGCTGCTCAGCGTCCTGCCGCTGCACCACACGTTCGAGTTCTCCGCCGGCTTCCTGATGCCGCTGATGCACGGCGCCAGGATCACCTACCTCGAGGAGATCGACGCCGACAGCCTGAGCGACGCGCTCGAGCACGGCGGGATCACCGGGATGGTCGGCGTGCCCGCGCTGTGGCAGCTGCTCGAGCGGAAGATCTTCAAGGCGTTCCGCGACAAGGGCGTGCTGGTCGAGCGCGCGTTCGAGGCGGTGGTCGAGGCCAACCGCGGCCTGCGCGACGCGCTGCCGTTCGGCGTCGGCGTCGGCAAGGTGCTGTTCTACCCGGTCCACAAGAAGCTCGGCGGGCGGCTGCGCCTGCTGATCAGCGGCGGCTCGGCGCTGCCGGCCGACGTGATGAAGTCGTTCCAGGGTCTCGGCTTCGATCTGTACGAGGGCTACGGCATGACCGAGGCGGCGCCGGTGCTCACGGTGACCCGCCCGGGCGACAAGGTCATCCCGGGCTCGGTCGGCCAGCCGCTGCCCGGCATCGACGTGCGGATCGATCAGCCCGACGAGCGCGGGGTCGGCGAGGTCATCGCCAAGGGCCCCAACGTGATGGCGGGGTACTACCAGAACCCCGACGCCACGGCGCAGACGCTCCAGGACGGCTGGCTCCACACCGGCGACCTCGGGCGGTTCGACGAGGACGGCAACCTGTTCATCGTCGGGCGCAAGAAGGAGATGATCCTCGGCGCCTCGGGCGAGAACATCTACCCCGACGAGCTCGAGGAGCTCTACGGCGACAGCAAGTACGTCAAGGAGCTGTCGGTCGTCGGGCTCCCCGCCGAGGGCGGCGGCAACCTCGAGACCGTCGCCGCGCTGATCGTGCCCGAGTACGACCAGGGCGAGGGCGCGTCCGTGTCGCGCGAGGAGGTCCGCGATCGCGTGCGCGAGCACGTGCGCGAGGTCAGCAAGGGGCTGCCGCTGTACAAGCGGCTCAAGGTCGTCCACCTGTGGGACTTCGACCTGCCCAAGACGTCGACCCGCAAGGTCAAGCGCCGCGAGGTCATCGCCGAGCTGCAGAAGCTGGAGCGGGCGGCCCGGGGCGGCGCGGAGATCAAGAAGCTCGCCGAAGGCGCGGCCGGCGCCGCCGGCGCGGCGTGGGTCCGCGACGTGATCGTCGGCGTGGCGCAGAAGAAGGGCACGGCGGTCACCGCCGAGACCCGGCTCGAGGACCTCGGGTTCGACTCGCTGATGTTCACCGAGCTGACGGTCGCGCTCGAGGCGGCCGGGGTCGAGCTGCCGGATCCGTCGGAGCTGACGGCGCTGGCGACGATCGGCGACGTCGAGGCGCTGGTGGCGCGGCTGGGCGCGGCGGCGCGGCGCAGCGAGCAGCGCCCCGCGGCCAAGGCCGCGCGGTCGCAGAAGGTGGCGCGCGCCGCGACGACGGTGCGCGAGGGCGCGGGCGCGGGCGACGGCGAGCCCGACGACATCGACGTCCCGGCGCCGGTCGTGCGGGTCGGGCGCCGGCTGCTCCGCCGCGGCATGAAGGAGCTCTACGGCCGCTACCTCGACACGACGATCCACGGCGAGGCGTACCGCCCGCCGTTCGGCGGCTACATCGTCGCGGCGAACCACTCGAGCCACCTCGACATGGGCCTGTGCAAGTACGCCCTCGGCGAGCAGGGCGACGCGCTCGTCGCGCTGGCCGCCAAGGACTACTTCTTCGAGGACCCGGTCCGCCGGATGTACTTCGAGAACTTCACCAACCTGGTGCCGATGGAGCGCTACGGCTCGCTCCGCGAGTCGCTGCGGCTGGCGTCCGACGTGATCCGCCAGGGCTACGTCCTGCTGATCTTCCCCGAGGGCACGCGCTCGACGACGGGCGTGATGACCGACTTCAAGCCGTCGCTGGGCTATCTGGCGCTCACCAACAAGTGCGGGATCCTGCCGATGTACCTGGCCGGCAACCACGACGCGATGCCCAAGGGGCGCTACCTGCCGACGGCCGGCGCCGAGGTCGCGGCGCACATCGGGCCGTTCCTGTCCTACGACAAGCTGGTCGCGATGTCCGAAGGTCGGACGCGCGCCGAGTCCTACCGCCACATCTCGTGGCACGTCGAGGGCGTCGTGCGCCGGCTGGCGCCGAGGTCGCTGGCGTGGACGCTCGGCGCCTCGGGCACGACGCCGCTGGCGCAGTGGCAGGGCGGGCCGGGCGACGCCGGTGCCGAGGGTGGTGGCGAGGGTGACGGCGAGGCCGCCGCCGCGCCAGGGACGCCGCCGCCCGCGGGGCCGGCCGCCGCCGCGCGCCGCCCGGAGGAGGTGACGCCATGAGCGCGGCGCTCGCGACGTCCGGCCCGGTCCTGGTCACCGGTGGCACCGGCTTCCTCGGCGAGCACGTGTGCGCCGAGCTGACGCGCGCCGGGGTGAAGGTGCGCGCGCTGGCGCGGTCGCGCTCGGCCGTGCTCGACGAGCTCGGCGTCGAGCTGGTGCGCGGCGACGTGACGAGCGCGGACGACTGCGCGCGCGCCGCGGCGGGCGTCGGTGCGGTGTTCCACCTCGCCGGCGTCGTGTCGCGCGATCCCGACGACGGCCAGCGGATGATGCGGACCCACGTCGACGGCACGCGTCTGGTGCTGACGGCGGCGGCGAAGGCGGGCGTGAGGCGCGTCGTCGTCGCGTCGACCTCGGGCACGATCGCGGTGAGCAAGCGCGACGAGGTGCTCGACGAGACCGCCGGCTCGACCGAGGAGCTGGTCGCGGGCTGGCCGTACTACGTCTCGAAGATCTACCAGGAGCGGCTGGCGTTCGACCTCGGCGCCAGCCTCGGCCTCGAGATCGTGTGCGTCAACCCGAGCATCCTCTACGGCCCGGGCGATCGCCGGCTGTCGTCGACCGGCGACATCCGCCGGTTCCTGCGCGGTCAGATTCCGGTGATCCCGCGCGGCGGGATCAACTTCGTCGACGCGCGCGACGCGGCGGCCGGGACCGTGGCCGCGCTGACCCGCGGCCGCTCCGGCGAGCGGTACCTGCTGGGCGGACCGAACTGGACGATGAAGGAGTTCTTCGGCCGGCTGGCGCGCGTCGCCCGGGTCCGCGGGCCGTGGCTGCGGCTCCCCGAGTCGAGCTGGGCCGACCGCGCGCAGCGCGCCGGCGCCTCGGTGGTCGAGCACCTGTGGCGCAGCCGGGGCAAGGAGCCGCCGCTGGACCGGATCTCGGTCGAGATGGCCGAGCACTACTGGTGGTTCGACTCGGCCAAGGCCGAGCGCGAGCTCGGGTTCGTCGCGCGCGACCCGTCGCTGACGCTCCACGACACCGTCGACTACCTGCGCCGCGACCTCGACGTGATTTGACGGGGCGAGGCGAGGGGTTATCCTCGCCGCACATGGCGCAGCCGGTGCACGGGATCCAGCCGGGGATGGTGCTGGGCGGCAAGTACCAGGTCGAGCGCGTGCTCGGCCAGGGCGGGATGGGCTGCGTCGTCGCCGCGGTGCACCTGCAGCTGGGGCAGCGGGTGGCGATCAAGTTCCTGCTGCCCGAGGCGCTCGCGGTGCGCGACGCGGTCGAGCGGTTCCTGCGCGAGGCGCGCGCCGCGGTGCGGCTGCGCAGCGAGCACGTCGGCCGCGTGATCGACGTCGGCCAGTTCGACAACGGCGCGCCGTACATGGTGATGGAGTACCTCGACGGGCACGACCTCGCGCACCAGCTCGCGACCTGGGGCCCGCTGCCGGTGGCGACCGCGGTCGACCTCGTGCTCCAGGCGTGCGAGGCGATCGCCGAGGCGCACGCGCTCGGGATCGTCCACCGCGATCTCAAGCCGGCGAACCTTTTCCTCACGCGGCGCGCCGACGGCTCGCCGCTGGTGAAGGTCCTCGACTTCGGCATCTCCAAGGCCCACGCCGCCGACGCCAGCTTCCAGCTCACGCGCACCGCGACCGTGATGGGCTCGCCCGGGTACATGTCGCCCGAGCAGCTGCGCTCGGCGCGCGACTGCGACGCGCGCTCCGACATCTGGTCGCTCGGCGTGATCCTCTACGAGCTGGTGTGCGGCCGGCCGCCGTTCGGCGGCGAGTCGATCACCGAGCTGGCGCTGCACATCGCGATCGACCCGACGCCGCCGATGAACGTGGTCGGCGCGCCGCCGGGGTTCGAGGCCGCGGTCGGGCGGTGCCTGGCGAAGGATCCGGCGGATCGCTACCGCGACGTCGCCGAGCTGGCGGCCGCGCTCGCGCCGTTCGGCGCGCCGTCGACCTACGAGGCGGCGCAGCGCGTGTCGCGCGTGCTCGGCGTCGCGCCGCGTCCGCTCACCGGCCCCGTGGCCGGGCCGGGCGCGCCGGGGACGGCGCCGCCGGCGACCGCCTCGCCGCTGTCCGCGCCGATGACCGCGCCGATGACCGCGCCGTCCTCGCCCACGACGATGGGCGGCCAGCTCACCGCCGGCGACCGGCCGGCGCGTGGCGGCCGCAGCAAGCTGATCGCCGGCATCGCGGTGCTCGCGATCGGCGCGGGCGTCGCCGGGTTCCTGGTGACCCGAGGCGGCGGCGGCGACGACGCGGGGGCGGCCGCGGGCGAGCGCGCCGGCGGCGGGACCGCGGCGGCGCGGGCGGTCGACGCCGGGACCCAGGCGGCGGCGACGCCGGACGCGGGCGTCGCGGCGGCCGTCGCGCCGGACGCGGGCGTCGCGGTCGCGACCGACCCGTCCGGTGCGGTCGACGCGGGCGCGGCGGCGAAGGAGCCGCCGAAAAAGCCGCCGCGCAAGAAGCCGCGGGACCGCAAGCCCGGCGACGACGACGACGACGACGAGGATCTCTCGAGCTCGCGGTACTGACCGCGGCACGGCGCGGGGGATTGGTGCATGATGCCGCCCATGCGGCTCGCCGCCCTCACCGTCGTGTGCGTCGTCACCTCGCTGGCCGGCACCGCCGCGGCTCAGGACACCAACAAGGTCGCCGCCGAGGCCGCGTTCCAGAAGGGCAAGGAGCTCGAGGACGCCGGCCAGACGGCCGAGGCGTGCGAGCAGTTCGCGCGCAGTCAGCAGCTCGACCCGCAGCTCGGCACGCTCTACAACCTGGCGCGCTGCCACCAGCGCCTGGGCAAGCTCGCCTCGGCCTGGCAGGAGTTCACCGAGCTGGCGGCCAAGGACACGCACAAGAAGCGCAAGGCCGACGCGACCAAGCAGGCCAAGGCGCTCGCGCCGCGGCTCACCCGGATGCGGCTGGTGGTGACCGCGCCTGCCGCCGGCCTGGTGATCGAACGCGACGGCGTCGACGTCACCGCGCTCGTCGATCTGGAGACCCCGGTCGATCCAGCGACCTACGCGTTCCGCGCGACCGCGCCGGGGCGGGTCGCCTGGCAGGCCGAGGTCGAGCTCACCGCCGAGGGCCAGACGATCACGATCGAGGTGCCCGAGCTGGCGGCGGAGCCGGTGAAGACGGACGGCGACGGAGACGGAGCCGGTGGCGGCGACGGCGATGGCGACGGCGGCGGAGATGGAGATGGAGACGGAGGCGGCGACGGCGCCGGAGTCGGGCGTCCGCTGCCGGTCGGTCCTCGCGACGGCGGCGGCGGCAGCGGCAAGCGCTGGCTCGGCCTCGGCGTCGGCGCCGCCGGCGTCGTCGCGACGGGCGTCGGCGTCGTGTTCGGCCTCAAGGCGCGCGGGCTCGTCGCGGACGCCGAGGACGCGTGCGGTGGCCCGGTCAACCCGTGCGCGGGGGACGTGATCCAGGCCGAGTTCGACATCGCCGACGCGCGCTCCGCGGCGACGCTGTCGACCGGGCTGGTCGCCGGCGGCCTGGTGCTCACCGCGGTCGGCGCCTACCTCTACCTCACGTCGCCTTCCGACGACGGCGGCGGCGAGCGCGCCGCGATCGTGCCGGCGGTCGGCGCCGATCACGCCGGCGTGCAGGTCCACGGGCGGTTCTGAACATGACGCTCCAGCTCTCGGTCAACCTCAACAAGGTGGCGCTGCTGCGCAACTCGCGCGGCGCGTCCAACCCGTCGCCGCGGGTCGCCGCCCACGCGTGCATCGACGCCGGCGCCGCCGGGCTCACGCTCCACTGGCGCGCCGACGAGCGCCACACCCGCCAGGCCGACGTGCGCGACCTGCGCGCGATCTGTCGCGAGCGCGGCGTCGAGTTCAACCTCGAGGGCGACGCCCGCCCCGAGCTGTGGGCGCTCGCCCACGAGCTCGAGGTCACGCAGTTCACGCTGGTGCCTGTGCGCCCGGGCGAGATCACCAGCGACCACGGCTGGGACCTGCCGCGCCAGCACCGCGAGATCGCCGACATCCTCGCGCGGATGAACGACCGCGGCGTGCGCACCGCGATCTTCGTCGACCCGCGGCCGGAGACGATGGAGGCCGCGGCGGCGACGGGGACGCGCCGGGTCGAGATCTACACCGAGCCCTACGCCGCGCTGTGGCCGACGCCACGGCGCGAGGAGGGCTTCGCCGCGCTGCGCGACACCGCGCGCGCCGCGACCGCGGCCGGCCTCGGCGTCAACGCCGGGCACGACCTCAACCTGCTCAACACGCCGCGCCTGGCGCGCGAGATCCCGGAGATCCTCGAGGTGTCGATCGGCCACGCGCTGCTCGCCGACGCGCTCTACCTCGGGCTGCCCGAGGCCGTGCGGCGCTACGTCCGGGCGTGCCGCGGCGAGGACGTCGAGGCGCCCGTCACGCAATGACCGCGGTCCGCGCCGTCGCCGCGGCGGTCGCCGTCGCGCTCGCGGGCTGTGGCGGCCCCGGCGAGCCTGCCGCGCCCGCGCCGGCCTCGTGCGACGCGCCGGCGCTCGTCGGCAGCCAGGAGCAGCTCGAGGCGCTCGCCGGGTGCGCGCGGCTGCCCTCGCTCGCGGTCCGCTCGGTCGTCGCGCTCGATCTGCGCGCGCTCGCCGCGCTCGCGCGCGTCGACGGCGACGTCGTGATCGGCCCGACGATCGCGGCGGACTCGATCTCGCTGCCGGCGCTGCGCGAGGTCGGCGGCGCGCTGCGCCTGGTGTCCAACGGGGCGGCGACCGGGGCGTTCTTCCCGGCGCTCGAGCGGGCCGGCGCGATCGAGCTCGCCGCCAACGGCTCGCTGGCGACGTGGAGCGCGCCCGCGCTGGTCGAGGTCACCGGCGAGCTGCGCGTCGTCGGCAACGTCGCGCTCGAGGTGATCGCGGCGCCCGCGCTGGTCGAGGTCGGCGCGATCGTGATCGAGCGCAACCCGCGCCTGGGGTTCGTCGAGGCGCCCGCGCTCGCCGCGGTCCCGCTCGCGCCGGTCGCGCCGCCGCCGTCACCTGCGCTCCTCGACTGACGACGCCGTCGCATCCGTGACTACATGGTCGTCCTCGTGTGATCCGGCTCGCCGGGATCCACGCGCGCGTTTCCCCGATGAGAATTGGCTGGTCAGGCCACCCAGGGTTGCTGG
>WYBA01000010.1 GCA_011526095.1 Myxococcales bacterium | reverse complement strand
GGCCACGGCCTTCGCGACGGTGTCCGCGGCGGGCAGCCACGCCCCGGTCGCGGCGGCGGCCGCGCGCGCGCGCTCGGCCGCGCGCGCCAGCGCCTGGCGCACCGGGGCCAGCGCGATCAGCCCGTCGTCGCCGCCGAGGCGCGCGTCGACGGCGTCGTGGATCGCGCGCGACGCCGCGGTGATCGCGTCGCCCTCGGCGACGTCGACCGCGCGGACCAGCGCGTCGAGCTCCGACGGCGACGCATCGGCCGCGCGCGCCAGCAGCGTCGTCGCCGGCGGCGCGCCGCGCAGCGGGCCGAGCCCGCCGGCGACCTCGCGCGCGGGGGCGTGGCCCGACGCGCCGCGCCCGTCGGCCTGCGCCCCGAGCCGGGTCAGCGCGGCGAGCGCGCTGCGCCAGCCGAACGCCGCGACCAGCCGCGGCACGTCGACGTCGGCCGCCGCCACCGCGAACGCGTCGATCAGCCGCGCCGGATCGCGCGCCGGCCCGAGGCGGCGGCGGAACACGTCGGCGTCGCGCAGCCCGGCGCGGAACGCCGCCGCGACGAACAGCGCGACCGCGCGCTCGACGTCGTCGTCGGCGAGCGGCATCACCTCGTTCTGCCGCGGCAGCACGAACACCCGCTCGAGGATCGGCGACGGCGGCCCGGCGAGGTGCCAGCGGGTCAGCCGGTCGAGCGCGTCGAGCGCCGCCGTCCCGCCGGCCGATCGGTCGATCGCCGGCGTCGCGACGACGACGTAGAGCCCGACCGCCCGCTGATCGGCCGGCGTCCCCGGCGGGAACATCACCGCGAAGTGCTGCGCCAGCAGCTCCGACAGCGCCTGGCCGAGCGCGACCAAGATCGGCCCGCCGACCTCCGCCACGTCGGCGATCACGACCAGGTCGAGCCGCCCGCCCGCGCCCGACGTCGCCGCCGCGCGCAGCAGCGGCGTCAGCTCCGCCAGCACCGCGTCGCGGTACCACGGCAGCAGCGCCGCGCGCTGGTGCTCGTCGAGATCGTGCGGCCCGCGCACGCGGCACACCGCGAACGCCGGCGATGGCGGATCCGCCGCGAGGCGGTCCGCGATCGCCGCGCCGAAGCGGCCTACGGTGGTCACGTACGTCGGCAAGGCGGTGACGCTCAGGCCGCCGGCAGCCCGGCGAGCTTCTCGTCGACCACGCGCTTCTCCTCCTTGAGGTAGCGCACGGCGCCCTCGTTCTCGTCGGCGTAGGCCGCCGCGAACGCCTCCTTGAGCCCGGCGAGGTAGGTCTCGAGCTCGCCGCGGAACGCGCGCCGTCCGGGCGCGGACGCCAGCTTCTCCCGCTCGAGCTTGGCGCCGGCGTCGGTCAGGTCGTCGCGCAGCGACGGGTCGAGCGCCCAGAACGCGGCGTACGCCCCGGCGCGGTCGCCGGCGAGCTTCTTCTTGACCGAGCCCATGACCCAGTCGTACCCGCCCTCGCCGTTCTTCTGGACGCTGCCCGCCATCGTCGCGAGCACGAACCGCCAGATCTTGCCGTCGCGCTCGCTCGCCTCCTTGAGCGCGGCCTCCTCGGCGCGGCGCTTCGCCTCGGCCTCGCGCATCTCCTTCGGATCGAGGTTGGGGATGCCGTCCTCCCACGCCGCCTCGATGTGGAGCGGGTAGCTGCGGTTGGGCTTGGCCTTGACCTGCTTGTAGGAGTTGTAGAGCTCCTCGTTGACCCGCTTGAAGAAGTAGATCGGCACCCCGAGCAGCGCCCGGTAGAAGACGATCATGTCGTCCTCGCCCCAGCCGTCGATGAAGTCGACGCCGGTCGCGGCGCCCTTGATCAGGTGGCGCAGGCTGGTCGCCTCGTCGCCGGCGTAGCGCGCCGAGCACCCGACGTAGAACACGTCGGCCGGCACGACCGACGGATCGTCGCGCTTGGTCTTGTCGATCGACGCCAGCAGCACGCACTGATCGACGACGCGGCGCAGCTTGTCGGCCATGTGGTGCTGGACGTCGCGCGCGGGCACCGCGTCGAGCGCCTTGTCGTCGCCCGGGCGCGCGTCGGGCGTCGCGACGTAGCGCGCCTCGAGCTCGAGCGCCGACCGCAGGTCGAGGTTCATCTCGGCGAACACCCGGCCGAACGTGTCCCGCGCCTGGGCCTCGAGCCGCTCGCGCAGGTCGCGGACGATCTCCATCGCGTCCTTGGCGCGGACCCGGCCGTCGTCGCCGACCGCGGGCGCGAACGCGGCGGTGATCGCGTCGAAGATCCTGGCCTCGTCGTAGTAGGCGCTCTTGTCGAGCTTGTGGGCGAACAGCCGGTTCCACAGCCGCTGGCCGGCGCGGTCGTCGCGCAGCACCTCGGAGTCGAGGTAGTACGCGCCGGCGTCGGACGCGTCGCCGCGCGCGGCCGCCGGGTCGACGCGCAGCCGCTCGGCCTCGGTCGCGACGTTGCGCGCGACCTCGTCGGACACCGCCGACACCGCGCGGAACTGCGACAGCCGCACCTCGATCGCGCGCTGCAGCTCCTCGTGGTAGCGCTGCCAGAAGCTCGCCTTCTGGAAGTCGCGCTGGCCGGCCTCGACCTGGGTGAACCAGTCCTGGGTCTTGCGCCGGACCTGATCGAACTCCTTGTTCTCGCGCGACAGCATGTTGCCGAGGAACCCCTTCTTCGAGGTCTCGCGCAGCCGCTTCTCCAGCTCGCCGAACTCGCGCGTGACGTGGTCGCGGTCGAGGTCGTAGGCGTTCTCCTTGAGCTCCTGCAGGAACAGCCCGTCCGCCGGATCCTCGAACGGCGTGAGGAAGCCCTCGCGCTTGAGCCGGATCAGGAAGTAGCGCTGCGCCAGCGGCCCGACGCTGTTGGCGCGGAAGAACTCGGAGAAGAACCGGCCGCTCTTGAGGTCGGCGATCTGCGAGTCGAGGAACGACATCACCTTGGTGCGGCTGGTCGCGGCGTCGCGGCGCAGGTTCTCGATCGCGCGGGCCAGCGAGGTGTTGCCCTCGTGGACCTGCAGCGGGTCGAACGGCTGGATCTGGATCTGCTCGTCGAGCGTGTTGAACATCTCGGCGAACCGCCGGGTCAGCGTCTCGCGCAGCGTCGCGCCGTCGGTCGACTTCTGGGCGACGATCGCCGAGTAGACGCCCTTCTCCTGCTGGTCCTCCTCGAGCCGCGCGACGTGCTCGACGTAGCCGTTGAACTTGTCGTCGACGATGCGGTCCTGCTCGTCGCGCGCAAGCCGCTGGAACTTGGGATCGTCGTACGGGACGCGGAACGCCTCGTCCTTGCCCGAGACGAGGTAGGTCTCGAGCACGCGCCCGGTCCAGCGCAGCGCGCCGTAGTGGAGGATGTCGGCGCGCGGCAGGATCAACAGCGCGGCGCCGAAGCTGCCGTAGTGGACGCTGAAGTTGCCGAGCGCGAGCGACTTCTGGTGCTTGTCGTAGTTGTCGTACTCGCCGGCCTGCGCGCCGATGATCGGCGAGAACAGCTGGAGGTAGGCCGAGTCGGCGACGGCGTTGGTGTAGCGCTCGACCGAGATCTCGTTGGGCTTGTCGATCAGGTAGGTCAGCGCGAACGGTCGGTGGTGGACGTGGGTGCGCTCGCGGTTGGTCGGGTAGTAGTGGAACTCGATCTGCTCGGGCCCGCCCTCGTAGCCGAGCTTGGTCAGGTGCTCGTGCTCCTTGAGCGCGGCGTAGCCGTTGGCGTTGATGTCCGCGATCAGCGCCTGCTCGACGTCGGCGGTGAACACCGACGGCAGCATCAGCGTGCCGACGACGTTGGGCCGGCCCCACCCGTGGTCCTTGACCAGGTCCTGGAGCAGGTACGCCATCGGCAGGAACCCGCCCGAGCCGGTGCCGCCGGCGACCGAGGCGTAGATCATCACGTTGATCACCCGGTCCTCGTTGTCGCGGAACGGGTTGTCGGGGCGGGTCATCGCGTCGAGGATCCGCTTGAACGCGCGGATGATGCCGGCGCGGTCCTCCTCGAGGTTGTAGTAGATGCCGAGCCGGCTCTCGACGCGGATCTGGCCGGCGCCGGCACCCTGGGCGTCGCGGAACGCGTAGGTCGGGTGGACCCACTGGGTCAGCATCCGGTCCTCGGCCAGCTCCTGCTGGCCGCGCTTGCGCGCGACGTAGGCGCGGCGATCGAACGCGGACACCAGGAACCGGTTCGAGTCCGGCACGTGCTTCATCACCATCAAGTCGTTCTTGTTGGTGTCGATCGCGACCGCGTGGATCAGATCCTTGAACTTCGGGTAGTTCGGGTGCCGGCGGATCTTGCCGGCGAGCATGTTGACGGCCTTGCTGCCGGAGCCGCCCAGGCCCAGGAAGATCGACGGTGAGATGCGATCGGCGCGCAGGATGCCCATGTGCTGACTCTCCTCGGTGGCTCTAGCCGAGCCGGAACACGAACTCGCCGCAGCGATAGATGACGCCGCGGCGCAGGTAGATCGGCCCCTTGGCGGGGTCGATCGGGACGAACTTGCGGGTGCGGGGATCCTTCTCCTCGAGGCCGCCGCGCGCGGTCACGACGGGGTCGCCCTTGGCGGCGCGCAGGATCAGCGCGGCGCCGGCGGTCGCGCGCACCGCGTTGCCGGCGCCGTCGAGCGCGATCCGCGCGTCGCGGTAGAACCCGCGCTTGCCGCCGGGCAGGTCGCGCAGCCGGCGGCCGCTGGCCCGCGCCAGCGCCGGCTCCGCCTTGGCCAGCCGCAGGACCTCCTCCTTGTCGAAGTCGCGCGGCCGGACGAAGCCGACGACGATGATCGTCAGCGCGATCGCGCCGGCCGCGGCGGCGAGGTAGGGCCACCAGCAGGTGAGGAAGGGCGTGGGCTCGACGCGGTAGGCGAGGGGCACTGTCACGGCGCCCGGGTGGTAGTGAGGATCGGCGCCGCGCAGGGTGAGCGTCGCGCCGGCGGGCGCGGCCTCGCAGCACCCGGGCGCGACCAGGCACGCCCGGACCTTGCCGTCGGTGACGGTCACGGGCGACGGCAGCTCCAGCCGGTAGCCGCCGCCGAGGCCCGCGACGATCGCCTCGAGCGGGACCTTGTCGGCGTTGAGCGAGCCGGCGAGGTCGACGTCGACGCACCGCCGGCTCTCGCCGCGCGCGCCGGTCCACGCGCCGAAGTCGACCGGCGCGACCTTCAGCTCGAGCGGCACCCACTCCTCGACGGTGAGGTCGCGCTCGCCGACGAGCGTGATCCAGCGGTTGGCGAACCGCGCCTCGAGCCGCGCCGGGCCCGGCGCGCCGCCGACGGTGAGCGTCGCGGCGAACGTGCCGTCGTCCTTGACCGTCAGCGGCGCCTCGACGTCGCCGAGCCGCAGCGTCGCGGCGAACCCGTCGGCGCCGAAGAACGCGGGGTCGTTGAACGTGCCGCCCTTCCAGTTGATGCGCGCGACGACGTCGATCGTCTCGCCGACCTTGGCGCGGGTCGGCGCGCTGAGGATCTCGGCGCCCAGCTCGTACTTGAGGATCACGCCGTAGGCGACGGCGCCGCCGCCGCGCGGCACCGCGAGCTCGAACGTCGTGCTGCCGCTGGGGTCGCGGCGCGCCTTGAACACCTGGTAGGCGTGGCACGGCTTGCGGTCGCACCCGGCGTCGCCCTCGTCGGTCACGGCGACGGGCGCGCCGTCCTCGGTGAGGGTCGCGCCGATCGGGCCGGTGGTGCGCTCGGTCGCGACCGCGACGTAGACGTCGGTGACGTACTTGCCGACGGTGAACGTGTGGCGCTCGCCGGGCGCGAGCCGGCCGGTGTCCGGCCGCGACCGGATCGACTCGGCGAACACCGAGGTGAACGCCGTGACGAGCTGGGCGGGCGTGTCGATCGGCTCGAGCCGGCCGAGCGGGGCGAGGAACTGGCGCTGGATCGCCAGCGTGTCGGGGTCGTTCGACAGCGCCAGCGAGACGAGCTGGAACGGCGCCGGGTCGCGGTCGAGGCCGAGCAGCGCGCGTGCCTGGTCCGGCGTGATCGGCTCGGTCGCCGGCGGCTCCGCGGTCGGCGCGCCGTCGGTCGCCAGCACGAGCACCTTGGTCGCGGCGGTCGAGCGGTCGAGGATCGCCCGCGCCGCCTGGAGCGGGCCGACCATGAACGTGAGCTGATCGAACTGCAGCCCGCGGATCGCCGCGGGGTCCGACGGCACGACGACGTGCTTGCCCGGCCCGCTGGAGTCGAACGTGAGGATCGTCAGCTTGTCGGTCGGCCCCATCATCGCGCGGAACACCAGCGTCGCGATCACGCTCAGCCGGTCCGGATCCTGCGCGCCGATCCGGCGCTCGGTGCCGTCGCCCATCTGCATCCGCGAGCCGTCGCTCATGCTCGTCGAGTTGTCGAGCACCAGCACCCACTCGGTGTCGGCGCGCGCGGGGGTGGCGGTCGCGACGAGCGCGGCGCAGGCGAGCAGCAGGGCGAGGAGCGTGCGGGTCATTTGATCTGGAAGAACAGGTTGCCGGCGGCGTACACGACGTTCTTGGACGCGACGTGGCCGTCCTTGGTGGCGGCCTCGGGCACGGGCTCGAGCTTCTTGGACTGCGGGCTGACGCGCTGCAGCCCGCCGCGGCTGCGCAGCACGATCTCGCCGCGCCGCGCGTGGAGCTCGACCAGCGCGGTGCCGAGCTTCGCGGTCGCCTGGCCGGCGTCGAGCAGGCCGACCGCGGCCGAGCGGTACCAGCCGGGGCGCCCGCCGGGGAGATCGCGCAGGCGGCGGCCGACCGCGCGCGCGAGCTGCTCGCGCTTGGCGGCGAGCTGGACCTGGTCGTCGACCGCGAACCGCCACGGGCGGACGAAGCCGTAGCCGACGACGAGGACGGTGAGCGCGCCGCCGGTCGCGGCGATCAGCCACCACCAGCACGCCCACAGGCTGCGCCCCGAGACCCGCCACTGGATCGCCAGCTCGGCGCGCTGGTCGGGGAAGTCGGGGTTGACCGCCTGCACCGTCAGCGTCACCGGCGCCGGCGCCTCGGCCGCGCACCGCGGGATCTCGGCCAGGCAGATCGTGATCGCGCGCGCCTCGCCGACCTCGACGGTCACGCCGCCGTCGCCGTGGAGCGGGAACCCGACGCCGGCGTCGGCGTGGAACACCACCGGGTAGCTGTCGCAGCCGGTCGGCCGCGGCGCCGACAGCCGGAGCTGCTGGTAGCGGACGCCGCGCGACGCCGACAGATCGAGCGTCGCGCACCGCTGGTTGCTCGCGGTGCCCGCCGGGACCGTGCCGAGGTCGAGCGGGCCGGTCAGCTTCAGCTCGATCGGCTCCTCGACGTGGAGCGACGCCTGGTCCTCGGCGAGGCCGCGATCGGAGCGCGCGGCCGCGACCAGCGCGACGTCGCCGAGGTCGCCGGGGATCACCGTGCCGGTCCACACCGCGTCGAGCTCGCCTGGGCGGTCGGCGGTGAGATCGCCGGGCGCGCCGCCGGCGGCCGCGGTCATCGTCAGCCCGGCCGAGCGCACGAACGCCTCGCCGAGCGCGCGCGCCGCCGGGTCGGCTGGCAGCACGAACCGCGCGGTGACCTTGCACGGCCGGTCGAGGTAGCACCGCGCGGCGACCGGCTTGATCTCGATGCCGACGCCGAGCGCGGTGACGCGCGCGTCGGCCGCGGTCGCGGGGCACACGTCGCCCGCGCCGCCCTCGGCGACGAGGCCGACGCGCACGACGTCGCTCGCCACCGTCGGCCGCGCGACCGTCACCTGCGCCGTCGCGACGCCGGCCGCGTCGAGCGCGGCGTCGAGCCGCTGCTCGACCCGCTCGCCGTCCGCGCCGGTCGTCTCGACGACGAACACCGCCTTCGCCCCGCCGAGCGCGGCGACCGGCGCGGGCTGGCCGGCGGCGTCGACGAACCGGCCGCGCAGCGGCGTGGCGGCGTCCGCCACGAGGATCTCGCCGGTCGTCGGCGCCTCGAGCACCGCCTGGACGCGGCACGCCGCGGCCGCGAGCGCCTGCTCGGCGAACGCGACGTCGCGCTTCTTCTCGCCCGACCCCGTGATGATGCTGATCGGCTCGAACCGGATCGTGACGTTGCCGCCGACGGGCAGCGTGACGTCGGCGACGATGTGGAAGCCCTTCGGCTTGCCGTGGACCCGCGCGACCTCCTTGCCGTCGGCGCCGATCACGACGAAGTCGCCGCGCGCGACGCGGCGCTTCTTCTTGCCGGCGCGGGTCACGGCGCCGCCGACCATCTTGATCGGCGTGTTGACCGCGTACGGCCCGGGCGCGATCTTGACGATCACGCCGTCGTAGTCGGTCGGCTTCGGCGCCGGCGGGCGCGGCAGCGGCTTGGGCTTCGGCTTGACCTGCGCGGCCGGCTCGGGGGCGGGCGGGTCCTGAGGAGGCGGCTGCTTCGACGCGTCGTCCGGCGGCGTCTGGGGCGGATCCGGCTGCGGCTGCGGCTGGGGCTGCGGCTGGGGCGGCGTGTCGACGTAGCACGACCCCGGCTCCGACGACGGGCTGGCGATCGGCACGCCGCTGCAGCTCGCCAGGCTGACCAGCTCGTAGCCCTCGTCCTTCGCCAGCGTCTCGCAGGTGTTGTCGTTCTCGTCCCAGCACGAGTAGCACTTGCCGTCCTTCTTGAGGAAGCCGTGCTGGTGCCAGCCGCTGCCCCGGAAGCACGAGTCCGAGCACGAGTCCTGCTCGGTCTTGGCGCCGGTCTCGGCGCCGTAGTCCTGGCCTGGCTCGAACCCCGCGACACACCACGTGTCGCCGGCCCGCGCCGGCGCCGCCCAGACGGCGACGCCGACGAGCACGACGAGCGCGGCGAGCGCGCGCGGCGCGAGCCGGAGGATCACGGCGTGCCGCCTCCGCTCGCCGTGCCGGTGCCCTTGCCCGTGCCGATGCCCTTGCTCGTGCCCGTGCCCGTGCCCGTGCCCGTGCCGATGCCCGTGCCGGCGCCCGTGCCCGTGCCGATGCCCGTGCCCTTCGGCTTGCCCGCGCCGCTCGGCCCGCCGAGCCCGGCGTCGCGACGGACACCACCGCCGCCGGTGCCCGCGTCGCCGATCGGGCGCAGCGGCGGCGCGGCGTCGATCGGCGCCGCCGGCTTGCCGGCCCCGGCGTCGACCGGCGCCGCCGGCTTGCCGGCCCCGGCGTCGACCGGCGCTGCGGTCGTGGTGCCGGCGTCGCCCGCACCGCGAGGGCGCGCGGTCGTCCCGCCGTCGCGCCCGCCGCGCGGCGCGACGCGTGGCCGTGTCGGGTCACCGGGCGCCGAGTCGTCCCAGTCGGGCAGCGGCGGCAGCGCGACGCCGCCGTCGCCAGAGGTCGGCGCCGCCGCGCCGCCGGCGCCACCGTCCGGGAGCCGGACGCCCGGCGCCACGCCCGCGGCGGCGTCGGGTCGCGTCGGCGCCGGGCCGCGCGCCGACGGGTCGGCGCGCGTGATCAGCAGCACCGCCGCGGCGAGC
>WYBA01000117.1 GCA_011526095.1 Myxococcales bacterium | reverse complement strand
TCGACGACGCGCTCGGGCTCGCCGACATCACGGTGCACGCGGGCGGCGCGCGCTGCCTCGACCAGGCGCCATGACCGGCCCGGCGATCGGCAGGCTCGACGGCGAGCTCGACCTCGACGCGCCCGGCGCGATGGGCGACGACGCCGACGCGCTGCGCGCCGCGGTCGCGGCCCGGCTCGGCGCGCCGGAGGCGAGCCTGCCGCCGCTCGAGGTCCGCCGCCGCGCGGTCGACGCGCGCCGCGGCCGCGTCCGGTTCCACCTCACCGTCGGCGCGCGCCCGGCCGAGGCGCCGCCGCTCGGCGCGCCCGAGCCGCGCGAGGTGGCCGGCCCGCCGGTCGTGATCGTCGGCGGCGGCCCGGCGGGGCTGTACTGCGCCTACCAGCTCGCGCGCGACGGCGTCGCGTCGATCGTCCTCGATCGCGGCAAGCCGGTGCAGGCGCGGCGCCGCGACCTCAAGGGCCTCACCCAGCACGGCCGCGTCGACCCGGACAGCAACTACTGCTTCGGCGAGGGCGGCGCCGGCACCTACTCCGACGGCAAGCTCTACACCCGCGCGCACAAGCGCGGCGACGTCCGCGACGTGATCGAGGTGCTCGCGCGCCACGGCGCGCCCGCCGACATCCTCGTCGACGCGCGCCCGCACATCGGCTCGAACAAGCTGCCGCGCGTGATCACCGCGCTGCGCGAGCACCTCGAGGCGTGCGGCGTGCAGTTCCGGTTCGGCGCGCGCGTCGTCGCGCTCGGGGTCGAGGGGCCCGCGGGCGCGCGCCGCGTCGCGGGCGTCGAGCTGGCGTCGGGCGAGACGATCGCCGCGCGCCAGGTCGTGATCGCCACCGGCCACTCGGCGCGCGACGTGCTCGCGCTGCTCGGCGCCGCTGGCGTCGGCCTCGTCGCCAAGCCGTTCGCGATGGGCGTGCGGATCGAGCACCCGCAGCCGCTGATCGATCGCATCCAGTACGGCCGGTTCGCGGGCCACGCGCGGCTGCGCGCCGCGCCGTACCGCGTCGCCCACACCACGCGCGGCCCGGTGCTGCCGCGCGGCGGCGCCGACGCCGAGCGCGGCGTGTTCTCGTTCTGCATGTGCCCGGGCGGGTGGATCGTCCCGGCGTCGACCGAGCCCGACGGGCTCGTCGTCAACGGCATGAGCCTGTCGCGTCGCGACTCGCCGTACGCCAACTCCGGCATGGTCGTGGCGATCGAGCTCGCCGACCTCGCGGCGGCGGGCCTGACCGCGGCGCACGGCCCGATGGCCGGGATCGAGCTGCAGGCGCGGCTCGAGCGCGCCGCGATGGCGGCCGGCGGCGGCGGGCTGCGCGCGCCGGCCGCGCGCGTCACCGACTTCGTGCGCGGCCACGCGTCGACGACCGTGCCGGCCAGCTCGTACGAGCCGGGGCTGGCCGCGGGCGATCTGGCCGAGGTGCTCGACGCGTGCGGGCTGGGCCTGGCGGCGCGGCTGCGCGCCGCGCTGCGCGACTTCGACCGCCAGCTCCGCGGCTACGTCACCGACGACGCCGTGCTCGTCGGCGTCGAGTCGCGCACCAGCTCGCCGGTGCGCGTCCCGCGCGACGCGACCACCCTGGCCAGCCCCGACGTCGCCGGGCTGTACCCGACGGGGGAGGGCGCGGGCTACGCCGGCGGGATCGTGTCGGCGGCGATGGACGGCGTCCGGGTCGCCCGCGCGATCGTCGCTGCGCGCGCCGCGTCGCCGTGATACGCAACCCGGCGTGCGGCTCGTCGTCCCGGTCTCCGCGGTGCTCGCCGGCCTCGCCCTCGGCGGCTGCGACCTGCTGCGCGAGCCGGCGGCGCCCGACGCGGGCGACGACGGCGACGGCGGCTACCGCGAGCCGGTCGACGACCTGGTCCCGCCGCTCGGCACCGACGCCACGCTCGACGTCGCGACCTGGAACATCGAGAACCTGCCCAAGTCGGACGACACGGTCGCGCTCGTCGCGGACCTGATCACGAGCCTCCGCCTCGACGTCGTCGTCGTGCAGGAGGTCGGGAGCGTCGCCGCGTGGGACGAGCTGGTCGCGCGGCTGCCGCACCATGCGGGCCTGCTGTCCCCGCACCGCTACACCGCGACCAGCTACCAGAAGATCGGCGTGCTCTACCGCGAGGACGTCGTCACCGTGCCGGCAGGCGACGGCGAGATGCTGTTCACGACCAGCTCCTACGCGTGGCCGCGCCCGGCGTGGCGCGTCGGGATCGAGGTCGACGGCGTCACGATCGACCTGATCGGCGTGCACCTCAAGGCCGGCACCGCCGACGACGATCGCGCGCGCCGGCGCGCCGCGGTGCGCGAGCTCGACACGTTCCTGCGGGCGCAGGTCGACGGCGGCGGCGAGGCCGAGGTGATCGTGCTCGGCGACTACAACGAGACGCTGCAGGCCGAGGCCGGCGGCCCCGACGCAATCGACGACGTGCTCGCGCCGCTGCTCGAGGCGCCCGAGCGCTACCGCTTCCGCACCGCGGACGTCGCCGACGAGGCGACGTTCATCCCGTCCGGGCGCGTGATCGATCACGTCCTCACCACCGACGGCCTCGCCGCGCGGCTCGGCGAGCAGGCCGCGGTGATCCCGCGGCTCGACGCGCAGGTGCCGAGCTACGAGTCGCGGATCAGCGACCACCTGCCGGTGGTGCTCCCAGTGATGCGATCAGTACCCCAGTAGCCGGCCGACCTGGAACACCAGGAAGCTCGACAGCCACGCCAGCGTCGTCATGTAGACGAACAGGAACGCGGGCCAGCGGTAGCCGCCGGTCTCGCGCTTGACCACCGCGAGCGTGCTCATGCACTGGCACGCCAGCGCGAAGAACACCATCAGCGACAGC
>WYBA01000116.1 GCA_011526095.1 Myxococcales bacterium | reverse complement strand
CCGACGACGCCGCCGACGACGGCGTGGCGCTGATCGTGCGCGGCGAGGGCTTCGCCGCCGGCGACGTCCGGATCTCGGTCACCCAGCCCGCGACGCCCGAGCCGGTCGCGTGCGCCGCCGGCGCGGTTGCGGGCGGCGCGTTCGAGCTCCCGCTCGACGCCACGCTCGCGCCCGGCGTCGCGTACCGGGTCGACGGGTTCGTCGACCTCGACGGTGACGCGCGGTGCGAGTTCGGGGTCGACGCGGTGATGTCGATCGACCTGTCGCCGTTCGACGCCGACGCCTCGTTCACGTTCACCGACGGCGCGAGCCGCGTCGGCGACGATCCGCGCGGGTGCGCCGCGTTCGGCGGCCTGTCGTACCGCGTCGAGCTGGCCAGCGCCACGCTCGGCCTGGTCCGCTACGCGCTGGTGCGGCTCGACGCCGAGGGCGTCGAGATCGATCGCGTGGTCGCGCGCGGCCACGCCGTGGTCGACGAGGCGCTCGGGCGCGCGGTCATCGACCTCGAGGGCGCCGCGCAGGCGGGGCACTTCTACCGGATCGAGCTGTTCGAGGCCGACAGCGTCGACGCGCCGTGCGACGATGAGCTCGAGGTATGGCGGATCTCGACCGGCCGGCTCGAGGAGCTCGGCCCCGTGACCTGCACGGGCGTGGCGGAGCCGACGACGTTCGCCGACGATCTCGTCGCGCCGATGAGCCTGGAGGTCGGCAACTGCGCCGGGTTCGAGCCGTGACCGCACGGCGCGCTGCGAGCGCCGCGAGCGCCGCGCTCGTCGCCGCGGCGCTCGCCACGACTGCGCCGACGCCCGCCGCGGCCGAGGCGCGGCGGCCCGTCCTCGCGGTGCGCGTCGGCTGGGCCTACGGCCTGGGCGGCGAGCTCGAGCTGCGCCCGCGCGCCTGGGGCGTCGGGATCTCGGGCGGCTACGTCCCGGGCTACGGCCCGGGCGGCTACGCCGGCGTGCAGTGGGGCCAGCGCCCGCTCGATCGCGCCGGCCTCGTCGCCGAGGCGGGCGTGTTCCGCGGCGTCCACAACCCGCTGCGCGTCGCCGCGACCGGGCTCGGCGTGTACGCGCAGGCGGGCTACGCCTGGCGCCTCGGCGGCCTGTCGGTGCGCGCGGTCGGCGGCGGCGGCCTGCCGCTCACCGACGAGGAGCACCTCGGCTCGGTCGAGGTGCTGGCCAAGCTCACGGTCGGCGTGGCGTGGTGACTCGAACCGCGTTCAGGAGGGCACCGATGCAGGACCTGTCATGGCGCGTCACCTCGCTCCTCGGGTGTGCGCTATCCGCGAGCGTGCTCGCCTGCGGCGCCCCCACCGCGAGCGTCGTCGATGCGACCGCGGTCGCGGACGGCGGCGGCGCGCCGCACGACGCCGCGACCGACGCGGACGCGCCGTCCGCCGTGAAGTGGCACCCCGGGATCTACGTCAAGCTCGAGGACTGGCAGCTCCAGTCCGCGTCGCAGATGGCGACGGTCTACGACGAGCTGCGGTTGACGCCGCAGCTGCGCGGGATCCGCGTGACCGTGCTCTGGGGGCGCTACGAGACGCGGGATCCCGACACCGGCGTGAGCACGTACGACTTCTCCCAGCTCGACGACATCCTGGCCGCGCTGGGCGAGCTCGACGACAAGCACCTCATCCTCTCGATCGCGTGGCGCGAGTTCAAGAGCGAGCGAGGCGCGTCCGACATCCTGCCGAGCGACCTCCGCGGCGGCGCGACGTGGAGCGACGACCCGGCGTGGGAGCACGTCGACTACGACCACCTCTGGGCCTACCGGATGAGTCGCCAGCCCGGGGCGTACGGCTACAACCTCAAGCTCTGGGACGAGGTCGTGCTCGCGCGCTTGGAGGCGTTCCTCGGCGCGCTCGGCGCCCACCTCGGCGAGCATCCCAACCTGACCGTGGTCAGCACGACCGAGTCCGCGATCGGGACGCCGGTGATCGCGTTCGCGGCGGGCGAGAGCGAGGCGGCGCAGCACGCGGGCCAGCTCCGGATCGTGCGCGCGCTGCGGGCGGCGTTCCCCTCGTGCGTCACGATTCCGGACCTCAACTACTCGCGTGCGCACGTCGCGGACGTCGTCGCGATCATGGAGAGCGAGGGCATCGGGCTGGGCAGCTCCAACAGCAACCTGGCCGAAGGGCTCAACCGGACCGACGCGCCCCCGGGCGTGCTCACCTACTACCCCGAGCTCACCGGCAAGGTGGCACTGGCGCCGGAGATCCAGGGTGACGACTACCGGCACACGAACAGCGACGACCCGGAGCCCGACTACCCGCGCTACGAGGATCTCTACCTCAGGGTGCGCGACGACCTGCGCGCGAACTACACCGTGATGCAGCGCAACGTCCCGTTCTGGCTCGGCGACGGGACGACGCCGAGCATGCTCGGGTTCATCCAGACCTACCCGTCGATCATCGACGACCCCACCGGGGCAGGCGGCCTCGACCCGCGGCTGCCCACCAATCTGTGAGACCGGGTTGACAAGTTAGGAGTCCGAAGTTAGAACGGACACATGCCACGCCGCCGCGCGCAGCCACCCGTGACCGTCGAGCCGCTCGCGCCGCGGATCGCGACGGGGCTGCACAAGATCGGGCTCGCGATGAAGCAGCAGGCGTGGCACCAGGCGAGCGGGGAGGGGCTGTCGGCCACCCAGGCGCAGATCCTCGCCCTGCTCGTCGCGCACGGATCGCTCACCGGCTCCGAGCTGGCGGCGCGGCTGGGCGTGTCGCTGCCGACGGTCAGCGACTCGGTTCGCGCGCTCGTCGAGAAGGAGCTGTGCGTCAGGTCCGCCGATCCCCGGCACCCACGCGCGAGCCTGCTGTCTCCGACGCGGCGTGGCGCCGCGCTCGGCGCGCGCGCGCGCGCGTGGCCCGAGTTCATGGCTGACGCGGTCGCGACGCTCGAACCCGACGAGCAGCGCGCGTTCTTCCAGGGCGTCGTGAAGATGATCCGCACGCTGCAGGAGCAGGGGCTGATCCCGCTCGACGGCATGTGCGTGACGTGCACGCACTTCCGGCCGAACGTCCACGTCGGCGACGCGCCCCACCACTGCGCGTTCATCGATGCGCCGCTCGTCCCCGAGCAGCTCCGGCTCGACTGCCCGGATCACGCCGCGGCGGCGGACGCCGAGCGGCGCGAGCTGTGGGCGCGGTTCCTGACCCCGGGCTGACCGCGGCCCGACCGTGTCTCGTTCGTGCCACCGCCACGCCGGCGCGTGGCCAGGCGGAGCTTCGCTCCGAGAGAGGACCCTTCCATGACCACCATCCCCGGCTACAGTTTCGGCACCTCCGCGGTGCCACGTTCCCCCGTCACCCTGGCCGAGCTCGAGCAGCTCAAGGCGAGCGTGTTGTTCGGCGACGACGACGTGCGCCACCTGCGCGCGTCGCGCGAGATCCTGCGCGATCACGTCGAGGAGATCCTCGACGTCTGGTACGGCTTCGTCGGCAGCCAGCCGCACCTGCTCGCGTCCTTCACCGGCAAGGCCGACGGCGCGCCGATCGCGGACTACCTCGGCGGCGTGCGCCGGCGGTTCGGGCAGTGGATCCTCGACACCGCGCGCGCCGAGCTCGATCAGGCGTGGCTCGACTACCAGCACGAGATCGGCCGACGACACCACCGCGTCGGCAAGAACCGCACCGACGGGGTGGCGTCGACGGACCTCGTCCCGTTCCGGCACCTGTTCGCGCTGGTGTTCCCGATCACCTTCACGCTGCGTCCGTTCCTCGCGCGCGGCGGTCACGGGGCCGACGACGTCGACCGGATGCACGCGGCGTGGGTCAAGTCGTGCTTGATCCAGGTGACGCTGTGGAGTCACCCCTACGTGAAGGACGGCGACTTCTGATCTTGGGCCGAAGGGCGCCCTGGCCTGGCCCTCGCCCCGTCACGGTGAGACCGAGACCGTGTTGGAGTCGCAGCTCTTGGTCCCGCCGGGGCCGGTGGCGACGAGGGAGAGGCGGTGGCTGCCGGTCGTGGGGAACAGCGCGCCGGAGGCCGAGCCGGCGCAGGCGACGGCGCCCTGATCGACGCCGTCCTTCTTCCACCGGCACGACGTGCCGTTGCTCGACCAGCTCACGCCGAACGACGTCGTCGTGCGCCCGCTCGACGGGCTGACGGAGATCGTGCACGTCGGCAGCGGGGCCGTCACGGAGACCGTGGCGGAGTCGCAGGTCTTGGTCCCGCCGGGGCTGGTGGCGACGAGGGAGAGGCGGTGGCTGCCGGTCGTGGGGAACAGCGCGCCCGAGGCAGAGCCGGCGCAGGCGACGGCGCCCTGATCGACGCCGTCCTTCTTCCACCGGCACGACGTGCCGTTGCTCGACCACGTGGTGGAGAACGAAGTTTCGGTGGTGCCCGAGGACGGGCCGAGCGAGATCGTGCACGTCGGCAGCGGGGCGGTCACGGAGACCGTGGCGGAGTCGCAGGTCCGGGTCCCGCCGGGGCCGGTGGCGACGAGGGAGAGCCGGTGGCTGCCGGCGGCGAACTTGAGGCCGCCGGCGGAGCCGGTGCAGGCGACGGCACCCTGATCGACGCCGTCCTTCTTCCACCGGCACGAGGTGCCGTTGCTCGACCACGTGGTGGAGAACGAAGTTTCGGTGGTGCCCGAGGACGGGCCGAGCGAGATCGTGCACGTCGGTAGCGGGGCCATCACCGAGACGGCCGCGGAGTCGCAGGTCCGGGTGCCGCCGGGGCCGGTGGCGACGAGGGAGATGCGGTGGCTGCCGGCGGCGAACTTGAGGCCGCCGGTGGATCCGGTGCAGGCGACGGCGCCCTGATCGACGCCGTCCAGCTTCCACCTGCAGGACGTGGCGTCGCTGGACCACGTGGAGGAGAAGGAGGTCGCGGTGGTGCCGGAGGCCGGGCTGAGCGACGCGGCGCAGGTGGGCGGCGCCAGCGTCCGCGCGCCGCTCACCTCGCCATCGGTCGCGATCACGAGCCCGGCCGTCACGCACGGCCCCGACGACGCGCACCCGGGGACCGCGAACGGCGGGATCGTGACCGCCTTGAACCAGCCCGAGCCGCCCTGCGCGAACGCGCGGCTGCTCCAGTCGATGAACGGATCGTGCAGCTCCGCGAGCGCCTTGGTCGGCGGGAACCCGTTGAGCAGGTCGAGCACCCAGCACCGGTCCCCGGTCGGGCAACCGGCGCCGCTGACCCCGACGAGCGCGGTGGGATCGCCGAACGCGTCCACCAGGCTCGCCCCGACGAACGCGAACGCGCCCGCCATCAGACCGTCGAGCAGCGCGCTCTCGAGATCGTCGCCGTGGATCAGGCCGTTGGTGAACGCGCCGAACGCGGCGCCGAACGTGGTCGCCGCGACGTCCGAGCCGACGAAGATCAGCTCGCCGATCGCGGCGCCGATCGCGGCGGTGACGAGGCCGGTGAAGATCCGCCCGATGATGTCGAGCCAGCCGTGGCTGGTGTCGACGTGCCGGGACGAGTGCGAGTAGGTGAGGTTGGCGTCCGCGTCATAGGGCCAGGGCGCCGTGACGCTGACGTTGTGGTAGGTGTCGCCGGAGACCCACTCGCCGACGCCGACGAAGCACGCGACGGCCGTGCTATCGAGGCAGCCCTGGGGTCGCTTGAACGTGATCCCGGCGGTCTGGATGCGGACGCTGAAGTCCTCCATGATCCAGGTGAGGTAGGTGTTCCACCACTGGACGTCGGCGGGCGACGTCATCGGGATCTGGGGCCCGTTGTTGGTGTGCCACACCTGCATCGCCTCGAATGGGCGGATCCCCATCGCCGTCGGGTACCCCTGCTGGGCCCACTCGCGCACGTACCACGCAGCGTGGCGTGGGCGGCCCGCCCCGTCGCGGAACACCACCACGATCATGCCGCTGTCGCCGGGGCTCTCGAGGTTGGCGCTGCGCGGCAGCGCCTTGAACGCGTAGCCGGTCGTGGCGGCGAACTGGAGCAGGCTCTTGACCCACACGTCGTAGCCCGGGCCGCTGCCGCCCCACGCCGCGCCGAGCTCGTCGTCGGCGTGGGTTGACGCCCGCTGGATCTCGCTGGTCGTGGCGTCCGGGGCGCCGGACGCGTCGGGGTCGCTGAAGCACGCGCTCAGCGTGCCAAGGGGGACGGCGATGAGGACGACGAGCGCGAGCGCGAGGGCTCGCCGGGCGATGCGGGGTAGCGACACGAGCTCTCCATTGTGCGGTGACGGCCGGCGGTGTGCCTGGGTCGATCGTCAGTGCCGCGCCGACCACGTCGGTCGCATCCTTCGTGACCAAGTGCCCGCTATCCCTGCGCTCGGCACGCCGGCTACGGCGCCGCGTCGGTGGCGCAGTAGCGCTCGACGGTGAACGTCGCCGTGTCGTAGACCGCGCCGTTGTCGCCGCGGCGCGCCCACGCGCTCGTGCCGACGAACCGGTAGGCGCGCGCGGGCGCGCGGCCGAACGGTTCGCAGCGGAGGTTGCAGTCGTACCCCGCGCAGCCGGCCAGCCCCTCGAACCGCAGCACGAGCTCGCCGGGGACCTCGACGCCGTAGCCGCCGCGGCACTCGTTGCAGCACGCGTCCTCGGCGGGCGCGCCGTCGGCCGCGTAGCACGCCATCGCGGTGCACATGATGACCGGCTGCGGCACGACGTCGAACGCGACGCGCTCGCCGGCGCGCTCGCCGCGCGCGAGCTCGTCGAGCGTGATCAGCGGCGCGTCGGCGCACGCGTCGGGGCCGGGCAGGTCGGGCGGCACGGCGTCGGCGGGGCCGAGCCCGGGCGTCGGGCGCGGTCGGTCGTCGGCGGGGGTGGCGGTGCGCGCCGCGGGCTGGCAGGCGGCGATCGCGCCGAGCACGACGAGCGACCAGGGCGAAGTGGGGACGGGCATGTGGATCACTCCTGGGGACGGACGGCTCGATCACAGGCGGCGGCGCGCTCGGCCTCGGCCTCGGCGCGCGGCGCGGCGGCGGCGGCGCGCAGCAGCTCGGCCGCGCGGCGAGCGTTCGCCAGCTCGATCT
>WYBA01000115.1 GCA_011526095.1 Myxococcales bacterium | reverse complement strand
GCCGACGCCGCGCGCGCCGCCCTCGACGCGGAGCTGCCGGACGCGGCGGCGGCGCTCGCGGCGCCCGCGGCCGCCGCGGTCGCGAGCGCGGCGGCGGCGGTGCTCGCCTACGCGCGGGCGACCCAGCCCGCGGGCAGCCTGCCGGTCACCCGGCTCGCGGTCTACGACGCGGCCTCGGCGGTCGTGCTCGACGAGGCCGCGATCGCCAACCTCGAGCTGGTCCAGACACTGATCGGCGGGCGCAAGCAGGGCTCGCTGCTCGACGTCGTCGACGAGACGCGCACCGCCCCCGGCGGGCGGCTGCTCCGGCGCTGGCTGCTCTACCCGCTGACCGAGGTCGCGCCGATCCGGCGCCGCCAGGACGCGGTGGCGTGGCTGGTCGAGCGCCCGGCGCTGCGCGCCGCGGCGCAGGCGGACCTCGCCGAGATCCACGATCTCGAGCGGCTCGCCGGCAAGGCGACGCTCGCGGTGGCGACGCCGCGCGATCTGGCGCGGCTGCGCGACGGCGTCGCGCGGCTGCCGCAGCTCGCGGCGCGGCTCGCGGCGGGGCAGGGCGGGGGCCCGAGCGCGCCGGGTGGCGATGCCGGCGCCGCGGTGCTCGAGGGCCTGCCGGACCTGCTCGACCTCACCCGCGTCGCGACGCCGGCGCTGGCGGCGCTGGCGGCGCGGCTCGACGCGGCGCTCGTCGCGGACCCGCCGGCGATGACCAAGGAGGGCGGGTTCATCCGCGACGGCCACGACGCCACGGTCGACGAGTGCCGGCGGCTCGCCGACGGCGGCAAGGACGCGCTGCTCGCGATCGAGACGCGCGAGCGCGAGCGCGCCGGGATCTCGAGCCTCAAGGTCCGCTACAACCGCGTCTTCGGCTACTACATCGAGATCACCAAGAGCCACCTGCAGCGGGTGCCGGCGGACTACATCCGCAAGCAGACCGTCGCCACCGGCGAGCGCTACGTCACGCCGGAGCTGGCGGAGCTCGAGAGCAAGGTGCTCGCGGCCGAGCAGACGCTGATCGAGCGCGAGGGCGCGCTGTTCGCCGGGCTCGTCGCCGACGTCGCGGCCCACGCCCCGGCGCTGGCCGCGGCGGGCGCGGCGGTCGCCGCGGTCGACGCGCTCGCGGGCCTGGCCGAGGTCGCCGAGCGCCGCGGCTACGTCCGCCCGACCGTCGACGACGGCGCGGTGATCGACATCGCCGACGGCCGGCACCCGGTGATCGAGGCGCTGTTGCCCGCGGGCAGCTTCGTCCCCAACGACTGCCGGCTCGGCGGCGTCACCCCCGGCGGCGGCCTCGACGAGCCGCAGCTGGTCCTGATCACCGGCCCGAACATGGCGGGCAAGTCGACGTTCATGCGCCAGGTCGCGCACATCGTGCTGCTGGCCCAGGTCGGCGCGTTCGTGCCGGCGCGCGCCGCGACGATCGGCGTGTGCGATCGCATCTACACGCGCGTCGGCGCCGCCGACAACCTGTCGCGCGGTGACTCGACGTTCATGGTCGAGATGCGCGAGACCGCGGCGATCCTCGCCGGCGCGACCCGGCGATCGCTGGTCGTGCTCGACGAGGTCGGGCGCGGCACGTCGACGTTCGACGGCGTGTCGATCGCGTGGGCGGTGGCCGAGCACCTCCACGACGCGATCGGCGCGCGCACGCTGTTCGCGACCCACTACCACGAGCTGTGCGCGCTGGCCGAGGGCCGCCCGCGCATCCGCAACGTCTCGGTCGCGGTGCGCGAGCACAAGGGCGAGATCGTGTTCCTGCGCCAGGTCGTGCCCGGCGGCGCCAGCCGCAGCTACGGCATCGACGTCGCGCGCCTCGCCGGGCTGCCGCGCGGCGTGATCGCCCGCGCCCGCCAGATCCTCGGGCAGCTCGAGGGCGGCGCCGCGCTCGGCGCGTCCGCCGGCGCCACCGCGCAGCTGACGCTGTCGCTCGCGGCGCCTTCCGGAGGCGCGGCCGCCGGGGCCGGCGCGGCCGCCGCGCCCGAGCCGCGTTCGCCGCCGCGCGGCGGCCGCGTGCCCGACGTCGACGCCGCGGCTGCCGCGGTCGTCGCCCGGCTCCGCGCGCTCGATCCCGAGCGGATGACCCCGCTCGACGCGCTCGTCGCGCTCGCCGACCTCCACCGGCTCGCGCGCGCCTGATAGATTCCGGCGGTGCCGCCCCCGGTCGACGAGCCGCGCGACGGCGCCGACGGCGCCGACGGCGCCGACGGCGCCGACCTCGACGCCGACGACGCCGACCTCGACGCGGTGCCGACGACGCGGGACGAGTCGCTCGCCGACGTGCTGTCAGCCGTCGCCGCCGCGCCGTCGCTGGCGCCGACCGAGCCCGCGATCGGCGCGATGATCGGCGAGGCGTTCCGCATCACCGCGCGGCTCGGCGCCGGCGGGATGGGCGTGGTCTACCTCTCCCGCGACCAGCACCTGCAGCGCGACGTGGCGATCAAGGTGCACCGCGCCCAGCACGGCATCGACCGGCTCCAGCGCGAGGCGGTCGCGATGGCGCAGCTCGCCCACCCCAACGTCCTCACCGTCCACGCGGTCGGCGTGTGGAACGGCCGGCTGTGGGTCGCGATGGAGTACGTCCCGGGCGCGACCTTGCGGGCGTGGCTCGCCGAGGCGCCGCGATCGTGGCGCGAGGCGCTGGCGATGGTGCTCGCCGCCGGCGAGGGGCTCGCCGCCGCCCACGCCGCCGGGTTCGTCCACCGCGACTTCAAGCCGGACAACGTCCTGGTCGGTCGCGACGGGCGGCCGCGGGTCGGTGACTTCGGGCTGGTGCGGCTCACCGGCGAGGCGGCGACCAGCTCGGGCGTGTTCCACGCCGCGGACAGCCCGGCCGGCGCGGTGCGCCGCTCGCGCGGCACCGCGCCGCCGCCGACGGTCAGCGCGAGCGGGCGCTCGACGGTCGCGCCCACGCCTGCGGTGCCGCGGCGCGCGCCCGCGGACGTCGACGCGATCGCGGCGACCATCGACGCGCTGGCGGAGACCGCGCACGCCGCCGTCGACCGCGCGTCGCCGACGGCGCCGGGCGCCGCGGCCACTCCTCATGCGTCCTCGGCGTCCGCCGCCGAGGGGGCGCCCGCGGCCACATCCTCGTCCACGCCTGCTGGCGCGGCCGCCGCCTGGCTCGCGCGGACGCCCTCGGGCGCGGCCACGCCCGGGTCCGGCTCCCAGCTCACGGTCGACGGCGCCGCGGTCGGCACGCCCGCGTACATGGCGCCCGAGCAGTTCGCCGGCGGCGACGTCGACGCGCGCGCCGATCAGTTCGGGTTCTGCGTCGTGCTCTACGAGGCGCTGTACGGCCGCCGTCCGTTCCCCGGCGACAGCTACGCCGAGCTCGCGCGCAGCGTCGGCGCGTGCGTCCCGCTGCCGCCGCCGCGCGGGCGCGCGCCGGCGCGGCTGTGGCGGGTGCTGCGCCGCGGCCTGGCCCGGGACCGCGACGCGCGCTACCCCGACATGCCGGCGCTGCTCGCGGCGCTGCGGGCCGCGCCGCGCCACCGGCTGCGCGTCGCGGCCGCGATCGCCGCGGGCGCCGCGGTGCTCGCCGGCGCCGGCGCGATCGCGCT
>WYBA01000114.1 GCA_011526095.1 Myxococcales bacterium | reverse complement strand
GCGACGCCCGACCTCGCGCATCGTGCGCGCAAGCCGCGTCCACGGCTGAGGGCTCCGGGTGCAACCGGGCCCTCTTCTACTTTTCGGCGTCCTCGGGGCCGCCGATCTACGGCGAGATGATCGCGGCGTCGACTTTCTTGCCGACCGGCCCGACCGTCAGATCACGACGTCTTCAGGCTGCCGTTAACAACCGTCGACACGATCGCCCCGAGCGCGTTGTATGTCGCCGTCGCCGTGCGGAGATCAGCCGGCGCCGCCGGCGCCGTGAACCGCTGGGTCGTCCAGGTGACGTTGCCGCTCGGGTCGTAACGGAACTCGTCGACCCCTGCTGGCGTTGATACCCGACTCGCTGCTCCCAGCGACTCGTTCCGGTCGTCGTAGACGTACGTGACCGGACCAAACGCTAGCTCTGCCTGCTCGAGTGGCGTCAAGTCACCAGGTGCAGGGAACCGCGCAACGATGCGTCCGAGCGCGTCGTAGTGCACCGAGCTCGTGTAGGCCTGCGCCTGACCCGCCGGGTGCGGAACTGTCGAATGAGTGACTCGCCCCTCCAGGTCATACTGGTAGTTCCACTGACGGCCGCCGCGCTGGATCCAGATCCGATTGCCTGCAAAGTCGTGCCCGAGGCGCGTGACGATGCCATCCGCGTCGACCACCGTCTCGAGGTTCTCGTTACCATCGTACGCGTAGTCGGTCGTCGCCCACGTAAGGTCGCTCATCAGCTCCTCGACCCGCACCATCTGCCCGAGCACGTTGTTCGTCACTCGGACTCGCGCCGCGGGCCCCTCGTCTCCCGGAGCCAGCTCCGTCTCCATGACCAGTCCGTCGTAGTGGACGAGGCGCTCACCACCAACGCCACTCGCGTGCCAAGCGCGCGTGAGCCGCCCGAGCCCATCGAAATCGTAGTGCATCGTCGAACGGGACGTGTCCGCCGCCGCCGGGTCGGGCGTCTCCACCGCCGTCACGAGGCCTCGCCTATCGCGGTGGAGAATCGTCACCGCGTCAGGGACCGCCGGATCGAATGTCCGCACGACCTCACTGACGGTTCGCCCAAGCCCGTCCATCACCGTCTCACCGCGAGTCCAGTTGGCCGGCTCCGTCGCGTCGATGCGCCGCTCGGTCACGACCTTGTTCTCTGCGGGCTCCGACCCGTTCCACTCGTGGTAGCTGTGCCGCTCGACCTCCAGCAGCGCGTAGTCCCTCGTGCCGCTGTCGAAGGACCGCGACACCGACACCAGGCGACCCAGCCCGTCGAAGCGCTGACTCGTCGTCCGCCACTTCCGGTATGGGTCCACGCAGGGCAAGAACCACCCTGGACACTTGAACTGCGGTCCCTCCGTCCGCTGCGTCTGCCCGGTGCCGAGGTCTCGCATGGTGCGCACGACGTGCCCAGCGGGATTCACCACCTGACTGACCGACGCCCGGTGAGCATCGTATACCGTCGTCGTACGCTGGTTCGCTCCCGTCGCCACCGACTCCGGCGCCTCACTCGTCAGCATCAGCCCGGTCTGCGGGTCGTAGGTGAATCGGGTGACCGCCACACGCCCGGAATCGACTTGCTCGTGACTCTCCAACAACAGGCGGAGGTCATCATCGTAAACCGTCGTGGCACGGCCAATCAGCGTGAGCCCCTCTCCATCTCTCACCCAGCGAGAGACCGCGCCCACCTTCACCCGGTACGATGTTTCTGAAATGCGGGTCTGATACTCACTTTCCACGATAATCGCCCTGGAGTTCGAACTATCGACAGTCGTCTCTCTCCACGGCACGTACAGTTGTGGCGCGCCACCAGACTCGAGCGTGCGCCACTCTGTCGACGTTCGCAGATGCGCTCCGCCCGCAACGCAGTCCTCCACGGTCCCCGACGCCCCGCACGTCCAGTGGTCACGCAGCCGGACCACGAACAGCGGGATCGAGTTCACGACCACGCGCTCATGGGCCAGCCGCTGGACCGTTCGGGGCGGCTTGCCGGTCAGGCTGGCGTCCGACACGACGGTCTGAGACGGAATCCCCTTGTAGAACTTGTCGTAAGAAAACGTGGATTCCGTTGAGGCGCCGGTCGGCGACTGAGTCGTCACATGCCGGAACCCCCGGAAACCGAATCGGCCGTCCTCGTCGGCAACCCAGGCGGCGTCTCGATAGCGATAGGTCGTGACCTGCGCGGGTGTTGCATCGCCGCCGTTCGTCGTCACAGAGCTGACCACCCATGCCTGGAGTGGAAGATGCCAGTCTTCAACGATCCACTCATCGCGTACCGAGGCGTAGTCGATGTGGGTCTCGCCTCCGATCCCGTTCGAGATCCTCCGGAGCTTGCCGACTGGCTCCCGTGCCGCGAGGTACGCGGACCAGGTCCCCGGTTCGTCGGTGACCTCGAGATCGAGGCCGTCGATGACACCATCTCCGTCGGGGTCAAGACGGTGGGTCTGGTGGATCATCGGGTCCATTCGACCGTCACCGTCGACATCGAGGAGCAGTGTCGTCGCGAAGGCTCCGGGGGCGACGTCGAAGTACGTAAACTCGCGCTGCGAGATCGCCCACCGCATCGGCTCATCGAGGTCTCGCTCACCAAGGAACCCGTCACCTACGCCGAACCTCACCTTGCCACGGTTCACGAGATCGAGGCGATCGTCCCCATCGACATCGATCAACTGCCCCGGGGTGAGCATGGTGCCGGCCGTCACGGAGTCCTCGTACTCACCGTCGCCGTCGAAGTCGAGATAATCCGTCGTCGCCGTCGATACTCGCGACGACAGGTTGGTGATTCCACCGTCGCCAACGACGGTTGATGGCATGAACGTCAGCGCACACTCAGGTGAGCTCTCGCAGTCAAGCACACCCTCCCCGGTTCCGAGCCAGCCGTATGCCGAGGTGTTCCAGTTGTCGTAGTTGTCGATGTCGTATGAGTCCGACTCCACCCAGACAAAGTCTGGCGCGCCATCACCATTCAGGTCGTACAGTCCACTCGCGGATGCCGCAAAACTCTTGCTCACCTCTTCGTCTGTGCCGTAGAAATTCATCCCCCCATCGACGTAAGTGCCATTGGCGTGGGCGTGCACGGGCGAGCGAAACTGGTATGGTTCGTCACCGGGCAATGAGCGATACAGGCCGTTCGGTGCGCCCCTGAGGACCTTCCAAGTTGTGGATGGCGGTGCGGTGCCATCCAATTCGGTGGCGGATTTGAAGCTCGAGACGATGTCGAGTAGCCCGTCGCCATCGATGTCGACTGTCGAGAAGGGGTCAGCGAGTAGGGAGGCCGATCCGCCTGGCAGCGTCACTTCGTCGTAGACAGGCCCGACCTGATCCTCGCCGAGCTTTTTGCGAGACGTCGATGACGACGCAACGACCGGGACGGGCATTGCCCAGGTCTCGGGGGGCGCAAACTCCCCGTCGCCTACGTTGCGGAAGACGATCCACGGGTAGCTCTTGTTTGAGGTCAGAGGGACCGTGTTCTCGCAGTCCCATTCTACTGGTCCGTCGTACAGATCCCGCGACGCCTGGATGAGTCCTTCTATATCTGCGTAGAAGGTTCCCTGTGAGTAGCGGTCGTATGTCGTGCTGAGCAGGCCCGGATCGGCGAAGCCAGGATTTGAGGGATCCAGCGAGAGCTTGTTGACATCGACGCCCGCCACCATGTCCACGAGGCCGTCTCGATCTGCATCGAGGAACCGCCAGTTCACCATGGACCCGACGCGATGGTTGTAGTCGTCGCTGCTGCAGCGCTTATTCGGGCTTGGCAGTGAATCACTAATGACCAAGGTGTACTGCAGATTGAGTGCGCACCGCTGCTTCATCGCTATGCCGGGCGGGCCCATCCCAGGAACCCAGTGCTCGCCGAGGGACTCGCCATATGCGAGTCTTGGCCGTTGCACATGGCGCCGGTCCTCCTCGAAGCCGAAGCCGGTGTTTCGCTGCCAGTAGAAGTCACAGGATCGCTGATCCGTGGATGTCAGACGGTCTGGCAAGCCGTCACCATCCATGTCGACCAGCATTTGGTCCACGAACAGTCCGGTCCGGCTGTGCAGGTGGCCGTTCTCGCGATCGCCTATGTCCCAGTCTTGACGGTAATAGGCCTGTTTACGTCTCGGGTAGTAATCGAACGTGACTGGAGGCGCGTCGATGGATGTGCCGTCTGGTGCGTACCCAGTTGTCTTGATTCCGAGGAGTTGGCGACGAGGCGCCCCGTCCAGATCGCACGACGCTTCGTCCTCATCGTAGATCAGAGTGTGAACGCGGACCTGTTTGCCATTGGCAGTCCTGTCGACCGTAGATGTCGAGATGGTTCGAAGGCGGCCGTAGCCGTGGACGATCGGCGTTCCGCTGCGAGCAGACAGCTGGCTTCCGACGGGCAACCGGCTCGCACCACACATGCGGCCGCTCTCGTACGAGAAGGCCACATGCGCGAACGCCGGCAGGCCTGCGGCGTCGTTCGATGTGTAGTGGATGGCGTCGAGCTGATAGGCCAAGGCGCCGAGCCTGCTGGCGAGCCGAACCTCGTGCCACGACCAGTCATACTCCACGGCGTTCCCGTGTGCGTCCTCCGCTCGACTCAGCAGCGAAAGTGTCCGAGTTGGTCGATTCCCCGCACGCTTGCCGAGCTTGAACACTGCGCCACTAGGGGCGCGCACGACCCACGCGTACGGGTAGTCGGGGGCGTACCGTTCGTACCGGAGTCCGCCAAGGTCGTATTTGGCGCGGTAGACGCCCACCACGCCAGGGGCCCTGGGTTCGTCCGTTCTCACGAGTGCCTCCCCGCCCGACAGCGAGCTCACCCACTTCCGTTCGGGATCGAGGATCCCGTCGCTCGTGTCGAGCTGGATGGCTGGCACGTCCAGCGACCAACCGGCCGCAACGCCGCCGTAGATCGCGCCATCAGACCGATAGGTGAGGCCGATGGTCGGCTGCATCCCAAGGCGGCCCGGAGGCACCTCGATGGGAAACGTGTACGAGTACGTACCAGTCTGCGAGGCGACGGCGTCGCCACTGTCGGCGGATGGCGTGTTGGGGGCACTCGTGAAGGCGTCTCCGTTGTATGCTGAGCGAGGCGCAGCTGAACTGACCAGGGGCTGCACGACCGTGGCGAGAATTGCGATGGCGGCAGCGTTGGAAGCCCTTCCCCGTTTGGGGCGAAGGCATGGAGCTCTCGTCATGCCGAACGTCATCGACAGGCGTTCGTGCGAGTTGCCTGATTTCTTCGGGCTCAAAACTCCGCCCGGGTTGAACCTCGCTCAAGCGCAAGCGACTGCGCGTCCGCGGCGCGGTCTGAGCCGGTCGGCCACGGCGGCGCGCACGGGTCAGGTCAGCGCCCGCAGCCGCTCGGCGATGTCGTCCGCTTCGTCGCGCGTGAGCGGGCGGGTCTCACCGATCACCAGCCGTGCGTCGGGCTGGGCCACGACCACATGGAAGTGATCGGTTGTGGTGCCAGCCTCCACGTCGACCGAGGCGCCCGCGAGGCGGATGCGACCGGTTCGCGACCACGGCGTCTCGTGGGAGTTCGTCAGCACGCCGTCGCGCACGCGGCCTGTCTCGCCGCGGCGGGACGAGACGAGGGCGAAGCCCAGGGCCAGGGTCACGACAGGGATCGCGAGCGACACGCCGCTCAGCGCGCTGACGACGACGGGGACGCCGTACAACGCGAACAGGGTGGAGGCGAGGTCACGGCCCCTGCTGTGACCCGTCAGCGTGAACACGGGCTCGCCGGCGCGCGGCGCCGGGGACGGCGGAGCGCGCGGCACGAGCGCGAGCGTCTCGACGGTGCGGAACGGTCCATCGCTCGCGGCGTCGACGCGGTTCACCGTGGCCTGGGCGCCGCACACCGGGCATCGGACCCGGGCGCCAGGCGCGTCCGTGGCGCGCAGCCCGATCGGAAAGCCGCACGCGCACGGCACGCGCGCGACGAAGGCGCGATCGTCGGCGCGATCGTCGGTCACCGGATCGCTCGCGGCGACGCGCAGTCCTCGGCGGGCTCGCCGGCGGGCAGGCGGATCGTGAGGGAGCGCTCGCCGTCGAGGTGATGGACGGTGGTGCCGTGCCCGTGCGCGCTCACGCAGACCGTGTGGCGATGCGCCGGGACGCCGTGCATGCACAGCGGCCACACCATCTCGAGGTGTGACAGCTCGGTCGTCGCCACGTGACCGGCGGCGTCGGTCCGCAGGACGTGGCTGGCGTGATGCTGGTGGTGGGGCTGCGACCACCAGTGGAGGACGACCTGCGCGTCCGCGACCGACCGGCCGGCCGCGTCGACGACCTCGATCGAGACCGCCGGACGCTCGACCACGCGCTGCGTGCACACGACGTAGCCGAGCGGGACCAGCGCGATCGCGATCGCACCGCGCACGAACCAGCGACGCCGAGGACGTGCCACGGAAGGAAGGTAGCGCGCGCGGCGCGCGAGGAGCGGCGGGTGCCGGCCATTGCCGGCCGAGCGGCGCAGCGGTCAGCTGGGCGCGAGGCCAGCGCCGCCGGCCTCGGTGAGAGTCGCCGCGACGGCGCGCGCGGTCGCCTCGTCGACCCCGATGGCCGCACCGAGCACGACGGTCTCGTCTCGAGCGTCCGCCGGCCGAACGCCGACGCACCATCCGTCGCCCTCCGGAGACGGGAAGGCGCGCACGCTCGCACCGACGATGGAGACGGGCGGTGGCTGGAACACGACGGGGCGCATCCTGACCTCGAGCATGCGGCCGACCAGCCACAGCTCCTCGCGCAGCGGCGGCATGGACAGCGCCGCCACGCCCCCCGCGGCGACGCCCACCACCAGCGCGAGGAGGAGCTCACCGGACCAGAAGCTTGCCCCGCCGAACCCGAGCGCCATCAGGATCGGGGGCCCCCAGCGACGACGACGCCCACCGGACTGATGCGCGTGAACGCGGCGCTCGCGCGCGCAGGCCAGGGCGCGAACCGGGGGCCCCTCGCGAAACGGGCCAGCCGCGTCGGGGGCGACCGTCTCGAGCTGGATCCATCCATCGCATGACGGGCACAGCACCCACGCCCTGACGCGAGGGCCCTCGCCGAGCCCCACGTCGTGCCGGCACGCGGGACACGCGACGCGACGGGGTGTCATCGCGGCTCCTCCATGGCGAGGTGCTCGAGGGATGCGGCGCGATCGCGCAGGCGCCGCGCGATCGTCTCGGCCTGATCGCGCGTCAGCGGGCAGGTCTCGCCGATGACGATCCTGGCGTCGCCCTGGGTGACGACGACGACGAAGTGCCAGGCGACCCGCGTGGGCTCGACGTCGATCGAGGCGCCGGCGAGGTTGACCCTCGCGGTCCGCGGCCACGGCAGGGCGCGCGTGTGGACGAGCACGCCGCCGCGCGCCCGTCCGCGCTCTCCCAGCTGGGGCCACACGAACGACACGAGCCAGGCGCCGAGACCGAGGACGAGCAGCCCCGGTAGCTGGAAGGTCAAGACCGCGACCGCGAGCGCGGCGATGACGAGCTGAGGACCCCAGCGCCACCACGGCGACGCCGGGGCCCAGACCTCGAACACGCGCTCCTCGTGGGGCACGAGAGCGAGCGGCTCGACGGCGCGGAATGGCCCAGCGGCGGACGCACGTGCGGAGACCAGCGCCGAGGCCCCGCACACCGGACAGCTCACGTAGTCGCCCACCGCGTCGCTGCGGCGCAGCCCGATCGGGAAGCTGCACGCCGGGCACGCGAGGCGCGCGATGAGCTCGGACGGGTCGTGGACGGACGCCACGGGGCGAGCATCGCGCAGCTCCCCATCTCCGTGTTGCGCGGGCGCCGCGCGACGAGCGGTGGACAGCATGCCAGCGATCGTGGGTCGAGCGGCGCGCGGGACGCTGGTGAAGCGCAAACGGATGCGCGTCCGCGTCGCGGTGTGAGCCGGTCGGCCACGGCGCGAGGAACGAGACGCCGGCGCGTTCGCCACCGCGAGGTGTCCTGTACGTCGACGGGAGCGCGGCCGCGGGCGACCTGCCGGGTCCGGCGACGGCGGGTCCGCAGGAGACCTGGGGCCTCGTTGGCGGCGTCCACACTCATCAGCCCCCACCCACGCAGTAATCACTCGGGTTGCCGCGTGAGGCGCTGGATGGCGCTCACGATCGGCGTGCCTTCGTCGGGCTCCTCGAACCAGTGACGACGACGCAGCTCGGCGAGAATTTCGGGATAGACCGTGAAGTCGAGCCGCGACATCATCGCTGCCTTCGTGAGCGCCTCGATGATCACGCCGGGACGATGGCGCTGCGTCAGCGCCTTCAGTGCTCCGATGTAGTCATCCCGGTAGCTCGTCGGGATGATGATCGTGGACGCACCTGCCGAGACAAGCTCCGCGTTCATCATGACGCGCGCGATCCGCCCATTGCCGTCGTTGAAAGGGTGGACGTCGGACACGAGGAACATGAGGAAGATGGCGCGAGCCATCCCCTCCGGTAGCTCGCGGTACAGCGCGAACCCTTCCTCGAGCGTCCCCCGGACGTAGTCCGGCGCAACGAACCGGGTGCTCCCCGCTTTGTTGGCGGCCGTCTTGAAGTGCCCCGGCATGACCTCCGGACGCCGCGACAGCATGCGGCCATGACGCTGCTGGAGTAGGTTCGTGAGGTCGATTGCTCGTTCCGGGACGCGGCGCATCTCGTTGGGGTCCGCGACCAACTCGAACGTCCCGACGATGTCGTGGGCGTCGACCGGCCGCGCGTCCGGGATCCTGTGGTCGAAGACGATGCGCTCCGCTTCGTCGATCTCGAAGGTGGTTCCTTCGATGTAGTTCGAGAAGTAGGCCTCGAAGAACGCCTTGTTCCTGAGGTGCGCGGCTGACTCGACCGTTTCGCGTAGCGTCGGCACGGCGCGGGTACGCAGCTCGCCACACAGAAGGTTCAAGCGTTCGAGGCAAGCGGGATCGAATGGCATGCCTGCAGCTCGCGCCTTCGCTGGCGCGCCGGTGACGTGGTCGGCCGACCGCGTGCCGAGCAGCGCGCCGATGATGGCCTCAAGGCGCTTGAGGGGCGCGTGCCAGCCGAACGCGACGGCGATCTCGCGAGAGCGGTCTCGCAGTTGGTTGAGGGCGAACTCCCCTTCGACGTGCAAGATCTTCTCTAGGCGCTCCTCGATCGCCTCGCTGGAGATCGAGCGCGTGTGCTTGCGTCGCGGATCGATGGAGAGGTTCTCCAGAAACGCACGCGAACGCGACGAAGCACGCAACGTGACGAGGAACGGACGGTCGTCATCGAGCGGCGGCGGCCCGACAACGAACTCGAGGGTCAATCCGGGATAGATGACGGTTCGCCGGGTAGCGGCCGTCAGGAAGATCACGCCTTCAGGACTTGGGACGTACTCAAGGGCAGTGCGGTGACTGACCAGCGCGCCTGGGTAGAGCGTGGACACCACGCGCGACCAACTGCCCCGGAGAGCTCCAGCGACCGCCGCATCCGGCAGCGAGGTGTGGAGCCTCGGGCCGATCGAGCGAATACGCCCCTCCTTCTTCAGCCGGGCATGCCAGCGCCGTTCGCGCTGGTTCTGCGCTGGGTAGAAGAAGGGGGGAAGGGGATCATCCATCTCAGGATGATCACTATAGACAAGATCTATTCCGGATTGATCGTTCTAAGAACGATCTATGAGGAAATGATCATTTTTTGCCCTGAACACTAGTAGCGGTAGTGGTCCGGCTTGTACGGGCCGTCGACCGGGACGCCGAGGTAGTCCGCCTGCTCCTTGGTGAGCTGGGTGAGGCGGACGCCGACCTTGCCGAGGTGGAGGCGGGCGACCTTCTCGTCGAGCTTCTTGGGCAGGACGTAGACCTTGCCGGCCTCGAACTTCATGCCGGTCAGCTCGTCCTTGCCCTTGGTCGCGTTGGCCCACAGCGCCATCTGCGCGATCGACTGGTTGGTGAACGAGTTCGACATCACGAACGACGGGTGGCCGGTCGCGCAGCCGAGGTTGACGAGGCGACCGCGCGCGAGCAGCGTGATCCGCTTGCCGCCCGGGAAGATGAACTGGTCGACCTGTGGCTTGATGTTCTCCTCGGTGATCTCCTTGTGGCCCTCGAGCCACGCGACCTGGATCTCGCTGTCGAAGTGGCCGATGTTGCAGAGGATCGCCTCGTCCTTCATCGCCTGCATGTGCTCGCCGCGGATGACGTCCATGCAGCCCGTCGCGGTGACGAAGATGTCGGCGATCGGCGCCGCCTCCTCCATCGTCACGACCTCGAAGCCCTCCATCGCCGCCTGCAGCGCGCAGATCGGGTCGATCTCGGTGACGAGGACGCGGGCGCCGAGGCCGCGCGCGGCGTGGGCCGAGCCCTTGCCGACGTCGCCGTAGCCGGCGACGACGACGACCTTGCCCGCGACCATCACGTCGGTCGCGCGCTTGATGCCGTCGAACAGCGACTCGCGGCAGCCGTAGAGGTTGTCGAACTTCGACTTGGTGACCGAGTCGTTGACGTTGATGCACGGGAACAGCAGCGAGCCGGCCTTCGCCATCTCGTACAGGCGGTGCACCCCCGTGGTGGTCTCCTCGGACACGCCCTTGATCTCGGCGGCCAGCTTGGTGAAGCGGCCCTTGTCGCGCGCCAGGCTCTCGGTCAGCACCGAGAAGATCACGCGCATCTCCTCGTTGGTCGCGGTCGCCGGGCTCGGCGCGGCGCCCTTCTTCTCCGACTCGACGCCCTTGTGGACGAGCAGCGTGAGGTCACCGCCGTCGTCGAGGATCAGGTTCGGGCCCTGGCCGCCCTTGAACGCGTTGAGCTGCAGCTCGATGCACTGCCAATACTCCTCGAGCGACTCGCCCTTCCACGCGAACACCGGCACGCCGGCCTTGGCGATCGCCGCCGCCGCCTCGTCCTGGGTCGAGTAGATGTTGCACGACGTCCAGGTCACCTCGGCGCCGAGCGAGACCAGCGTCTCGATCAGCACGGCGGTCTCGATCGTCATGTGGAGGCAGCCGGCGATGCGCGCGCCCTTGAGCGGCGCCTTGCCCGCGTACTCGGCGCGGAGCGACATCAGGCCGGGCATCTCCTTCTCGGCCATGCGGATCTTCTTGCGGCCGAGCTCGGCCAGGGTCATGTCCTTGATCTTGAACGCGGGGAACTCGGTGCGGGTGTCCATGGTGTCTCTCCGTCAGCGCTGGGTTCGGTCGTGGAACAGCGGGTGGTTGGTTCAGTGCATCGCCCGCGCGGGCCGGCGGCCCACGGCGAGCTGGAGCGCCGGGCGCTCGGCGCCGGCGATGGGGAGCGGGTGCTGGGTGACGAGCTCGAGCGGCGCCTCGATCCAGGCGCGCAGCTTGGCCGGGTCGAACCCGAGCCAGACGTCGCCCTGATCGCGCATCGACTCGTCGTCGTGCGGCAGGTAGTCGACCACGATCAGGTGGCCACCGGGGCGCAGCAGGCGCGCCGCCGCGGCGACGGCGTCTTGCGGGCGCGCGGCGTGGTGCAGCACGCGCGCCATGACGACGAGGTCCGCGCCGCCGCGGGCGCGCACGTCCTCGGCGACGCCGACGTCGTCGACCTCGCCCTCGCGCAGGCGGACGTTGGGCAGGCCCCACGCGGCGACGCGGCCGGCGCAGCGGGCGAGCGAGGCGGCGCTGCGGTCGATCGCGACGACGCGGTCGTAGACCGCGGACAGCATCGGCAGGAGCGTACCCTCGCCGGTGCCGACGTCCACCGCGAGCGCGCGCCCCGGGAGCAGCGGCGCGAGCACCGGCAGCCACGCCAGCAGCTCCGTCGCCGCGGGCGCGACGACCGCCGCGTCGGCGTGCGCCGCGCGCTCCTCGAAGTAGCGGCGCGAGACGTCCTCGCGCTGCGCCACGACCTGGGCGATCCGCGCGAGCGAGCCATCGCGCGTGCACAGCGCGCGGCCTTCATCGAGCGCGGCGATCACGACCGGATCGTCCGCGGCGCTCGCGCGTAGCAGCGTCCGCGTCCCGTCGCGCCGCGCCGTCAGCAGGCCGGCGTCGCGCAGCGGCTGCGACTTGCGGGTGATCTGCGGCTGGCTCTCCGCCAGCAGCGTCGCCAGCTCGCCGACCGTCAGCTCCTCCTCCGCGCACAGCGCGAGCAGCCGCAGCCGGCTCTCGTCGCCGAGCAGGCGGAACAGGTCGGCACGGGGCGCGACGGCGGCGAGCACGAGGACCTTTCTATGCGATCATGCGCATCATTGCAATGAGTTTATTTGCTCTTGTTTTCGCGGGAGTGTATGACCGGCGGATGAGACTGCTCATCGCCGGCGGCGGCACCGGCGGCCACCTGTTCCCGGGCGTGGCCGTCGCGGAGGAGCTGCGGCTGCGCGAGCCGGCCGCGGCGATCCGGTTCGTCGGGACCGAGCGCGGGATCGAGGCGCGCGTGCTGCCGGAGCTGGGCTGGGAGCTCGAGCTGATCCAGGTGTCCGGGCTCAAGACCGTGGGCGTGCTCGGCGCGATCCGCGGCGCGCTGCGGATCCCGGGCGCGCTGTGGCAGTCGCGCAAGCTGGTCAAGCGGTTCGCGCCGGACGTCGTGATCGGCGTCGGCGGCTACGCATCCGGGCCGGTCGTGCTCGCGGCGCGGCTGATGGGCGTGCCGACGGCGATCTGCGAGCAGAACTCGATCCCGGGGCTGACCAACAAGATCCTCGGCAAGCTGGTGCGCGCGGTGTTCCTCGCGTTCGAGGAGTCGCAGCGGTTCTTCAAGGCGAAGAAGATCGTGATGAGCGGCAACCCGGTGCGGCGCGGGCTGCTCGACGCGCTGACCGCGGCGCGGGTCGCCGCCGACGCGGCCGCGGCGGATCCGGCGCGCGGCCCCGACGAGGCGCGGCCGCTGCGCGTGTTCGTGTGCGGCGGCTCGCAGGGCGCGACGAAGGTCAACGAGCTGGCGGCGGAGGCGCTGATCGCGCTGGCGTCGTCGCGGCCGCTGCGCGTCGTGCACCAGACGGGGAGCGCGGACCTGGAGAAGACCCAGGCGCGCTACCGCGAGGCTGGCGTCGACGCCGACTGCCGCGCGTTCATCCGCGACATGGCGGCCGAGTACCTCGCGGCCGACGTGATCGTGTCACGTGCCGGCGCGACGACGGTGGCGGAGCTGGCGATCGCCGGGCGCCCCGCGATCCTCATCCCGTACCCGTTCGCCGCAGACAACCACCAGGAGCTCAACGCCCGCGAAATGGCCGAGGCCGGGGCGGCGTTGATGTACCGGCAGGCCGACCTGACCGGACCCATCCTCGCGAAAACACTCGACGAATTGCTCGGGGATCCCGGGCGCCGCGCGCAGATGGGATCTGCTATGAAGGCGCTCGCCAGGCCCGGCGCAGCGGCCACCGTCGTCGACTGGTGTGTCGCGCAAGCCGGCCGCAGCTAGAGACGAGACGACGCGATGTTCCGCAAGCAAGACACCAAGATCCACTTCGTCGGCATCGGCGGCATGGGCATGTGCGGCATCGCCGAGGTGCTCGTCAACATGGGCTACAAGGTCACGGGCTCGGACATGAACGAGACCGAGATCACCAAGCACCTCGGCACCGTCGGGGCGCGGGTCGCGCTCGGGCACCGCGGGGACAACCTCGGCGACGCCGACGTCGTCGTCGTGTCGAGCGCGATCAAGGGCTACAACCCCGAGGTCGAGGCCGCGCGCGCGCGCCAGATCCCGGTGATCCCGCGCGCCGAGATGCTCGCCGAGCTGATGCGCATGAAGTACGGCATCGCCGTCGCCGGCGCGCACGGCAAGACGACGACGACGACGATGATGCACTCGGTGCTGATGGCGGCCGGGATGGACCCGACCGCGGTGATCGGCGGGCGCGTCAACTCGCTCGGCCTGGCCAACGCGCGGTGGGGCAAGAGCGACTACCTGATCGCCGAGGCCGACGAGAGCGACGGCTCGTTCCTGACGCTGTCGCCGACGCTGGCGGCGGTCACGAACATCGACGCCGAGCACCTCGATCACTACGGCACCTACGACAACGTCAAGAAGGCGTTCACCGACTTCGTCAACCGCATCCCGTTCTACGGCGTGTCGGCGCTGTGCCTCGACAACGCCGGTGTGCAGGCGATCCTGCCGCACGTCAGCAAGCGGTTCGTGACGTTCGGGATCGCGGCGCAGGCGACGTACCGCGCGCGCAACATCCGCCACGACGGCCTGGTCACGCGCTACGTCGCGTGGCGCCGCGCCGAGGAGCTGGGCGAGGTCACGCTGCCGATGCCCGGGCACCACAACGTGCTCAACAGCCTCGCGGTGCTCGCGCTCAGCGACTTCATGGAGATCCCGTTCGACACGTTCGCCAAGGCGATCGCGAAGTTCGAGGGGATCCAGCGCCGGTTCACGGTGCGCGGCGAGGTCGGCGGCGTGACGATCATCGACGACTTCGGCCACCACCCGGCCGAGGTGCGGAGCACGCTGTCCGGCGCCCGGACGGCGTTCGCGGGCCGGCGGATCATCGCGGCGTTCCAGCCGCACCGCTACACCCGGACGCGGGACCAGTTCCAGGAGTTCGCCAAGAGCTTCTACGACGCGGACAAGGTGATCCTGTGCGACGTGTTCGCGGCGGGCGAGAAGCCGATCGACGGCGTGTCGTCGGAGGCGCTGGTGCGCGCGATCAAGGACGCGGGCCACAAGGACGTCACGCTCGTGCCGCGGCGCGAGGACATCGCGGGGATGCTCGACGGCGGGATCAAGAGCGGCGATCTGGTGATCACGCTCGGCGCGGGGGACATCCAGCTCACGTGCAACGAGCTGATCGAGGCGCTGGAGAAGCGGCTGGGCCCCGCGACGCGGAAGAACCTGGTGAAGCGGTGACGCCGGGCGGCCCGGCCCGGGTCGTCGACGACGAGCTGGAGCTGGCCGGCGACGAGCTCGACGCGGCGGACCGGGCCGAGGGCGCGGCGGACGGGCCGGGCGCGCGCGGCGCGAGCCTCCTCACCGCGGACGACCGCGCGGCGCTGGCGGCGCTGCTCGGCGGCGACGTGCGGTTCGACGAGCCGATGCGGCGGCACACGACGCTCAAGATCGGCGGGCCGGCGGACGCGCTCGCCGAGCCCGGCTCGGTCGGCGCGCTGATCGCGGTGGTGCGCGCGTGCGCGGCGCGCGGCCTCCCGGTGACGCCGATCGGCGCGGGGTCGAACCTGCTGGTGCGCGACGGCGGCGTGCGCGGCGTCGTGCTCGGCACGCGCGGGCTGCGCGGGCTCGAGCGCGTCGGCGCGACCGGGATCCGCGTCGAGGCCGGCGTCTCGACCGGCAAGCTGCTCAAGACCGCGCTCGACGCCGACCTCGGCGGGCTCGAGTTCCTCGGCGGCGTGCCCGGATCGGTCGGCGGCGGGATGATCATGAACGCCGGCACCTACCTCGGCGAGCTCAAGGACGTCACGCGCGAGGTCACGACCGTCCGGCTCTCGGACGGCGAGCGCGTCGTGCGCGACCTCGCCGCGTGCGGCTTCGTCTACCGCGGCTCCGCGATCCGCGCCGACCTCGAGGTCGTGGTCGAGGCGCGGCTCGAGCTGACGCCGCGCCCGCGCGCCGAGATGGAGGCGACGATCAAGGGCCTGCGCCAGCGCCGCCACGATCGCGAGCCGAAGAAGGTGTCGAACTCGGGCTCGACGTTCAAGAACCCGCCCGGCGAGTTCGCCGGCCGGCTGATCGAGGCGTGCGGGCTCAAGGGCACGCGCGTCGGCGACGCCGAGGTCTCGCCCGCGCACGCCAACTGGCTGGTCAACACCGGCGCGGCGCGCGCCGCCGACCTGCTCGCGCTGATCGCGCTCGTCCGCGCCCGGGTCCAGGAGGTCCACGGCGTCGCGCTCGAGCTCGAGGTCAAGGTCATCGGAGAGGACTGACTGCCATGCCGTTCAAGACCCACCGCATCGCCGTCCTGATGGGCGGCCTGTCCGCCGAGCGCGAGGTGTCGCTCAACACCGGCGCCGGCGTGCTCGGCGCGCTGCAGGCGCGCGGCTACGACGTCGTCGGGATCGACTGGGCGCCGGGGACCAGCCTGCCGCGGCTGCTCGAGGCCGAGCACGTCGAGGTCGTGTGGAACGCGCTGCACGGCACGCCCGGCGAGGACGGCTCGGTCCAGGGGCTGTGCGCGTGCATGGGGATCCCGTGCACCGGCTCGGGCATCCTGGCCAGCGCGCTGGCGATGGACAAGGTCGCGAGCAAGCGGATCTTCGAGAGCCACGGCGTCCCGACGCCGGCGTGGCGGCTGATCGAGGCCGACGTCGCCGATCCGGTCGCCGCGCTCGCCGACTTCCCGCTGCCGATCGTGATCAAGCCGAGCAACGAGGGCAGCTCGGTCGGCGTGTCGATCGTCGAGGACCGCGCGCAGCTCGCCGACGCGATCGCGCTGGCCCGTCGCTACCACGGCCCGGTGCTCGCCGAGACCTTCATCGCCGGCACCGAGGTGTTCGTCGGCATCCTCGACGGCGCGGTGCTCGGCTCGGTCGAGGTCCGCCCCTCGACGAAGTTCTACGACTACGAGGCCAAGTACAAGCGCACCGACACGCGCTACCTCTTGCCGCCGGAGCTGCCGGCCGACGTGCTCGCGCGCGTCGAGGCGCACGCGCTCGCCGCCTACCGCGCGCTCGGCTGCACCGGGCACGCGCGCCCCGACCTGCGGATCGACGCCGCCGGCAACGGCTACGTGCTCGAGGTCAACACGCTGCCCGGCATGACCGCGACCAGCCTGATGCCGAAGATCGCGGCCAAGGCCGGGATGGACTACGCGACGCTGTGCGAGCGGATCCTCGCCAGCGCGCGGTAGCGCACGCAGGCTACCGCTTGCACGCGGCGTCGTAGGACTTCACCCACGACGCGCCGTCGGGCGACCACTCGCCCCACATGTGCCACGACTTCTTGTCGGTCCACTCCTCGAAGTCGCGGCTCTTGAAGTCCTGGCCGCCCATCGACGAGGTGCCCTCCCACGTGACCTTGCCGCTGGCGTCGGGGCCCGCCGACGTCGACTTCGCCCACGTGCCCATGTTGGACACCATGAGCTGGTGCCACGTCTTGGTCGCCGCGTCGTAGGTCTGGTGCGCGGTGAACTTGAACGGCTTCTTGACGCCCTTCTTCTTGGCCTCGGTCATCGTGGTCTTGAGCCACATGCTGTCGAGGTCGAGCGCGATCTTGATCGTGAACTTGTTCTGGTAGGTCGTGCCGTCGGGCAGGTACATCTCGGCGACGCACTTCCACGTCCCCTTCATCTTCTTGCCCTGCGCCTTCAGCTCCGGCGTCGGCTCCGGGACCGGCGGCGGCGGCGGCGGCTCCTTCGGCTTGATCGCCGCGGGCGCGTCCTTCGGCGCGGGCTTGCCCGCCTTGGGGTCCCCGGCCGAGGCCGTGCCGACGAGCGACACCAGGCCGATGCTCACGAGCGCAGTCTTCGAGATCGTCCGCATGCTCTCCTCCTCCTTGGAACCCGGGGACGATAACGCGGATCAACCGCGCTTGCCCGGCGGCCACACCAGGCGCTTGGCCGCGGGGCGCTGCGCCAGGTAGACGACGAACGCCGCCGCGGCGAGCGCGGCCGCGGTGAGCGCGCCGCCGCCCCACGCCGCGCGAGGGACGTCGACGTAGATCGGGAGCACGACGAACGCCGCGGCGGCGACGGCGAGCGCGGCCGCGGCGTGGGCGGTGCGGATCATCCGCGCGCGCCGCGCCGGATCGAGCTCGACGAGCCGCTCCAGGATGAGCTGGTCGAGGCGCCAGTAGGTGTAGATCACCGGCAGGATCTCCAGCGTCAGCATCGCGCTGGTCACCAGCCCGCCGACCATCGGCGCCGCGATCCGCTTCATCACGTCGGCGCCGGAGCCGTCCGCCCAGAGCAGCGGCACCAGCCCGACGAGCATCGTCGTCACGGTCATCAGCTTGGGGCGCACGCGCATCACCGTGCCCTCGAGGTGCGCCCACACGATGTCGTCGAGGTTCCGGATCCGCCCGGCCGCCTTGCGCCGGTGGAATGCGTTGTCGATGTAGACGATCATGACGACGCCGGTCTGGGCCGCGAGGCCGATCAGCGCGATCACGCCGACCCACACCGCCGTCGACAGCCGGTAGTCGAGCAGCCACACCAGCCACACGCTGCCGACGAGCGCGAACGGGATCGACAGCAGCACGATCGCGACCTCGACCGGGTTCTTGAACTGCATCCACAAGAGCAGCACGATCACCGCGAGCGCCGCGGGGATCGCCAGCTTCATGCGCTCGCGCATCTGCGCGAGCTGCTCGTACTGGCCGCTCCACCGCAGCTCGAACCCCTCGGGCACGTGGAGCGAGTGGTCCGCGCGCGCCGCGTCGACGCGCGCGTGCGCCTCGTCGATCCACCCGCCGAGATCGCGCGCGTCGTCGTCGATGTCGATGTAGACGTAGCCGGCGAGCCGGCCGTCCTCGTTGCGCACCATCGGCGGGCCCTCGGTGACGACGACGTCGGCGAGCTCACCGAGCGGCACCCACGCCGCGGCGGGCGAGGCGAGGCCGCCCGGCGCCGCGCCGGCACCGGTCCACCCGCCGCCCATCGGCGAGGCGCCCATGCCGGGGGCCGCGCCGCCGCCGCCCATGCCGCCGCTGCCGCTGCCGCTACCGGTCGGGCCCATCGGCACGTCGGACGTCACGCTCGGCTCGGGGAGCCGCGGCCGGCTCGACGGCGCGCCGCTGCCGCGCCCGGCGCCGCCCATGTCGCCCATCTGCGCCCACCGCTCCGGCCGCGGGCGCGCCACCGCGCCCGACTTCATCATGCCCGCGCCGCCGCCGCCGCCGCCGCTCGACGCCACCGGCACCGGCAGCGCGCGCAGCGCGTCGAGGTCGGCGCGCAGGTCCTGCGGGTAGCGCACGCTGATCGTCACGCGCGTCCGCCCCTCGATCGTCGTCGCGACCGGCGCGCCGCCGATCGCCTGCTCGACGATCCGCCCGACGTCGCCGACGGTGAGCCCGTAGCGCGCGAGCTGATCGCGCCGCGGCACGACGTCGATGTACAGGCCGCCGTGGCTGCGCTCGTAGACGACGCTGCGGGTGCCGGGGACGTCGCGCAGCAGCTCCTCGAGCTGCAGCCCGAGCCGCTCGATCTCGTCGAGGTCGTCGCCGAGGATCTTGATGCCCACCGGGGTGCGGATGCCGGTCGACAGCATGTCGACGCGCGCCTTGATCGGGTACGTCCAGGCGTGGGTCCACCCGGCGAACTGCAGGTGGTCGTTCATCTCGGCGGTCAGCTCGTTCCACGTCAGCGGCCGCTCCTCGGGCCACAGCGCGCGGAACGGCGCGGCGATCGCGTCGGGCATCCACCCCGACCACCACCGCTCGACGTGCTTCTTGCGCCACTGCCCGCGCGGCTTGAGCCGCACCGTCGTCTCGACCATCGCCAGCGGCGCCGGATCGGTCGCGGTCTCGGCCCGCCCGACCTTGCCGAACACGCTCGCGACCTCGGGGAACTCGCGCAGGATCCGGTCCTGGCGCTGCAGCTGATCGCGCGCCTGCTCGATCGACACGCCGGACAGCGTCATCGGCATGTACAGCACGTCGCCCTCGTCGAGCGGCGGCATGAACTCGTGGCCCAGGCGCGCCGCGAGCGGCACCGCCGAGACGATCGCGAACACGCCGATCAGCGCGGTCGTCCACGGCCGGCGCAGCGCGACGTAGACGAACGGACGGTAGACGGAGATCACCGCGCGCGAGATCGGGTGGCGCGACTCGGGGCGGATCGCGCCGCGCAGCGCGAGGTCGCGCAGCGCCGGGGCGAACGTGATCGACAGGACCGCGGCGGCGAGCATGACGAACGTCTTGGTGAACGCCAGCGGGTGGAACAGCTTCGCCGCCTGACCGGTCAGCGCGAACACCGGCAGGAACGCGACCGCCACGATCAACAGCGACATGAAGATCGCCGGCGTCACCTCGCGCGCGGCGTCGGCGAGCAGGGCGTGGCGGTCCGCGCCCGGCGCGGCGTGCTCGAGCTTCTTGTGGCACGCCTCGACCATGACGATCTCGGCGTCGACCGCGGCGCCGACCGCGATCGCGATCCCGCCCAGGCTCATGATCGTCGACGGGATCCCGAGCAGGTACATCGGGATGAACGCCAGCGCGATCGCCACCGGCAGCGACAGGATCGGCACCAGCGCCGAGCGGACGTGCAAGAGGAAGATCAGGATCACCAGCGCGACCGCGATCGCCTCCTCGATCAGCGCGGCGGTCAGCGTGTCGATCGACCGCTCGATCAGCGCGGAGCGGTCGTAGGTGACCTCGATCCGCACGCCGTCGGGCAGCGACTTCTGGAGCGCCGCGATCCGCGCCTCGACCCGCTCGATCACCTGCAGCGCGTTCTCGCCGTGGCGCATCACGACGATGCCGCCGACCGCCTCGCCCTCCCCGTTGTAGTCGGCGGCGCCGCGGCGCTGCTCGGGCCCGATCGCGACCGTCGCGACGTCGGCGACGCGCACCGGCGTGCCCCCCGGGCCGTGCGGCGCGACGACGATCGCCGCGATCTCGTCGAGCGCGCCGATGTAGCCGCGACCGCGCACGTAGTACTCGCGCCCGGCCATCTCGACGACGCGGCCGCCGGTCTCGCCGGTCGAGTCGGCGACGGCGCGCGCGACGTCGCTGGCGGTCACGCCGTGGGCGCGCAGCCGCGCCGGGTCGACCGTGATCTGGTACTGCTTCTCGAACCCGCCGATCGTCGCGACCTCGGCGACGCCGGCGACCGAGCCGATCGCCAGCCGCAGGTCGTAGTCCTGCAGCGCGCGCAGCTCCGACAGGTCGCGCTCGCCGGTGTCGTCGACGAGGACGTACTGGTAGACCCAGCCGATGCCGGTCGCGTCGGGGCCGAGCCGCGGCTCGACGCCTTCGGGCAGACGCGCGCGCATCGCCGCGAGGTACTCGGTGATCCGGCTGCGCGCCCAGTACAGGTCGACGTCCTCGTCGAACAGCACGTAGACGAACGACATGCCGAACATCGACAGGCCGCGCACGTCGGTGACGCCGGGCGCCGACACCAGCGCGCTGACGATCGGGTACGTGACCTGGTCCTCGACCAGCGTGGGGCTCTGCCCCATCCACTCGGTGTAGACGACGACCTGGGGCTCCGACAGGTCGGGCACCGCGTCGACCGGCGTGTGGCGGATCGTCCACCACGCGACGACGACCGCCATCGCCACGCTGATGATCACCATCACGCGGTGCCGCGCGCACGCCTCGATGATCCGCGCCACCATGGCTAGTGCCCCTCGTGCCCGGGCGCCGCGCCCGACGCTGCGCCCGCGCCCGCGCCGCCGCCGAGCTGGGCCTCGAGCCGGCTCTCGGCGTCGAGCAGGAACGTGCCACGCGTGACGACGACGTCGCCCTCGGCCACCGGCATCGACCCGTCGGGCGCCGGCAGCAGCTCCGCCCACCCGCCGGTGCGCTCGCCGGTGTTGACCCGGCGCGGCTCGTAGCGGCCCTCGCCGCGCGCGACGTAGACGTAGCGCGCGCCGCCGGTGTCGATCAGCGCGCTGTCGGGGATCGCCACGACCTCGCGCGGCGCCAGCGCGATCGACGCCTCGCCGGTCATCCCCGGGCGCAGCCGCCCGTCCTTGTTGGGCAGCACCAGGCGCGCGCGCAGCGTCCGCGTCACCGGGTCGACCGTCGGCGACAGGAACGCCAGCTTGCCGGTGAACGTCTCGCCGGCGAACGCGGCGACCGACAGCGTCGCCGCCTGGCCGATCGCGACGCGCGACAGATCGCGCTCGGCCACCTCGATCCACGCCCACACCGACGACAGGTCGGCGAGCTCGTAGAGCACGGCGCCGGGCTGGACGTAGCTGCCGATCGCGACGCCGCGCGCGAGCACGTGCCCCGCGACCGGCGCGCGCAGCGTCACCGTCCGCAGCGGCTTGCGCGTACGCGTGATCGTGTCGATGTCGGCCTTCGACATGCCCCACAGCTCGAGCCGGCGGCGCGCGTCGGCCGCGAGCGGCGGCGGCGCGTCGTCGGGCGTGGGCGCGGGCGTGGCGTCGGGCGCGCCCGGCCGCGCCGGCAGGCTCGGCACCGCCGCCCAGTCGAGCGCGGCGAGGTACTCCTCCTGCGCCGCGATCAGCTCGGGGCTGTGGAGGATCGCGAGCGCCTGGCCACGCGTGACGCGCGCGCCGACCTCGGACACGAGCACGCGCTCGATCCACCCGGGGAACCGCGGCGTGACCTGCGCCCAGCCGGTCTCGGGCGCGGCGACCGAGGCCAGCCCGCGCAGCGTCGGCGCGAGCTGCCGCCGCGCGACCGTGTCGGTGCGGACGCCCATGCGCTGCACGCGATCGGCCGACAGCTCGAGCGGCGCGAGCGCGGGGTCGGTCGCGCCGGCCGCGGCCCCGTCCGGGGGCGGCCGTGGCACCAGCTTCATCCCTCCGCACAGCTCGCACGTCGCGTCGGGATCGTCGGAGTGAACCTCGGGGTGCATCGGACACCAGTACGCGCCCTCGCCGTCGGCGGCGGCGTGCGCGGCCGCGCCGCCGGGGTCGCCCGGCGACGACGCGCCGTCGCGCTCGACCAGCGTCATGTGACAGATCGGGCAGTCGCCGGGGTGATCCTGGACGACGTGCGGGTGCATCGGGCAGAACCACTCGCCGCCCTCGGCGCGGTGGCCGTCGATCACGCCGGTCGCGTGGAGGATCGAGAACGTCGCCGCGGCGGCCGCGCCGAGGATCAGCACCCACCGCACGATCGCCATCGCGCGGACGCCGCGCGGCGGCGCCTCCTCGCCCTCGTGCATCGTGTCGTCGCTCATCGCCCACCTCCCGTCGTCGCCGTGGCGGGTGCGGGTGCCAGCGGCGCGCCGACGGCGCGCTCGAGCTCGGCCTCCGCGATCACCACGTCGGCGATCGCGCCCTCGACCCGCAGCCGCAGCGCCAGCCACGCGTCCAGCGCGCTCAGCACCGGATCGGCGCCGCCGCGCCCGCCGGCGAACGCCACGCGCGTCGCGTCGTAGAGCTGCTCGGCGCGCGGCAGCAGCTCGTCGCGCAGGCCGGCGAGGCGCGCGCGCGCCCCGCGCAGCCGCGCCGCGGCGTCGGCCAGCTCGTACTGCACCGCCGCGCGCGTCGCGTCGCCCGCGGCCTGCTCGGCGGCGAGCCGGTGGCGTGCGGCCTCGGCGTCGGGGCCGCGCCGCCCGTCGAGCCACGGCAGCGTGAACGACACCATCGCGCCCCACGCGTGGGCGTCGTGCGCGGCCATGTACATGTAGCGGCCGCCGACCATCACCTCGGGCCACGCCTGCGCCGCCACCGCCGCGCGCGTCGCGTCGGCGCGCGCGATCGCGGCCGCGGCGCTCGCCAGCTCGGCGCGGGCGCGCCCCTGCTGCGCGACCAGCGACGCGACGCCCGGGTCGTCGAGCGCGAGCGCGTCGAGGCGCGGCGCCGGCGCCGCGGGCGCGCCGAGCGGCGCGTCGGGCGCGCGCCCGGCGAGGGCGTTGATCATCGCGCGCGCCGAGGCCAGCCGCTGCTCGGCGTCGATCCGGTCCTGGTGGATCGCGACGACCATCATCTCGATCCGCGCGGTCTCGCCGAACGCGGCGCGCCCGGCGCGGTAGGCCGCCGCGACGGCGTCGACCATCGCCGCGACCACGCCGCCGTGCTCGTCGTGGAGCGCGACCTGGCGGCTGGCCAGGTGCCACGCCGCGTGGGCGACGCGCGCCCGCCCGACGAGCGCGAGCTCGGTCGCCGCGACCTCGGCCGCGGCCACCTCGGCGTCGCCGAGCGCGGCCCGCGCGAGCGCGTCGCGGCGCCCGCGCGCGTCGAGGCTCTGGCGCAGGCCGACCATGAGCATCTCGGCGTCGCCGAGCGCCCACGGCCGCTCGAGCGGCGCGCCCCAGATCTCGAGCTCGAGCTCGGGCGGCGGGCGCGCGCCGTCGGCGGCGACCTCGGCCAGCTCGGCGCGGGCGCGCGCGCGCGCCTCGGCCAGCTCGGGGCTGGCGGCGACGACCGCGGCGATCACGTCGTCGGCGGTCACGGCCGCGGCGGTGAGCGCGCGCTCGGCGACGCGTGGGTCGGGCGCGTCGACGCCGAGCGACCGCTCGACGCGGGCGACCTCGGTGTCGGAGACGGCGCCGCGCCCGGCGACGCAGCCGGGGGGCACGAGGAGCAGGGACAGCGCGGCGGGCAGCAGCCCCGCGCGCGCGATGCGCGTGAACATGGCGGACCTCTCGGTGAGAACGACGACGACGGCCGCGCGAGCGGCCACGGCGGTTCACCGGGCGATCACAGCAGGAGCGCGAGGTGCGACAGGAACAGCGGCGGGCCGGTCGCGCGCGGGGTGATGTCCGGATCCCGGACGACCGCCGCGGCCGCCGCGGGCGGCGTGACGACCGCGATCGCGTCGATGCGCGGCGGCAGCGCCGGCGCGGCGTCGGCGTGCGCGGCCGGCCGCGCGGTGGCCAGGTCGACCGCGTCGGGGACGCAGCACATCGCGTGCGCCGCGGGCGACGGATCGCGCTCGCGATCCGCCTCCGACGGCGCGCCGGGCTTGCCCGGGCAGCACGGCGCCGCCCGGACCTCGTCGTCCATCACGCACGCCCACACCCAGCCGGTCTGCGCCAGCCACGCCGGCACCAGCGCGAGCACCGCGATCGCGACGACGGCGAGCCGCGCCAGGCGCGGTGCGGTCGCTCGCGGGCGGACGGACGCCATGGCGTGAATCTAGACCCGCGAGGCCTCGCGAGAAAGTCCCGTCGCGGCGAATGCGGCAGGACGCCACGGACGCCACCGCGGATAGTGAGCCTCCTGCCCGGCGCGCCCGGCGTTTGGATGCCGACCGCTCCACGCGGACCGTTGCGAGGAGACGGCGCGGGGGTACCCGAGCGCGCCGGACAGGAAGACTCGAAGCGAAGACGTGCTGCTCCCGGGTTGATTCAGCAAGACGAGGGCCAGCGCTCGAGCGGGCCGGAGCACGCGCCGCGGCGGCGAAGTCGTGAACAACGCACGGGCGGCGTGTCTCGTCCGCACCACAGGGTGGGGCCGGGGTGCCCGACGGGGCGCCGCGCCCTCGGCGCCGATGTGAGGAACGCTCGCCGTGACAGCCGCGGCCGCCGGCGGCAAGTCGATCAGCCAGCGCTCCGACGGGAACGGGCGTTCATGGGGTCGCGTCCATGACGCACGGCGGCGATCCGTACGATGGCTCACGCAGATTGCGCGGGCATCCGGTGGCCCCGAAGCTGCAGAATCGTTGGGGATGCAGCTCACGACCCACCGCCGCGCCCGGATCGCCGCCCTGTGCACGTTCGCCGCGCTGCTCGTCGGCGGGGCGCCCGTCGTCGCCGGCAAGGGCGGCGGCAAGGCCGCGAAGGAGAAGAAGGCCAAGGCGGAGCTGACCGCCGACCAGATCGTCGACAAGATGATCGACACCGATCCGCTCGGCTACGGCGGCGCCGAGGCGCGGATCGCGATGGCGCTGGTCAACGACCGCGGCCAGGAGAACAAGCGCAAGGTGGTGATGCGCAGCCGCAAGGACGGCGACACCCGCCGGCTGTTCGTGCGGTTCCTGTCGCCGACAGACGTCGCCGGCACGTCGTTCCTCGGGATCGACGACGACGGCAACCGCACCCAGTGGCTGTACCTGCCGGCGGTCGCGAAGACGCGCCGGATCTCGGGCAAGCAGCGCAACGCCGCGTTCGTCGGCACCGACTACAGCTACGCCGACCTCGACAACCGCGACATCGACGACGCGACCACGACGCGGCTCGAGGACGAGAAGGTCGGCAAGCAGGACTGCTACGTGATCGAGGCGGTGCCGACGTCGAAGGAGAGCGCCTACGGCAAGCTCCACCTGTGGATCGCCAAGGACTCGTTCCTGCCGCTGCGGATCCGGTTCTACGACGGCGCGGGCAACGAGCTGAAGCGGCTGACCGTGCAGGAGGTCAAGAAGGTCGAGGGCCGGTGGGTGATCATGGAGTCGAAGATGGTGGACCTCAAGCGCCAGCACACGACGGTCATGAAGGTGACGGAGATCGACATCCGCGACGACATCCCGCTCGAGCAGTTCGAGGAGCGCGCGCTCGAGCGCGACTGATCCGGGATGGCTCGCTGGCTCGCGCTGACGCTGGCCGCGCTCGTCGCGGCGCCGGCGGCGGCCGTCGTGACCGACGGCGCCGTGGGTGAGGCGCGCGCGCAGGTGTGGAAGCCGAAGAAGCAGCGGGCCAAGAAGAAGGCGAAGAAGCCGGCGAAGAAGCGGCCGGCCGCGAAGAAGAAGCCGCCGCACGTCCCGGGCGGGACCGGCGATGACGACGAGGACGATGACCGGCTGGGCAGCCACCGCCGGGCGGAGGAGCCGGAGCCGGAGCCGGAGCCGGAACCGGAGCCGGATGTCGAGGACGACGGAGGCGGAGGCGGAGACGGAGGCGGAGACGGAAACAGAGACGGAGACGGAGACGGAGAGGACGACTCCTCCGACGGCGACTCGTTCCGCATCGACGACGACCTCGACGACGTCGGCGCCACCGTCACGTTCGACGCCGACGACCTCGCGACCGACGACGCCGGCAGCGGCAACACCCGGCTCGAGACCAAGGCGCTCGCGTTCGGCCGGCTCGGGATCGACACGATCCAGGACCCGCCGCCGAACGTGTCGTCGACGCTCGCCGGCAGCGGCGAGGACATCCTCGGCTTCCGCGTCCACGGGCGCGCCGAGAGCGTGTCGAGGTTCGGCACGCGCTACAAGGTGAAGGTCGCCGGCCGCGCCGACGCCGAGCTCGGGATCGACGCGGACACGCAGCTCGGCGTCGAGCGCTACGAGGCCGAGATCTGGGACACCTACGCGGACGCCTACTTCTCGGCGCTCGACGTCCGGTTCGGCAAGCAGATCATCGCGTGGGGGACGGCCGACCTGCTCAGCCCCAACGACGTCGTCAACGCGCGCGACCTGCGCCGCGGGATCGCGGTCGACCCCGACGAGCTGCGCATCCCGACGCTGGCGCTGTCGGCGCGCGCGTTCACCGGCCCGCTGTCGCTGCAGGGCGTGTGGATCCCGGTCGCGCCGCAGAACCGGTTCGACCTGCTCGACGGCGACTACGCGATCCTCGGCCCGCACGCGGCGACGGTGACCGAGCGGCGGGTCGGCGCGCTGGTGTCGGCGCTCGCGGACGACCCGATGCTCGGCCCGACGGTGTCGCCGATCCTCGGCATCGGCGGCGATCCGGACAACGGCATCGACACCGGCGAGCTCGGCGCGCAGGGCTCGATCGAGACGCGCCGGTTCGACGTGCACGCGTACTTCCTGTGGGGCCACGAGCGCACGCCGCGGATCGCCGTCGCGGACGAGCTGCGCGACTTCCTCATCATGACGCCGCCGGACATGCTGACGCCCGAGGCGCTCGCCGAGCGCGTCGCGCTGCTGGCGCAGCAGGGCGTGGCGGCGGTGACGGTCGACCAGCCGCGCCGGGTCCACGCCGGGGCGGCGTTCGCGACGCGGATCGAGCCGCTCGGGATCAAGCTCGACGCGGCGTGGTCGCCGAAGGTCAACACCGTGCTGGTCGTGCCCGGCGCCGGCCCGGTGCTCGGGCGGCCGGATCAGCTCGCGCAGGCCTCGGCGACGCTGTCGCTCGACTACGACCGCGGCACCGAGCTGTCGGTCGTGGTCGAGGCGTCGCACCTGCGGGTGCTCGACGTGCCCGAGGGCGAGCAGGTGTTCCAGATGACGAAGGGCGACCAGCTGACGATCGTGGGCACGCGCGTGTCGTGGAACCCGCGGAGCGGCCCGATGACGCTGACCGCGCTCGGGTTCTTCGATGTCGACTCCGGCAGCTACGCCGCCCGCCCCGCGCTCGAGCTGTCCGGCCACGACCACTGGGCGCTGGAGATCGCCGCCGCGATCTACGGCGGCGGCGAGGGCACGTTCGGCGGCGTCTACACGGACGCCGACGAGGTGACGCTGACCGTGCAGTACGGGCTGTAGCCGACGGGAGCCGCGCCGGGCGCGCGGCTCGGCTCCGCGCGATGGGCGGCGCACAGGTGTTGCGCCAGCGCCACGTCGCATGTTGCGCCGGCGCCACGTCGAGGCCTCGACGACTGTCGAGCGCCTGACACCCACTCCGTTCACGAGCTGCGCGCAACTGCGCGAGCTCGCTCGCGCGGCGCGCGTGGCACTCGCGTTGCCTGAGCGGCAGAGCACCATGGACCCCGGTCTGCTGTTCGGAGTCATCGGGTGTGCTGCCGGCGCGATCGGCATCGCGCAGTGCCTGCACACCTCCACCACGCTCGACGCGCTCGGCCGCCGCGTGCGCCAGCTCGAGGGCGCGCCTCCGCCTCCGTCTCCGTCTCCGTCTCCGTCTCCGTCTCCGTCTCCGTCTCCGCCTCCGTCTCCGTCTCCGTCTCCGCCTCCGTCTCCGTCTCCGCTGCCAGGCACCGCTCGTCCTGAGCTGGGCCGAGCGCCAGCGAGGCCCGTGCCGAAGGACGCTGCTCAGGATCCAACACATCTCGGATTCCTCGTCGGGACCCAAGATCCGTGCGTCCTGAGCGGCCCGAGCGACAGCGAG
>WYBA01000113.1 GCA_011526095.1 Myxococcales bacterium | reverse complement strand
GGGCTTACCACGGGCCGGGGCGGAGACGGAGACGGAGACGGAGACGGAGACGGAGACGGAGACGGAGACGGAGACGGAGGCGGAGGCGGAGGCGGAGGCGGAGGCGGAGGCGGAGGCGGAGGCGGAGACGGAGGCGGAGACGGAGGCGGAGACGGAGGCGGAGGCGGAGGCGGAGACGGAGGCGGAGACGGAGACGGAGGCAGAGGCGGGCGCCGCGGCGGCGTGCCCGTGCTAGCGTGCGCCCGATGCCCGCGGCCCCCGCGCCCCCCAACAACCCCGCCGACCTGGCGGAGCGCGCGATGGATCCGAAGAACCTCTCGGACGTCGAGCGCGCGATCCAGCAGCTGTCGCCCGACGAGGCGCAGCACTTCCTCAAGCTGCTCGAGCGCGGCATCAAGCGCCGCAAGATCCAGATGGTCGGCTACATGCTCGCGCTGATCGTGCTGCTGCTCGGCCAGCTCGGCGCGATCGTCTACTACGGCGCCGCCGACGAGGGCACGTTCGTCGGCTGGGTGTTCTTCCTGCCGTTCCTCGCCGTCGGCCTGGTGTTCTGGCTGTTCGGGCGGTGGGCGCGGCGGCTCGAGTGACCGCGGTGACGACGTCGTCCGCGCGCCACCGCCGCGTCGCCCTCGCCACCGGCCTCACCTACCACGTCGTCGAGTGGGGCCCCGCCGACGGCGAGCCCGTCGTGCTGGTCCACGGCTTCCTCGATCTGGCGTGGACGTGGGCGCCCCTCGCCGCGCGCCTCGCCGACCGCTACCGCGTGATCGCGCCGGATCTGCGCGGCCACGGCGACAGCGACTGGATCGGCGGCGGCGGCTACTACCACTTCCTCGACTACGCCGCCGATCTCGACGACCTGATCGGCCGGCTCGGCCCGGCCCCGGTGAACCTCGTCGGCCACTCGATGGGCGGCAGCGTGTCCGCCTACTGGGCGGGGACGCGCCCCGACCGGGTGCGGCGACTGGCGCTGATCGAGGGCCAGGGGCCACCCGACCAGAGCGGCGCCACCGCGGCGCTGCCCGACCGCACGGCGCGGTGGTTCGACGCGTGGCGCGGCGCCCGCGCGCGCGCGCCGAAGGTGATGGCCTCGGCCGACGAGGCCGCCGCGCGGCTGCGCAAGCACGACTCGCTGCTCGCCGAGGCGGACGCGCGCGAGCTGGTCGCGCACGGCACCCGCGAGGTCGCCGGCGGCGTGAGCTGGAAGCACGACCCGCTGCACCTCACGATGGGCCCCTACCCGTTCCGCGTCGACGTCGCCGAGGCCTACTGGCGGCGCATCACCTGCCCGGTGCTGGTGATCGACGGCGCGGCCTCGACGCTGCGCCTGCCCGACGCCGAGCGCGACCGCCGCGCCGCCATGCTGTCCGATGTCCGGACGCTCACGATCCCGGGCGCGGGCCACGCGGTGCAGCGCCACCAGCCCGCGGCGCTGGCCGACGCGCTGCGCGCGCACCTGGCGTAGGCGGCACGGCTCAGTCTGGCCGGTGGTCGCCGGGCGCCGCTGGTGGGGCCGCGCGCGTCACCGCGGCCACGGCGCGGGGGGTCGGCACCGGCGTCGGCGTGAGGTCGTCCCAGCGCGGGCCGGGGGCCGCCGGCGCGATCGCCGCCGGCACGATCCGTGGCAGGTGGACGGTGAACGTCGAGCCCTTGCCGACGACGCTCGCCACGTCGACCCGGCCGCCGAGCAGCTCGACCAGGCGTCGCACCAGCGCCAGCCCCAGGCCGACGCCGCCGAACCGCCGCTCGTCGGACCCGTCGACCTGGCGGAACGCGTCGAAGATCGCCGCGCGCTGATCCGCGGGGATCCCGACGCCGGTGTCGCTGACCTCGAGCGCGATCCCGTCGGGGCCGTCGCCGCGCACGCGCACCCTCACGCGCCCGCCCTCGGGCGTGAACTTGGCGGCGTTGGCGACGAGGTTGACCAGGATGTGGCCGAGCATCCGGCGATCGCTGATCACCCCGGTCGGCGCGCTCGCCGTGTCGGTCGCGAGCACCAGCTTCTTGGTCCCGAGCATCCACTGCACCGACGCCACGACCTGCTCCGCCAGCTCGACGCAGTCGACCGGCGCGGGCTTGATCTCGAGCCGCCCGACGTCGGCCTTGACCAGCGCGAGCAGGTCGTCGATCAGGCCCAGCAGCGACTGCGCGCTGCGCTTGATCGCCCCGCACGCATCCTTCTGGCGATCGGTCACCGGGCCGTAGACGCCGACGGCGATCAGGTCCGCCAGGCCCTGCACCCCGTGGATCGGCGTCCGCAGCTCGTGCGTCACCGACGCCAGGAACACGCTGCGCTGCTTGCCGGCCTCGATCAGCTCGGCCGTGCTCGCCTGCAGCGCCAGCTCCTTCTCGCGCAGCCGGGCGAGGATCCGCGTCGAGAAGAACGCCGGCACGCCGATCGCGAACGCGGCGTAGAACACGAACACCGCGACCTGCCAGCCGTTGTCCGGGCGCAGCGCCAGCGGCGCGGTCGGCGCCAGCTCGCCGGTCGCGACCAGCGTCGACATCGTCGCGTAGCACGCCAGGATCCCGCCCGAGACCAGGAGCGTGACGCCCAGGTTGGACAACAGGGCCATCACCGCGACCTCGATGACGTAGGCCGCGAGCATCGGGCTCCCCGGCCCGCCCGTGTAGTAGAGGAGCGCGGTCAGCAGCACGACGTCGGCCGTGATGTTGATCGTCATCAGGTCCAGCGCCCACCGGTCCCGGCGCAGGCCCCACCACGTCGCCGTGTTGGTCGCGAGCTTGACGACGACGAGCACGGCGAACGCGTCGCCGTGCGGCGACATGTCGAACACCACCGCGCCGAACGCGAGCAGCCCGAACGCCAGCGCGATCAGGTACCCCGACCACACGCCGGCCCACAGCTTCGGCCGGTGCTCCGCCCGGTCCATCTCGGCGATGAACGAGGGGTAGCGCACCGCGGTCAGGGCTCCTCGCTCACGCGATCACGCGGTCCCGATCAGCCCGCGCACGCGGGCGAGCAGCTCGGCGAGGTCGAACGGCTTGAGCAGGTAGCCGTCGGCGAGGCCGGGCGAGGCGTAGCGCTGGAGGTGCTCGCGGCCGGTGTAGACGGCGCTCATCAGCAGCACCGGCGTCCGCGCGCCCTCCGGCGTGGCCTTGACCTCGGAGCACACCTCGAAGCCGTTCTTGCGCGGCAGCTGGACGTCGACGAGCACCAGATCGGGGCGCTCGCGGCGGAACGTGTCGATCCCGTCGGGGCCGGTGACGGCCGAGCGCGTGTCGTAGCCGTGCGCCGACAGGAAGTCGGACAGGATCATCAGGTTGACGGGATCGTCCTCGACCACCAGGATCTTCTTCACGGCGTTCCCAGCCTAGCACCGCGGCTCGCGCGGCCCGACAGGGAATCCGCGCGCGTCACTCGAACCGGTTGGAGCGCACCGGCGAGCCGCCCCACAGGCGCTCCCGTCGCCCTACCTCCGGCGCGCCCGCCGCCTCGACCAGGGCCGACAGCCCCGGCAGATCGTCGGCGGCCACGTCGTCCGCGTCGAGCGGGTCGGCCGCCGCGATCTCGGCCGCGACCACCTCGGCCGGGCGATCGTCGGGATCGGCGCGCCGCGTCGCGCCCTCGCCGTCGACCACCAGGCGCGCCCCCCACGGCGCGATCACGCTCTGGTGGAGCAGCATCGTGACGTCGGGCGCCACCGGGCCGTCCTCGACCCACCGGCCGGCCTGGGCGTAGAGCAGCTGCCCGGGCCGGCGCTCGACCAGCCGCTCGAGGTCGCGCCATGCGACGTCCGCGAGATCGTAGGCGACGACCAGCCCCGGGGCCGGGACGCCGACCACCGGCCACGGCGCGCGGGGCACCCCGAGCGTGCGCGTGACGAGCGCCGCGAGCACGTCGTGGTCGCGGCCCGGCGGGGCGTAGACGCACGGCGGCTGCATGCCCCACGCGGCGAGCACGCCGGCGAGCCGCTCGACCCCTGCGCAGACCAGCGACCGGGTGTCCTGCAGCCACGCGTAGCGGCCCCGCATCGCCTCGGCGAAGCCGTGGGGCGAGCGGTGCAGCAGCACGCCGCCGGTGACGACGTGGTGCCAGCCGCGCAGGTCGGTGGCGTCGAGCGGCGCGACGCCGGCGAGGCGATCGGCGCGCGCCAGCATCGCGGCGATCCGCGCGGCCATGAACGCCTGGTCGCCGTCGTCGGGCGCGGGCGCCAGCCGCGTCGCCGCGTCGCGCGCGGCGTCGAGCTCGCCCGCCATGATCGCGTCGAACGCGAGGTGATAGCGGCAGACGAAGCTGCCCCCGGCGAGCGCGGGGTGCGCGCGCAGCAGCGCCAGCGCGTCGCCGTAGCGCAGCAGCCGCTCGAGCGCGGCGACCAGCTCGATCACGACCTGCTCGCTGCCGGGCACGACGTCGAGGCAGCGCCACAGCACGGTCGCGGCGATCGCCGGCAGCCCGACCTCGATCAGCTCGTAGCCGAGCTCGTACAGCGCGTCGGGGTCGTCGATGTCGGTCGAGGCGCGCGCGCAGCGCTCGGCCAGCTCGCGGTGCCCCATCGCCACGGTGATCCGGGCGAGCACGCCGAGCGCGTCGGCCAGGCGCTCGCGATCCGGCGGCGTCGGGCCGGTGAACCACAGCGCCCAGCGGAACCCGTCGAACGCGCCGCGCGGATCGTCCTCGACCAGCCGCGCGAGCGCGGCGGCGCGGCGCGCCGCGTACGCCGCCGCGTCCTCGCTCACCACCGCGCCACCATCACCCGGCCGCTCGGGGCCCCGCGACGACGCCGGCCAGCCGCTCGGTCGCGTCCCACAGCGCGCGGCGGACGCCGTCGTCGAGCGCGGCCGATGCCGGAGGCGTGGCGACGCCGTCGGCGAAGTAGCTGCCGCTCGGCGCGTCGACCGTCGGCGCGGTCGCGAGCGTGACGATCGTGCGCGCGCCCTGCTCCACCGACCCACCGCGCACCGGACCGAACCCCTGGCGCAGCAGCTTGGTCGCGATCACGCCGGGGTGGACGCTGTAGGCGCACAGGACCTGCGGCGCGTGGCGCTCGGCCAGGCTCATCGCGTGCATCGTCGTCGCCAGCTTGGACTGGGCGTAGGCGGCGTAGCCGGTCCAGCCGCGATCGAGGTCGAGGTCGTCGAGGTGGATCACGCCGCGGGTGTGGGCGATCGACGAGACGTTGATGACGCGCCCCGGGGCGCCGCGCTCGAGCGCGGGCGTCAGCAGGTGGACGAGCAGGAACGGCGCGACGTGGTTGACCGCCAGCGTCAGCTCGATGCCGTCGGCCGAGCGCGCCTGCTCGCCGGCGAAGATGCCGGCGTTGTTGACCAGGACGTGGAGCGTCGGCCACGCCTTCACCACCTCGGCCGCGCCCTTGCGCACCGAGGCCAGCGACGCGAGGTCGAACGAGACGCCGTGGACGTCGCCGGCGGGCGCCTGCTCGCGCAGCCAGGCGAGCGTGGCGTCGACGCGCGGCCGGGTGCGGCCGTGGACGATCACGGTGTGGCCGGCGCGCGCCAGCTCGAGCGCGACCTGGCGGCCGATCCCGTCGGTGGAGCCGGTGACGAGGACGGTGCGGCGAGCCTCGGACATGCCCCCGTTTTATCACCGCCGCACGGCCGCGGCGGCGCGCAGGCGCAGGCCGTGGAGCACCGCGGGCGGCACCCGCGGCGGCGCCGGCGCCCGGCGCGCGCGGGCCGAGGCCAGCACCGGCGTGACCCCGCTCCACGCCTCGAGCCGGGCGAGCGCGGCCGTGCGATCCGCGGGCTGCAGGTCGGCGATCCCGGCGCCGTGATCCCGGCCCGGCGCGGTCAGCGACAGCGAGTCGGCCGCGTCGCCCAGCGCGAACCGGCCGCCCGTCCACGGATCGAGCTCTCCGTAGACGAACAGCAGCCGGTCGCCCTCGTCCTGCACCCACGCGTCGACGTCCACCATCGCGCCGGGGACGTACGTCGGGGCCGCGACCCCGACCGGGTACATCCCGTCGTAGGCCTCGGGGCCGTGCTGGAGCAGGCCCTCGAGGTGCGGGTCCATCGTGCCCGGGTAGCCGAGCTCGAACGCGGCCTGGTAGTAGTACGCCTCGAACGCGCCGGCGTAGACGTCCGAGGAGCTGGTCACGCTCGACACGATGTCGAGGAAGCTCCACATCGACGCGTCCGACGCGGTCACCGCGGGGACGTCGTCGCACGCGGCCTCGCCGACGTACTGCCAGAACGCCCACTCGAGCGAGACGATCGCCGACTCGACCGCGGCGGGGAGGGAGATCCGGTCGTAGGTCCAGCCGCCCTGCTGGGCCTGCGTCGTGGCGCGCGCCTCGAGGTAGGCGCGGCGGTCGGTGAGCAGCTCGACCGTGAGGTCGCGCAGCGCCTGGCGGCAGCCGGCCGGGCCGATCGCGTCGACGAACGCGTCGTAGCGGTAGTCGGGCGCGCCGAACGAGATCGGCGCGACGTAGGGCACGGCGCCGGCGACGTCGTCGGGGAAGAACCGCCGGTGGTAGACCGAGGTCATCCCGCCCTTCGACGCGCCGGTGACGAGCCACGGCGCGCGGTAGATCGTGCCCAGGCGCTCGGTGACGACGTGGTGGTCGGTGGCCGCGTTCTCGATCGTGAGCTGCGTCCAGTCCGCCGGCTCGGGCCGCGACTCGCCGAAGTAGCGGTGCTCCACGACGAGCTGGTTGGCGGACAGCATCGCGGTGAGCTCGTCGCGCGCGTCGCCGAAGTAGTTCCAGTAGCCGGTCGAGACCAGGACGAGCGGCGCGGCCTCGTCGCGGTGGAGCAGGGTCATCTGCTGGGTGAACGTCTGGCCGTCCGGGTCGGCGTGGTCGACGAGCTGGGTCATGCGGAGATCGAACAGCCGGTAGCCGGGCTGATCGGTCGCCTGCTCGGTGACCGAGACGACGCCGGGGAGGTCGCGCAGCCGGTCCAGGATGTCGCGGGTGTCGGCGTCGGGCGGCGGGAGGTCGGCGTCGACGTCGCCGGCGGCGTCGGGCAGCGCGGGGGTGTGGTCGTCGCCGCAGGCGGCCAGGGAGGCCGCGGCGGCGAGCAGCAGGCAGGCGCGGAGGCGGGGCATGGCCGCAGCATCCGCGGCGGCCGCGGCACGGGCAATCCGGGCGGACCGGCAGCCGCTCGCACCCCCGCTGCCCGGGCGCCGCAGGCGCGACTTGCCACGGAGGGCCCCGGCGGGGTAAGCCGTCGCGCCATGCCTCTGTCCGTCGGAATCGTCGGCCTGCCCAACGTGGGCAAGAGCACCGTGTTCAACGCGCTCACCGCCGGCAAGGCGGAGGCCGCGAACTACCCGTTCTGCACGATCGACCCCAACGTCGGCGTGGTGCCGGTGCCGGACGAGCGGCTCCAGCGGATCCAGAAGCTGATCCAGACGCAGAAGGTGATCCCGGCGATCGTCGAGATCGTCGACATCGCCGGCCTGGTCAAGGGCGCGTCGAAGGGCGAGGGCCTGGGCAACAAGTTCCTCGCCAACATCCGCGAGACGTCCGCGATCCTGATGATGGTGCGGTGCTTCGCCGACGACAACGTCGTCCACGTGGCGGGCTCGGTCGACCCGATGCGCGACATCGACATCATCGAGCTCGAGCTGGTGCTCGCCGACATGGACACCGCCGAGAAGCGGGTCAAGAAGGCGCAGGGCGCGGCCAAGACCGGCAACAAGGAGGGCAAGGCCGAGCTGGCGCTGGCCGAGCGCGTGCTCGCTCACCTCGCCGACGGCAAGCCCGGGCGGACGCTGGCGGGCAGCGACGAGGAGCGCAAGGAGGTCGCGACCTGGAACCTGCTCACGACCAAGCCGGTCTTGTACTGCTGCAACGTCGGCGAGAACGACCTGCCGGCCGGCAACGCGTGGAGCGATCTGGTCAAGGCGCGCGCGGCGCGCGAGGGCGCGGGCGTCGTCGTGCTGTGCGGCAAGATCGAGGCGGAGCTCGCCGAGTGCGGCGACGACGAGCGCAAGGAGCTGCTCGCGGCCTACGGCCTGGCCGAGCCGGCGCTGCACACGCTGGCGCGCGAGTGCTACCGGCTGCTCGGGCTGCAGTCGTACTTCACCGCCGGCGAGAAGGAGATCCGGGCGTGGACGATCCGCAAGGGCGCGCTGGCGCCCGAGGCCGCGGGCGTGATCCACACCGACTTCGAGAAGGGCTTCATCCGCGCGCAGGTCTACAGCCTGCCGGACCTCGAGGCCCACGGCAGCGAGGCGGGGCTCAAGGCCGCGGGGAAGCTGCGCATGGAGGGCAAGACGTACGAGGTGCAGGACGGGGACATCATGCACTTCCTGTTCAATGTCTAGAGAGGGGGCCTGCCCGCCCCCTCTCGCCGCGGCAAGCCGCGGCGATTCACCCCTCCGCGCGCCGCGCCGCGCGGTTCCGGATCCGGAGCGCGCGCGGTGGCGTCCGGCCGCCCCCGTCTGAGCAGCCTCCGACTCCGTCTCCGTCTCCGTCTCCGTCTCCGTCTCCGTCTCCGTCTCCGTCTCCGTCTCCGTCTCCGTCTCCGCCTCCGACTCCGCCTCCGTCTCCGTGTTCGTCTGACCCGCTCATCCTGAGCAGGGCCGAGCGCGAGCGAGGCCCGTGTCGAAGGACGTCTCCGGCGTCACCCGCGCGTCGCGCGCACCACGCGCACGTACATGCGGCACGGCACGACGCCGACCTCGCCCACCAGCGGCGCGCAGCCGGCGTCGAACGCGGCGCGGACCGCCGCGACCGCACGCGCGTCGAGCACGGCGAGCTCGTAGGCGCTCGCCAGCGTCGACCAGACCTCGTCGAGCGCGCCGTCGAGGACGATCGAGTGATCGGTCCACGTCACCTCGCCGCCGAGCGGCGCGAGCGCCGCGCGGAGCCCGGCGGCGCTGCGCAGCCGCGGATCGCCCAGCCGCGGCGCGCCGCCCGCCGCCGCGACCGCCGGCGCGAGCGCCCTGACGAACACGTCGAACGCGTGCGCATCGGCGCCGTCGCCCGTGCCCGCCGGGCCGCCGCCGATCGCGGCGATCATCACGCCGCCCGGCCGCAGCACGCGCGCGACCTCCGCGACCACGGGATCCAGCGGCCCCATCACCATCAGCGCGAGGTGGCTCACGACCGCATCGATCGCGCCGTCGCGCAGCGGCAGCGCCTGCGCCCGCGCGTGCGCGACCACCGCCGCGGCGCCCGCCCCCCGCGCCGCACCCAGCTCGTCACGCGACACGTCGACGCCGAGCAGGCGCGCCGGATCGTGCCCCCGCGCCACCAGCCGCGCGAGCAGCGCGCCGTCGCCGCACCCCAGCTCCACGACGCGCGCGCCCGCCGGCACCGCCGCCGCGACGAGGTCGTAGCTGCCGCCGCGCGCGAACGCGGTTCGCGTCACGCCGGGTCGCCGCGCGTGGAACGCGCGCACGAACACCTCGCCGCGATCGGGCGCCGCCTCGTCGGTCACGTCGCCGATGCTATCGTGCCGCCGTGTCGTCCACGATGTCCCCGCGGCGCGGCGTCGCGCTGATCGCGGCGGCGGCGTGCCTGTGGGGGACGTGGAGCCTGGTCCTGCGCGGCACCGGCCTGCCCGCGTCGGTGACCAGCCCGATCGTGTTCGCGCTGATCGGCCTCGCCGCGCTACCGCTTGCGTGGCGCGAGCCGCCGGCGACGTGGACCCGCGCGACGCTCGCGCTGCTCGCCGCCAACACCCTGCTCGACGCGATCAACGTCGTCACGTTCTTCGGCGCGATGGAGCGCACGTCGGTCGCGATCGCCGTGCTCACCCACTACCTCGCGCCGATCCTGATCGCGCTGGCCGCGCCCGCGATCGACCGGACGCGCGTGCCCGGCGCGCCCGCCGCCGCGCTGGTCGCGACCGGCGGCCTCGCCCTCGTGCTCCAGCCGTGGCAGGCCGGCGCTGGCGGCGGCCTCGGGCTCGGCGCCGCGCTCGGCGCGATCAGCGCGTTCGCCTACGCCGGCAACGTGTTCGTCGTGCGGCGGCTGGCGCCGCGGATCGGCGCGGCGCGGATGATGGCGCTGCACGCGTTCGGCGCCGCGGTCCTGCTCGCGCCGCTCGGCGGCGGCGGGTTCGCCGCGATCTCCGCGACCGACCTGGCCTACCTCGTGTTCGGTTCGGTCGTGCTGGGCGCCGGCGCCGGCATCGCGTTCGTCCGCGGCCTGTCGGTCGTGGCGCCCGCGCGCGCCGCGGTGCTGACGTTCCTCGAGCCGCTGGTCGCGGTGCTGTGCGGATACCTGGCGTTCGGCGAGCCGCTCGGTCCGACCGCCGCGGCCGGTGGCGCGCTGATCCTCGGCGCGGGGGTCTGGGTCGTGCGCGCCTCGGCGCGGTAAGATGCCCGTCCCATGGCGCAACCGCCGTTCGTCACCATCGCGATGCCCGCCTTCAACGAGGAGGGCTACATCGAGACGTGCATCCGGACCGTGCAGGCCCAGGACTACCCGGCCGATCGCATGGAGATCCTCGTCGCCGATGGCCGCTCGACCGACGCCACGCGCGAGATCCTCGCCCGCCTGAGCGCCGAGGACCCGCGGATCCGCATGATCGACAACCCGGAGCGGCTGCAGGCCGCCGGCCTCAACCACATCGTCAAGGTGGCGCGCGGCGACGTCGTCGTGCGCATGGACGTGCACTGCGAGTACGCGCCGAGCTACGTCAGCGCGTGCATCGCCGCGCTGGACAAGAGCGGCGCCGACAACGTCGGCGGCGCCCAGCGCGCGAAGGCGAAGAGCGCGTTCCAGCGCGCGCTGTGCGCGGCGCTGGAGAGCCCGCTCGGCGTCGGCGGCGCCAAGTACCGCTCCGCCGCCGAGGAGGGCTACGTCGACACCGTGTTCCTCGGCGCGTTCCGCCGCAAGGTGTTCGAGACCGTCGGCCTCTACGACCCGCGCGCGATCACCAACGAGGACGCCGAGCTGAACCAGCGGCTCATCGACCAGGGCGGCAAGGTGTTCCTGTCGCGCGACATCGAGGTCCACTACTACCCGCGCGACTCGTACAAGAAGCTCGCGCAGCAGTACTACAAGTACGGACGCGGTCGCGCCCGCACGCTGCTCAAGCTCGGCAAGTTCCTCAGCGTGCGCCCGATGATCCCGTTCCTGATGGTGGTGGGCGGCGCGACGCTGCTGCTGGTGCCGCCGCTGTGGCCCGTCGCGCCCGCCGCGCTCGCCGCCTACGCGCTCGCCACCGGCGCCGAGGCCGTGCGCGTCGGCAAGGCGCTCGGCCCCGCGGCGATCCCGACGGTGTGGGGCATCTTCCCCGTGCTGCACATCGCCCACGGCGTCGGGTTCGCCGCCGGGTTGGTGCGCTACCTGCGCGAGCCCGACTGGGGCCCGGTCGAGCTGCTCACGGCCGGACCGAAGGCGCACCTGCGCGTGGTGTGAGGCGCGAGGCGGGCCTCGCTGTCGCGAGGCCCGGCTCAGAGGGTCGACCAGAACGAGGTCTGGGTGTCGAGCTGCCCGAGATCCGCTCGCTGCGCGGCGGGCGAGCGGCGGCGAGCCCGTCAGGTGAAGGACGGTGCTCGGGATCCAGCACAGCTCGGATTCCTCGTCGGGGTGCGAGCGCCGTGCATTCACGAGCGGCGACACGCAGACGCTCACGCTGGTGATGACGTCGCCGGTCGCGGGCACGCGCGCAGGGCCGCTCGGAGCCAGGCGTCGAGCGGCGCGCCCGCGTCCACGTGGGCGCTCGCCTGATCGACGGCGCGCGTGATGTCCGCCGGGCGGAAGCCGAGCGCGCGCAGGGCGGCCCTGACCTCGGCGACGACGTCGGTCACGTAGGGCGTGTCGCCGGCCCGCTCGAACCGCAGCGCGTGCGGCGCCTCGCCGGTGACGCGCAGGTGGCCGTGGTGGACCGCGGCGTGGTGGTGGTTGCATTATGCCGAGCACGCGGTTATGCCGCGTAGGGGGTGCTGGCCCGACGGGGAGCGAGCGGTGAACGCGGCATAATCGGGAGCGCGGATCCTAGGGGCTTGCCGGCGCATCGCCGGCGAGGAGGCC
>WYBA01000009.1 GCA_011526095.1 Myxococcales bacterium | reverse complement strand
TCGGTCGCTGCGGCCGCTACGCCGTCGTCGCTACGCTGCTGCCGTCGCCGGCGCTGATCGTGGGCCATGGCCGGAACCCTGCCGGCTCGGCGCGGCGACTGGAAGGACGGGGCTCATGCAGCGCGTACCTCGCATCTGGAGGCACCGAACCGTCCGGCTCGTCCCCCGGCACGAACTCCGGCAGGTCGACCCGGCAGCCAACCCCGAGCGCCGCCGCGGCGAACAGCCCTGATGCGAGCGCGACGTACGCGCGCATCAGAAGCTCCCTCCGAGCGAAAGTCCGGCATAGCCCGGTCGCACCGACGGAGACAGCGTGGCGCGCGGCGGCTCGGCGGACTCGGCGGGGCCGCCGGTGAGCCAGAGCACCGCGGCGCCGACCAGCGCCGCGGCGCCGACGCCGAACGAGACGTTGGCGAGCAGCGCCTTGCCCTCGGCGTCGTCGCGCAGGGCGTTGGCCTCGTCGGCGCGCGGGCAGGTCGTCTCCGGGCAGATCGCCAGCGCATCCTCGCGCAGCCCCTTCATCTGCGAGCCGAACAGCGCGCCCGCGGCGAGGCCGCCGAGCCCGATCACGCCCAGCCCGACGGCGACCTTGCGCGCCCCCGTGAACGTCCCGCCCGGCGCGCGCCGGTCCTCGCCGCCCAGCCCCGGGACCGACGTCGTCGCGACGGCGTCGCTGGGCTCCCCGCCCGCACCCGGGTCCTGCTTCGGCACCAGCTTGGTCGCCTCCTTGAACCTCGGCACGTCGACGCTCACCCGGCCGCCCTCGTCGACCACATGCACCGTCGTGCTCCACTCCTCGTGCCCCGGCGCCCGCCCGCCGATCACGTAGTCGCCACCATCCACCGGGATCGCACGGTTCCACACCCCCGGGTCGAGAGGCTCGCCGTTGCGAACGATCACCAGGCCGTCGATCCGGCTCTCGTCGGGGACGGACACGGTCAGGTACGAGAGTCGCGGCTCCAGCTTCGCCGCGCGCTCCGTCATCGTCTTGTGCAGGCTCGCCTGCTGCTTGTCGCCGCGCGTCAGCTTCGCCGCCTCGAGGAACAGGCTCCACGCCGACGCGAGCTGGCGATTGAGCTCCCGGCAGTTGGCGAGGTTCGCCAGCGTCGAGACCGCGGGCGCTGCCTCCTGGCTCGCCTGGAACGCCTCGCACGCCCGCGGGTAGTCCTTGGCGTCCATCGCCTTCTTGCCGTCGCGGAACAGCTGCTCCGCCGCCGCCTTGTCCGCGGCCGTCGGCTCGTCGGCCGCCGCGACCGACACCATCGCCATCGACGCCGTCGCCAAGGCGACAACCACGCACCGTTGTACACGCATGGTGCGCATCCTATCGAAGGCCGCGCGCCGTGGTTGCGTCCCGTGCCGCGAGGTCGCGTCGCCGCCGCGGGGTGACCGCCGGTCTACGGCCCTGCGTCCGGCTGCAGCAACCGATCGCCTCTCGGACTGATAGACCGGGCGGTCGTAGAGGGCGCGCGAGCGCAGCCCTAGCGCGCCCAGACCGCGCGCAGGATCTCGACGCACGTCCGATCCGCATGCGCGTCACCCGCAGCGCTTCGATTGCACATGACGGAGACGGCACGTTCGCGATCGGACAGCACGTACTGGACGGCGGCCTGGTCCGTCGACGTCGACTCGACGGCGATGCTGCAGCCGTGCGCGTCGCCGACGACGTGAACAGCCCCGCGGATCAGCCTCACCCCTTGCAGCCGCGCGAGCTCAGCACCGAGCGCGGCACACTGGGCATCATCGATGGCCGGTGGCAAGTCACCAACCGCGAGCGGCTGGACAACGATGGACGGAATGAACTCCGCATGCCTCGGCCCCACGAGAGCCACACCATCGTCCGGGACCGGGACGGATGCCGCCGTGACCACCGACCAGCCGTCCGGGACCGAGATCCGGCGCCCTGCGACGTCGATGGAAACGCCGTCGTCCCCGTCGACGGAGCCCGCCGCCGTGGTGTCGCGGTCGGCGGCGGCGACCGATGGACGACGCATGTTGCGGTCATCCGCACATCCCGAGATCGAGACCATCAGCACGGGCCAGAGCCGCACGCATCGGAGCATCGCGCACCAACATATCGCGCAGTGCGCCGCGGGACGACCCGACACGATGATATCGCCGCGCCTACGGCCCGGCGTCGGGCGGCGTCGCGTCTGGCGCGGGCGCCGCGTCCCAGTTCCACGCATCGGGCACCGCGGCGTCGGGCACGGCCGCGTCCGCATCACCCTCGTAGCCGACCCAGAGCTGGACGCGCGTCGTCGCCCCGCCGACCACGGCCTCGGCCGTGACGAGGTCCCCCTCGGAGGCGTCGAACACGATCACCAGCGCCTCGCCGGTGAGCCACAGGTCCGGCAGGACCTGGTCCGCGACGAGCGGCAGCGTCTCGCTGCCGACGACCGACTCGCCGCGGTACACGGTCGTCGCCTGGGGGATGCAGTCGCCGAGGCCGGCGCCGCGCACCTGCAGGCGGAACACGAGCATCGGGAAGCCCTGGCCGCCGTAGACGAGCGACGCGACGTCGCCGTCGGCGTACGCGACGAACGTCTCACCGTCCATGCGGCCCAGCGTCACGTCGGTCGGCGTCCCGGTCAGCGCGGTGGCCTCGCACGTCTCCGACGACGGCGAGGGATCGCTGCAGCCGCTGCCGCAGCCGGCGAGCCCGGCGCACGCGACGATCAGCACCCCGTGGAGGAGTCGCATCACGGCCACGGTACCAGCACCATCGTCGTCGCGCCGCATCGCACGGTCCCCTCGCGATCGGTCAACGTCGCCTCGACCTCGATCGCGAGGTGGTCGAGGGTCTCGGGCGGGCCGAGGATCACCAGGTACTGGCCGTTCACCGTCGCCTCGCCGCCACCGGCGTCGGCGAACGCCGGGTAGCCATCGTAGTACGCGACCTCGGTGCCATCGTCGGGACCGCCGTCGACCCGCGCGACCATCAGCAGCTCGGGGTGGCCGGGCGCCTCGGGCATCGACGGGTCGCCGAGCGCGATCCCCGCGGCGCGCGCGCCGAACACGACCATCGACAGGCCCTGCGGCCCGACGACCAGCGGGACCTCGCCGCCGGCGACATGTTCGACGAGCTGCATCGGCTCGCCCGGCTCGCCGGTGCACGGGGTGGTCCCGTCGCGCATGCACACGTCGAGCTCGAGCGCTGGGGCCGCCGGGCACTCGACCGGCGCCGCGTCGCCGACGCGCCCACCGTCGACCGCGTCGTCATCTCCGCCGCCCCCGCCCCCGTCCCCGCCCGCGCCGCAGGCGGCGAGCAGCACGAGCGAGGCGACGGCGAGGCGCACGCCTCCTGATACCAGAGCCGCGCGGGCTCCGTCTGCTTCCAAGTGTCGCGTCGAGCCGCTACCGTGCGCGGCGTCATGCACCGCCTCGCCGTCGCCTGCGTCACGCTCGGGCTGACCACCGCCGCCGCGTGCGGCGACGACGCCCCGGCGTGCGAGCCCGGCTGGCAGGTCGAGCACGACGCCACCGGCGGCGCGCTGCTCGCCGCGTTCGGCGACGACGCCGACGCCGGCTGGCTGGTCGGCGGCGAGCTCGGCAACGGCGCGCCCGCGGCGCGCGTGCTGCGCTGGCGAGGGGACGAGATCACCCCGGTCGAGGTGCCCGGCGACGACACCGTGTGGTGGGGCTGGAGCGACGGCGCGGGCGGCGTGTGGCTGGTCGGAGAGCGCGGCCTGGTGCTGCGCGGCGGCGACGATGGCTTCACGCCGCTGGCCACCGGCGTCGACGCGACGCTGTACGGCGTGTGGGGCGCGGCGCCTGACGACGTGTGGCTCGTCGGCGGGATGCCCGACGGCGAGGCCACCGACGACGACGATCTGGTGCTGCGGTGGGACGGCGCGGCGCTCACCCGGGTCGCGCTCCCCGCGCGCGGCGCGACGCTGTTCAAGGTGTGGGGCTCGGCCGCCGACGACGTGTGGATCGTCGGCGAGGGCGGCACCGCGTGGCGGTGGGACGGCGCCGCCTGGGAGGATCACGCCGGCGAGCTCGGCGCCTCGACCCGGCTCACCACCGTGCACGGCTGCGCGCGCGACGAGGTCTACGCGGTCGGCGGCCCGGGCGTGTGGCGGTGGGACGGCGCGGCGTGGGCGCTCGAGCCGGGCGTCGCCGAGCAGTCGCTGACCGCCGGCGTCGCGTGCGGCGCCGATCACGTCCTGGTCGTCGGGTTCGGCGGGCTCAAGCTGCGCAAGGACCGCGCGACCGGCGCGTGGACCGACGAGCAGGCCGCGGCGCCGCTCACCGACTTCCACGGCGCGTGGGCCGCGCCCGACGGCGCGCTGTGGGCGGTCGGCGGCGGGTTCCTGTCGCCGCCTGGCGGCACCTCCCGCCGCGGCGTCGCCGCGCGGTGGTGCCCGTAGCACCCGGCGCTCAGACGCGCCCCGTGACGTCGGCGAACGCCAGCGACGCGAAGTTCAGGATCGCGACCAGCGCGACGAGGTCGGCGACCTCGCGGTGCGACGTGCCCGCGGCGCGCCGCGCGCGCTCCAGGGCGAACACCGCGCCGGGGAGGACGACGAGCACCGCGATCACCGCGGCGATCCCCCGCTCGACCACGACCGGGATCAGCGGCCAGTCGGCGCGGACGCTCCGGGCGAGCAGCCCGGCGGTGACGTAGCCGACGAGGGCGACCGCCGCGGCCGACGGCCAGCTCCGGTGCCACAGGGCCTTCAGCAGGACGCCGAGGTCGACGATGAGCAGGAACGCGATGATGACCATGCCCGGCCCTATCGCCGTGGCCGGCCCGCGGTTGCGGACGATCTCCACCGCGCCAGGTGCAGCTCCGCGCGGCTCAGCGCCGGCGGCGCCGGCCACGCCGCACCAGGCCGAGCGCGACGAGCACGCTGAGCGCGGCGGCGCCGTGCGGGCCGCCGCCGACGTTGCAGCAGTCGTCGCCGGGCGGCGGGTCGATGATGATGTCGCCGTCCGGCAAGGTCGGGCCGGCGTCGATCGTGACGACCGGGCAAGTCTCGTCGCACTCGGGGAAGCCCTCGACCGCGAGCTGACACTGCATCGAGCACCACCGCTGGACCTCGCACACCTCGTGCTGGTCGGTGCCGGCCGCGCAGTCGAGCGGGCCGTCGATCTGGGTGAACGCGAGGATCGACTGCCAGCCCGTGGTCGTCGCCGACGTGCCGACGCCCATCAGGTGCGGGATGTGGCCGTTGGAGCACAGGTAGAGCGTGCCGCCGCGCTCGCGCAGGCAGTGCGCCGGCGGCGACTCGATCGCCGCGCCGAACGTGATCCCGTCGGTGGAGGTGTGCAGGCCGTTGTCGCGAGTCGCGAGCACGACCCCGCCCGCGGCGCGGAACACCACGGCCGTCACGTCGTCGACCGACTGGAACACGCGCGCCCAGCTCTGGCCGCCGTTGGCCGAGCGATAGAGATCGTCGCCGATCGAGGTGCCGTTGGCGTGGAACACGCGGGCGTAGAGCACGTCGGGATCGGTCGGCGAGATCGAGACCACCTGCAGATCCGAGCCGACGCCGCCGAACGTGAAGTCGGTGACGGGCAGCGGGTCCCAGCTCGCGCCGGCGTCGTCGCTGCGGAACAAGAGGTACTGCTTGTTGCCGTCGACGAGCCGGAACCCGGCGAGGTACAGCACGGAGGCGTCGCTCGGCGCGACGTGCAGCGTCTCCCACCAGTCGCCGGCGGCGCCCGGGTTCGACCGCGCGACGAAGCTGGCGCCGTCGTCGGTCGAGACGTAGAGCTGGCTGTCCACCGGATCCGCGGCCATCGCGTAGATGACGCCGTCGGGCCCGACCTCGACCTGCGACACGAACGTGTTGTTCAGCGCGGCGGGCGCCTGGCTCCACGAGCAGTAGTCGCGGGTCAGGCGCAGGCCGAACGCCGACGTCGTCGTCGCGAGCAACAGGCCGGTCGACGTGAACGCGTAGTCCGGATCGTAGACGCCGCCGAACCCGACCGCGTCCTCGCAGATCCACCGCCACGTGTCGCCGCCGTCCTGGGTCAGCAGCAGGCCGAACGTCGCCTGCAGCGCCATCACCTGATCGTCGTCCGGGGTGAGCCTGAGATCGATCGCCTGGGGGAACCGGCCGTTGGCGCGGGCCGGCGAGGCGACGGCGGCGAGCACGGCGGCGCCCGCGGCGAGCGCGAGCGAGGACGACAACAGGCGAGGCGACCGGATCACCGCTGCACCCTACCGCAACGCCCCGCCGCACGCGCTCCCGCGCCCTGACATCCCCCCACAGCGCGGCGATCCGCCGCTACCCCAGCCCGATCTCGCGCAGCCGCTGCTCCAGGTAATCCCCCGCCGTGATCGACGGATAGCGCGCGACGCCGCCGGTCCGGGCGACGCAGCTCGCCCGCGGCGTCAGGTCGACGTCCTTGCGCGGGTGGATGAAGCACGGCATCGAGTAGCGGTCGGTCGAGCCGTCCACCGGGTTCACGACGCGGTGGGTGGTGCTCTTGTACAGGCCGTTGGTGGCGTTCTGCAGCATGTCGCCGGCGTCGACGACGATCGTGTCGAACGCGGTGTGGACCGGCCGCCACGTGCCGTCGCGCTGCAGCAGCTCGAGGCCCTCGGCGGTCGCGCCCGACAGCAGCGTGATCAGGTTGATGTCCTCGTGCGCGGCCGAGCGGACCGAGCCCGGCGGCGCGTCGGCGGGCACCGGCGGGTAGTAGATCACGCGGATGATCGTGTCGGACTCCCGCGCCATGTCGCGGAACGTCCCCGGCGCCTCGCCGAGGTACTCCGCGCACGCCTCGAGCAGCCCGGCGCCGAGCCCGTCGAGCCCGCGGTACAGCTCGACCATCGTCGCGCGGAACTCGGCGACGTCGTCGTCGGGCCAGACGTTGGGGCCGTACGGCGCGTGGACCGGGTGATCGTCGGCGACGTCGGTGCGCCCGACCTGCCAGAACTCCTTGAGGTCGGGCGTGCGCGCGTCCTTGGCCTTCTCGGTGCCGAACCCGGTGTAGCCGCGCTGCCCCTTGGCGCCGGGGCGGTGGTACCGCGCCTTGCGCTCCGCCGGCAGGTGGAACAGCCGGCGCGCGGCGTCGTAGGCGCCGCGGGTCAGCGCCTCCGAGATGCCGTGGTTGGCGACGGCGAAGAAGCCGATGTCGGCGAGGGCGGCGCCGACGCCCGCGACGAACCGGGCGTGGGCGGCGCCCCCGGCGCGCCAGTCGGCGAGGTCGACGACGGGGATGGTCTGGTCGTGCTGCGTGGCCATGACCCTCGGCGGATATCACGACCGGCGCGGCGCGCGCTACGCTCGACGCATGGCCACCTCGTCGCCCGCTCTCGTCGTCGCCCTGCGCACCACCGCCGCGCGCCTCGCCGCCGGCGCCGCCTACCAGTGGGGCCACCTCGGCCAGTGCAACTGCGGGCACCTCGTCCAGACCGTGTGCGGCCTGCCCCAGCGCGACATCCACGCCTGGGCGCTGGAGCGCCAGTGCGACGACTGGGACGGCCTCGCCGCCGAGTACTGCCCGACCAGCGGCCACCGGATCGACGAGGCGATGGCCGCGCTGTTCGCGCTCGGCCTGTCGCGCGACGACCTCGGCCACCTCGAGCGCCTCGACGATCCGACGATCCTCGCCGCGCTGCCGGGCGGCCCGCGCTGGCTGCGCCGCAACGACCGCGACGACGCCGTCGCGTACCTGCGCGCGTGGGCCGACGTGCTCGAGGCGCGCGCGCCGGCGCGGCCCGCGCGCGCGGCGTGACTCGACGCGCGACGCGGTCAGCCGACCTTGTGCTCGATCTCGGGCTCGGTCGCGAAGAACTTGTTGCGCGCGGGGTCGTTGAAGCGCTTGTAGTCGATCGCCCACGGCACGACGGTGGCGACGCCGTCCTCGACGGAGATCGTCGCGGCCATCGGGGTGACGGTGCGGTAGCTCGAGGTCTCGGGCAGGTCGTCGTTGTCGCTGCCGCCGGCGGAGAACAGGTTGAGCAGCAGGATCGGCGACTCGGGGTAGACGCTCTTGAACCCCTCGTCGATCTTCTCGTGGCCGCGCACCATCATCGTGCAGCCGAGCCGGCTCATGAACTTCTCGAACTGCAGCTTGCCGAACGGGAACCGCGCGTTCTGCTCCTGCAGCTCGTGCGGGACGAAGTCCGCGCTCGACGGATCACTCCACAGCATCTGGAACCGCAGGTCGCCGTCGTTGAGCGAGCCGAGGTCGTGGAACTTCTCGGCGATCGCGGCGTCGCGCGGGATGCCGGCGTGGACGAACAGCAGCCGGTCGAACAGCAGCATGTTCGGCAGCTCGTCGAACAGGTGCATGTACGCCTCGAAGTACTCGCCCGGCAGGTAGCTGACGAGGCTGTTGATCGCCTCGGCCGGCTTGACCCCGCCGTAGATGCGGCCGCGGTACTCGATGTAGTACTCGTGGTTGCCGCGCAGCATGTACACGTGGTCGGGCGCGGTCAGGTACATCTGCATGACCGTGCGCAGCACGCCGTTGTAGCTGAACCGCCCGCGGTCGATGTAGTCGCCGAGCAGGACGAGCTTGGGGTTGGGGTGGTTCGCCGGGTCGAGCCGGTAGGCCTCGACCTTGGCGAAGAAGTCCGCCTGGAGCAGCGCGCCCTTGAGGCACGAGTAGCAGCCGTGCAGGTCGCCGAGCACGGTCAGCTCGTACTTCTTGCCCGGCTCGGTCGGGTGGGCGTAGACGTGACCGTCGAGGAACGGGCGCTCGCCGACGAGGTCGCCGACGGTGTGCTTGCCCGCGAGCTTGCCGGCGCCGGCCGCGCGCTGCTCGTCGAGCTGCTTGCGCACGCGCTGGATCAGCTTGTAGTCCGACTCGGCCTGCTTCTGCAGCACGGCCGGATCGCGCGAGTAGTGGTGCTCGTGCTTCTGGAAGAACGGGTGGTCGTCGAGCCGGGGCTGGCGCGCCGCGGCCTCGCCGACCTCGACCGGCGTGACCGGGACGATCTCGATGTCCTCGACCTCGACCGGGACCTCGGCCGCGAGCAGGCGGTCGAGCTCGCCGCGGAACTTGGCCTCGGCGGGGTGGACCTCGCCGTCGGCGTGGATCAGCTCGTCGATCGTGTTCAGCAGCTCGCGCTGGTTGTCCTTGTCGAAGCCGTTGAAGATCTCGTAGCTGCGCAGCTTGAGCTTGGCGTAGACGAAGTCCTCGACCTTCTCCTCGCCGCCGACGACCTCGTCGAACAGCTCGCGGACGCCGCGGTCGATCTCCTCGAACACCTCGTGGAAGTGCGAGGTGAAGCGGTTGACGACCTCGGCGCGCTGCTTCGGATCCGCGTCCGGCATCGCGTCCTTCGCGCGCTGGTTGACCAGCTGCCGGATGTAGATCTTGACGAACGTCTTCTCGTTGAGGTCGAAGTTGCCGTCGATGTATCCGAACGCGGTCATGTAGAAGATGATCGCGTTCATCTGCTGCTCGGCGACGTCGGGATCGGTCGAGAACTTGAGCATGCCCGTCCTGTCGGCGGCGCGAAGGGCCCCCTGCGCTCGCGAGTGTCCCCGCGTCGCGCCCGCGGCGCAAGTCGGGTTATGCTCGGCCGCGAGGAGAGGACATGCGCAACGCGATCACGATCGTCGGTGCCCTGGGGCTTGCGTTCGCGCCGGCGCGCGCTCACGCCGACGGTGACGGGGCGAGCGAGCCGGCCGCCGCGGCCGGCCCGGGCGCCACCGAGGTCACGGCCGCCGCGCCGCCGACCGACGGGGCGCCGGACGTGCTCGCGCCGCGACGTCGCACGATCGACGTCGGCGCGTTCCTCGGGCTCGACTACTTCGGCGACGACATCGAGCTCGGCAACGCGTGGGCGAGCGAGCAGGTGCCGGGCACCGCGCTCGTCCTCGGCGGCCGCGCCGGCGTCACCTGGCTGCCCGATCTCGCGCCGGGCTCCTCGCTCGATCCACAGCTCGGCACCGAGGTCGAGCTCAAGCTGGCGTTCGCGTCGACCGACGAGAGCCTCGAGGGCGGACGCCGCGCCTACTTCGCGCCCGTGTTCGGCTGGCGCGCGCACGGCATCGCGCGGCTGCGCACGACCGGCACGATCCACCCCCACCTCGTCGTCGGCGTCGGCGGCGAGAGCGTCGTCACCGGCTCGCCGTTCATGGCCGACGACACCGACGCCGCGTTCTACTGGGGGCCTGGCGTCGCGTGGCGCCCGAACAACCAGTGGATCGCCCGCGCCGACCTGCGGCACGGCCTGACCGCCGGTCGCGCCGACGACGTCGTCTCGACGTTCGAGCTGACGATCGGCGTCGAGAAGTCGTTCGACTTCGGCGGCCGCGAGGTGAAGGTCGTCCCGGACATCCCGGACAGCGACGGCGATGGCCTGCTCGATCCGGTCGACGCATGCAAGCTCGAGCCGGAGAACTTCAACGGGTTCGAGGACGACGACGGCTGCCCCGACGATCCCGACAGCGACGGCGATGGGCTGACCGACAGCCGCGACGCCTGCCCGAAGGACGCCGAGGACGTCGACCAGTTCCAGGACGACGACGGCTGCCCCGAGGCCGACAACGACGGCGACGGGCTGCTCGACGCCGCCGACGGCTGTCCGCTCGACGCCGAGGATCCCGACCAGTGGGACGACGAGGACGGCTGCCCCGATCCCGACAACGACACCGACGGCATCCTCGACCCGGTCGACCGCTGCCCGATCGAGCCGGAGAACTTCAACGGCTTCGAGGACGGCGACGGCTGCATGGACGAGCTGCCGAAGGTGCTCAAGCAGTTCACCGGCGCGATCGAGGGCATCACGTTCGAGTACTCGAAGGCGCGGATCCGGCCGAGCTCGACCAAGGTGCTCGATCAGGCCGCAGCGATCCTGGCCGAGTACCCGGACACGCGGGTGCGGATCGAGGGCCACACCGACAACAAGGGCGTGCTCGAGAAGAACTACGCGCTGTCGCTCAAGCGGGCCGAGGCGGTGAAGTGGTACCTCGTCGACAAGGGCGTCGCCGCCGAGCGGATCGAGACGGTCGGCGTCGGACCCGACCGGCCACGCACGACCAACAAGTCGAAGAAGGGCCGCGACGCCAACCGTCGGATCGAGTTCCACCTGATCATCGGGGACGGCGCGCCGGTGCCAGCTCCTGCCACCCAGCCGGCGGCGACCCAGCCCACCGAGCCGGCGCCGCCCTCGGGGCCGTAGTCTGCCAGGTGGCGACCATCTGCCCGATGGTCCCGGGTGAGCCGCCCTGTTATCCTCGCGGGCGATGATCGAGGGAACGACCGTCGGGCAGTACCGCATCCACCGCAAGATCGGGGAGGGCGGGATGGGGGCGGTCTACCTCGCCGAGCACGCCCTGATCGGCCGCCGCGCCGCGATCAAGGTGCTGCTGCCACAGCTGTCGAGCCAGCGCGAGATCGTCGACCGATTCTTCAACGAGGCGCGCGCGACGACGTCGGTGCCGGACCCCGGCATCGTCCAGGTGTTCGACTTCGGGTTCCACACCGACGGCAGCGCGTACATCGTGATGGAGTTCCTCGAGGGCGAGCCGATCGACGCGCGGCTGAAGCGGTTCGGGCGGCTCACCGCGTTCGACGCGCTGCGGATCACGCGCCAGGCCGCGGGCTCGCTCGCCGCCGCGCACAGGGCCGGCATCGTCCACCGCGACCTCAAGCCGGAGAACATCTTCCTCGTCCGCGATCCCGAGGCGCAGGGCGGCGAGCGCCCCAAGATCCTCGACTTCGGCATCGCCAAGCTCGGCGGCTCGGACCCCAACCAGATGCGCACCCGCACCGGCGCCCTGATGGGCACACCGGTCTACATGTCGCCGGAGCAGTGCCGCGGCGCGGGCCTCGTCGACCACCGCTCGGACATCTACTCGATGGGCTGCGTGATCTTCCACATGGTCACCGGCCGGCCGCCGTTCGAGGGCGAGGGCATCGGCGAGATCATCGCCGCGCACCTGCGCGAGGCGCCGCCGCTGGCGAGCACCGTCGCCCCGGGAATCCCGGCGGGCGTCGACGAGCTGCTCCTGCGGTGCCTGGCCAAGAACCCCGACGAGCGGTTCCAGTCGATGATCGAGCTGCAGGCGGCGTGCGACCAGCTCATGGCGCGGATCACCGCCTCGGGCGTGACCGGCGCGGCCGCCCCGACGGTGGCCGCGACACCGCTGGCGCCGGGCTTCCGGTCCGAGTACCCCGGCGCGTCGTCGACGCCGATCCCCGGCACCGTGCCGCCGGCGCCCGGCTCGGCGACCGTCCCGCTCGCGAGCACGCCGCAGCCGACCACGCTCGGCGGCGCGGCCGGCGTGTCGATCGCGCCGGCGCCCGCGCCGACGGGAGGCAAGAAGGGCCTGTGGATCGGCCTGGCGGTGGCGCTGGCCGGCGGCGGCGTCGCCGCGGCGCTGGTGCTCGGCGGTGGCGGCGGTGGCGGCGCGAAGGACGCCACGCCCGCGGCGGGGCAGGCGCCGCCGGCGAATGCCGCGCCCGACGCCGGCGCGGCGACGGCGTCGGCGCCCCCGGACGCGGCCGCGGCGCCTGCGGTGGCGATCGACGCCGGCGTCACGACCGCCGCCGACACGCCTCCGCCGATCGTGCCCGACGCGGGCGCGGCCACCGCGTCCACCGACGAGCCCGACAAGCCCGACGGCCAGAAGAAGTCGAAGAAGACCAAGAAGACCAAGAAGACGACGACCTCGTCCGGGTCCGAGGACCTCTATGACCGCTAGCCTGAACCGAACCACCGCGTTGCTGTCCGCCGGCGTGCTCGCCGGCAGCTTGCTGCTGGCGCCCTCGCCCGCCGCCGCGCAGAGCGTCGAGGCCGAGGCGCTGTGGCAGGACGCCAAGCGCCTGATGAAGGAGGGCAAGACCGCCGAGGCGTGCGTGAAGTTCGAGGCGAGCGATCGCCTCGACAGCACGCCCGGCAGCCTGCTCGTCGTCGGCGACTGCAACGAGAAGCTGAACAAGCTGGCGACCGCGTGGTCGTTCTTCCTCAAGTCGGCGTCGATGGCCAAGAGCCTGGGCGACGGCAAGCGCCAGGCCGAGGCCAAGAAGCGCGCCGACGCGCTCGCGCCGCGGCTGTCGTACCTGACGATCTCGGTGCCGGAGTCGAGCAAGGTCGACGGCCTGGTGATCCTCAAGAACGGCGCGCCGGTCGACGCGCTGGTGTGGAACACCGGCGTGCCGGTCGACGCCGGCACGTACGAGATCACGGGGCAGGCGCCCGGCCACGAGCCGTGGAGCACCAAGGTGACGATCGACCAGGAGGCCCAGAAGGCCTCGGTCGAGGTCCCGCGGTTCAAGCAGATCGAGGACCTCATCCAGGAGCCGCCGCCCGGCGGCGGCGACACGCCACCCGGCGGCGGCGACACGCCGCCCGGCGGCGGCGCGCTCCCCGACGGGCCGACCGGCCCGACCGACGACACCCGCCCCGGCGGCGGGACGTTCACGACGATGCGCAAGGCGTCGATCGGCGCCGCCGCGGTCGGCGTCGCCGGCCTCGCCGCGGGCGTCGTGTTCGGCCTCAAGTCCAAGGACCTGCAGAGCCAGGCCGACGAGCTGTGCCCGCAGGCGGCGTGCGCCGACCCGGACGCGATCGCGCTCAACGACGACGCGCAGTCGGCGGCGCTCAAGGCCAACCTCGGCCTGGTCGTCGGCGGCGTCGCGGTCGCCGGGGCGGTCGCGCTGTGGATCCTCGGTGCGCCCGACGACCCCGGCGAGGTCGGCCCGGTCGCGGTGTCCCCGGCGCTCGGCGCCGATCACGTCGGCCTCAGCTTCGTGGGGAGGTTCTGAGATGCGCCACGCGCTCGCGCTCGCCGCGGTGGCGCTCGCCGCCTCGTGCACCGTCCCTGACAAGTACCTGACCGATCCCGACGGCGGCGACGACGTGGTCGACGGCGGCGGGGGCGTCGACGCCCCCGGCCCCGACGCCGAGATCGACACGACCGCGCCGGAGACGACGATCACCAGCGCGCCGCCCGAGTACCACCCGGCCGCGCTCGCCGAGTTCGAGTTCGAGTCGTCCGAGGAGGGCTCGACGTTCCTGTGCAGCTTCGACGGCGAGACGCCGACGGCGTGCACGTCGCCGTACTCGCGGTCGCTGGCCGACGGGCCGCACACGTTCTCGGTCCGCGCGAGCGACGCCGCGGGCAACCAGGACGAGACGCCGGCGGAGCACGTCTGGCAGCACGACACCGTGCCGCCCACCACCACGATCACCGACGCGCCGGCGGCGATCGACAACTCGACCTCGGTGTCGTTCGAGTTCACCTCGAACGAGACCGGCGCGACGTTCGAGTGCGCGCTCGACGGCGGCGCCTACGCCGCGTGCACGTCGCCGGCGACCTACGACGGGCTCACCGACGGCAGCCACTCGTTCGCCGTCCGCGCGATCGACCTGGCCGGCAACGAGGACGAGATCCCGGCGACGCACGGCTGGACGATCGACACCTCGACGCCCGACACGGTGATCGACTCCGGCCCGACCGGGACGGTGACGTCGACCACGGCGACGTTCACGTTCTCCTCGCCCGACGCAGGCGCCGGTGCGACGTTCGAGTGCTCGCTCGACGCCGCGGCGTTCGCGACGTGCACGTCGCCGCGGACGTACACGTCGCTGTCCGAGACCTCCCACACGTTCGCGGTGCGGGTCCGCGACAGCGGCGGCAACGTCGACCCCTCGCCGGCGGACGTGACGTGGTCGATCGACGCGACCGCGCCGACGACGATGATCACCGCGGCCCCGAGCGGCGCGGTCAGCTCGGCGAGCGGCGTCGTCGAGTTCAGCTCGAACGAGGCCGGGACCTTCCAGTGCGCGCTCGACGGCGGCGCGTACGCGACGTGCACGAGCCCCCACCTGCTCAGCGGGCTCGCCCAGGGCGCGCACTCGATCGCGGTCCGCGCGATCGACCTCGCCGGCAACATGGACGCCACGCCCGCGACCGCGTCGTGGACGGTCGACACCGTGCTGCCGGACACGACCATCGGCTCGGCTCCGAGCGGCGCGGTCAACTCGACGACGGCCACGTTCACGTTCTCGTCGAACGAGGCGGGCGCGACGTTCGAGTGCTCGATCGACGGCGCGGCGTTCGCGACGTGCACCTCGCCGCGCACGTACACCGGCCTGTCCGAGGCGTCGCACACGTTCGCGGTCCGCGCGCGCGACGCGGCCACCAACGTCGACCCGACGCCGGCGACCGCGTCGTGGAGCATCGACGTCACCGCGCCGACGACGATGATCAACGCGGCGCCGAGCGGCGCGGTCAGCTCGACCAGCGCCACCTTCGAGTTCAGCTCGAACGAGACCGGCACGTTCCAGTGCTCGCTCGACGGCGCCGCGTTCGCTGCGTGCACGACCCCGCGCACGTTCAGCGGCCTGTCGCAGGGCAGCCACACGTTCTCGGTCCGCGCCGTCGACGCCGCGGGCAACGCCGACGCCACGCCCGCGACCGCGACGTGGACCGTCGACACGGTGCCGCCCGACACGACGTTCGCCGCGACGCCGACCAACCCGTCGAGCTCGGGCACGGCGACGTTCTCGATGACGTCGAACGAGGCGCCGGTGACGTACCTGTGCGCGCTCGACTCGGCCTCGCCGTCGGCGTGCAGCTCGCCGCACACGATCACCGCGCCCGACGGGTCGCGTACGTTCCGCGCGTTCGCGGTCGACGCTGCCGGCAACGTCGACCCGTCGGCCGCGTCCTACAGCTGGACGGTCGACTCGACCGCGCCGGTCGTGACGATCGCGAGCGGACCGACGAACGGCTCGACGAGCGGGCCCTACGTGACGTTCACGTTCACCGTCGACGATCCGTCAGCGACCGTCACCTGCCAGGTCAACGGCGGCCCGCAGGTGAGCTGCAGCGGTTCGTACACGTTCAACGTGGGCGAGGGCCCGGCGATGTTCAAGGTCGAGGCGCGCGATCAGTTCAGCCGGGTCGGAACGGCCGAGCGCAGCTGGACGGTGGACTGCGTGCCGCCGACCGGCGGCCCGGGGGCACTCGGCCTGTTCCACCTGGATGACGGGCTCGGCACGCAGACCGTCGACAACTCGATCGCCGGCACCGACGCGTTCCGCGGCCTGAGCATGAGCCTGGACTTCGCGGATCCCGCACCGATGGCGGCGGGGCGATACGGCACGGCGTTCCGGTTCGCGAGCGACGACGAGCAGGTGGTCACGTGGGCGCCGGGCGCGGTAGCGGCGTCGCTGGCCGCGTTCACCGTCGAGATGTGGATCAAGCCGCAGGCGACCGACGGGCTGGTGCAGGAGTTCTTCACCGACCTCACGGGCGAGTTCGCGCTGTACCAGGCGCCCACGCCGGGGCAGGCGCGGATCGAGATGCAGATCATCGATGACGCGGCCAACTACCAGTACCTCGCCTCGCCGTCGATGACGCCCAACCAGTGGCACCATGTCGTGGCGACGTTCGCGGCGGGGACGATGACGCTGTGGGTGGACGGGACGGCCACGAGCCAGGCCGTCTCGCGGACCTCACCGTTCGAGTTCAGCACCGCCCGGATCGGCACGACGAACGCCAGCAACGACACCCGCGCGGTGATCGACGAGGTGTTCGTCGGCAACCAGGCGTTCACTGCGACCAACGTCCTGCAGCGCTACTGCCCGATCGGGGCGGAGACGCCGCCGGCATGCCCCGCGAGCTACCAGACGGTCGCCGGCCAGACGCACAAGTACCGCGGGATCGGGACCGCCTTGACCTGGGACGCCGCGGCGAGCACGTGCGCTGCCGACCTCCCCGGCTGGACGCACCTTGCCGTGCCGGACAACTCGAGCGAGATGAACGCGATCGCGACGACGTTCGCCGGGCCGCGGTGGATCGGCTACACCGACCAGGCATTCGACGGCAACTGGCGCACGATCCTCGGTGACACGCCCACCTACTTCAACTGGCTGAGCGGTCAGCCCGACGGCGGCTTCAACGTCGCGTACGTCGCCAGTGGCGCGTGGCAGGACCTCGGCTCAGGGTTCACGAACCCCGCTGTCTGCGAGTGCGCCGGACAGTGACCGGCGCTACCGGCGCGGGCGCGTCGCCACGGCGCGCGCCCACGCCGCGTACTCGCGGGTGATCCAGCGCAGCGCGCGCGCGGGATCCTGATCCTGCAGGCCGCCGGCGATGTGGTGGGCGTAGGCGTCGAGGCCGGCGCGGCGGAACAGCCAGCGCGCGCGGCGCAGGTGGAACGGCTGGGTGACGAGCCACACCGCGCGCACCTCGTCGGGCGCGAGCAGCGCCGCGACCAGGCGCGCGTTGTCGGCGGTGGTGCGCGCCGCGCGCTCGACCCGCAGCGCGCGGGCCGGCACGCCCGCGTCCTCGAGCGCCTCGGCCATCGCGTCGCCCTCGGTGCGGCCGCCGCGCGACGGGCCGCCGGTGACGCACACCAGCGGCGCGGCGCCGGCGCGCCACAGCGCGTGGCCGGCGGCGACGCGCTCGGCGAGCACCGCGGACAGCGCGCCGTCGGGCGTCAGCGGCGCGCCGAGCACGACGATCGCGTCCGCGACGGCGGCCGCGTCGCGCACCGCGCTCGGCGCGCCGCGAGCGTGGCCGCGCGCCGGATCACGAGG
>WYBA01000112.1 GCA_011526095.1 Myxococcales bacterium | reverse complement strand
GGCGAGCGCCGCGCCGTCGGGCGGCCGGTCGGCGGGGCGCGGGCGCAGGCACGCGTCGACGAGCGCGTCGAGCTCGGCCGGCACGCGCGGGTCGACCGCGGCGAGCCCGCGGCGCGCGCCGGCGAGGATCGCCGCGACCTCCTCGCCGGCCTGGCCGCGCGCGAACGGGCGCGCGCCGGCGATCCACTCGTGGAGGATCACGCCGAGCGCCCACACGTCGGTCGCGGGCGTCGGCGGCTCGCCGTGGATCTGCTCGGGCGCCATGTACGGCACCGAGCCGGCGACCGCGCCCTCCTCGGTGTGGCGGGTGTGGTGCGGCGCCCACGCCAGCCCGAGATCGAGCACGACGACGCGGCCGTCGTCGTCGATCATGACGTTCTCGGGCTTGAGGTCGCGGTGGACGAGGCCGGCGGCGTGGATCGCGCCGAGCGCGGTGGCGACGTCGCGCGCGAGCAGCGCGGCGAGCGCCGGCGGCGCCGCGGGGTGCGCGGTCATGACGGCGCGCAGGCTGCGCCCGCGGATCAGCGGCGTGACCAGGTACGGGCCGAGCTCGTCGTCGACGCCGTGGTCGAGCAGCCGCAGCACGCCGGGGTGGTCGATCGTCGCGAGCGCGGCGATCTCGCGCCGCACGCGCGCCTCGGCCGCGGGATCGTCGAGCGCCGCGCCGGGCGCGAGCAGCTTGATCGCGACCTCGCCGTCGGCGCCGCTGGCGCGGTGGACGTGCGCCAGCCGGCCGGCGCCGATGCGCTCGTGCAGCTCCCAGCGGTCCAGGCGGAGCGACGCGCTCACGCGCCGAGCTTACGCCGGGCGCGGCGCGCGCGCCGTCCGGTATGCTGCGGCCGTGGCCGCCCGCGAGCTCGAGCTGGTGATCCGCCAGGCGCGCAACACCGTGCCGGTGCGCGCCCCGGTGCGCGCCTTGCTCACCACGCTCGGCTCCTCGCGCGAGGCCGACGTGCCGCTGCCGCTGCTGCCGGCGCAGTGGGTCGTCGTGCAGCGGCGGGGCGACGGCGCCGGCGTCGTCGTGCGCGTGCTCGCCACCGGCGCGCAGCACGCGCTGGCGCCGGGGCAGCACGTCGAGCTCGGCGACGCGTCGATCGCGCTGTCGGAGCGCGCGGGCGACGGGCCGCTGCAGGCCGGCGCGATCGCCGCGGCGCTGGCCGCGGCCGAGGCGCCCGACGACGCGCTGCGCGCGCTGGTGCGCGGCGTGCTCGCCGCGCTCGGCGCCGACACGGGCGCGGCGATCGTCGCCGAGCCGACCGGGTGGCGCGTCGCGGTCGCGGTCGACGGCGCGGGCGCGCCGCTGCCGGCGGCGGCGAGCCTGCTCAGCGACACGATCGTGCGCGACGTCCTCGATCGCGGCGCGGCGGTGTGCGTCGACGACGTCGTCGGCGACGGGCGCTACGCGGCGGTGCCGTCGGTCGTCGCGCTCGCGCTCGGCGCCGTGCTGTGCGTGCCGATGGCGGCGGGCGAGCGCGTGCTCGGCGCGCTGTACGTCGGGCGGCGCGGCGGCGGCGCGGCGTTCGGCGAGGCGCACGCGCGCGAGCTCGGCGTGGTCGCGGCGATGGCGGTGCCGCTGCTGGCCCAGCTCCGGCGCGGGCGCGGCGCGGGCGGTGGGGCCGACGGGCTCGTCGGCGAGCACCCGACGATGGTCGAGGTGCGCCGGCTGCTCGAGCGCGTCGCGGCCTCGACGCTGTCGGTGCTGATCGGCGGCGAGACCGGGACGGGCAAGGAGGTCGCGGCGCGCGCGCTCCACGCCGGCTCGGCGCGCGCGGCGCAGCCGATGGTGGCGCTCAACTGTTCCGCGGTGCCGGCCGGGCTGCTCGAGGCCGAGCTGTTCGGGCACGCGCGCGGCGCGTTCACCGGCGCGGTCGGCGAGCGGGTGGGGCGGATCGAGGCGGCGCACGGCTCGACCCTGTTCCTCGACGAGATCGGCGACATGCCGCTGGCGATGCAGGCGGCGCTGCTGCGCGTGCTGCAGGAGCGCGAGGTCACGCGCGTCGGCGAGACCCGGCCGCGCCCCGTCGACGTGCGCCTCGTCGCGGCGACGCACCGCGACCTCGACGCCGAGGTCGCCGCCGGGCGGTTCCGCCAGGACCTGCTGTTCCGGCTGCGCGAGGTCGAGGTCGTGCTGCCGCCGCTGCGCGCGCGCGGCGACGACGTCGCGCTGCTCGCGCGGCTGTTCCTGCACCAGGCCGAGCGCGAGCTCGGCATCGCCGCCCACCGCCTCGCCCCGTCGGCCGAGGCGCGGCTGCGCGCGCACGCGTGGCCCGGCAACGTCCGCGAGCTGCGCGCCGTGATGCGCCGCGCGGCCGTGCTGTGCGACGGCCCCGAGGTGACCACATCGGACCTGGGCCTGGGCGCGGTCGCCGAGGAGGCGGGCGCCGCCGGCAGCCCGGGCGCGGGTGCCGCGGACGCCGACGGCCTCGGCGACCTCGACCGCCCGCTCGCCGACGCGCGCGACGCCTACGTGCTGCGCTACATCCATGCCGTGCTGGACAAGCACGGCGGCGATCGCGAGGCCGCGGCCGCGTCGCTGGGGATCAGCGTGCGGTCGCTGTATCGCTACCTGGCGTAGGCTGCGCCCGTGTCGTTCCGCGCCCGGCTGTTCCGCATCCCCGGCCCGGGTGGCTGGGTGTTCGCGCCCGTCCCTCCGCGCCACGCGCCGCCGGTCACGGAGGGCTGGGGCCGCACGCCGGTGCGCGCGATCGTCGACGGGCGCGCCTGGGACACCAGCGTGTGGCGCGACCGCAAGCGCGGCACGCTGCTGGCCGTGCCGGCGCGCATCCGCGGTGACAAGGACGATGGAGACATGGTGACCGTCGAACTGCACCCGCGCGACGCGACGCGTGCCGCGGCGCCGGCGGCGTCGCCCGCGCGGCCGCGCGGCCGCCGCCGCCCAGCTTGACCGAGTCAGCTCACTCCACCGGGCGCGCGCTGAGGTGCGCGGGGAACGCGACGCCGTCCTCGGTCGTGATCGCGGCCGTGACCCACCGCGCGTTGTTGCGCATCAGCGCCAGGCTCGGCTCGGGCGCGCCGAGCAGCACGTGGACGTCGACGCGGTAGAGCGTCCAGACGCCGCCCGCCGGGACGCTGTCGCTGGTGCGCTGGGCGGACAGCGAGAACCGGGGATCGCTGCCGCCGAACAGTGGGCGCACCTCGTCGGGCGGACCGGGCAGGCGCTCGCCGCGCTCGAGCGCCTCGAGCGCGCGCTGCCAGCTCGCCGGCAGGACCGGTAGCTTCGCTTCGAGCACCTCCGGATCGAGCGGGAGGTTCGTCATCGACTCGTAGGGGTGGATCCGCAGCGCCGACCACTGCACGTCGCCGCGGGCCCAGGCGCGGCGCTCGTCGCTCCACACCAGGATCGACAGCCGCCCCGCGTCGTCCATCCGCCGCGCATGCAGGTCGACGACCACCGCGAGCATGTCGCGCGGCGTGCCCGTAGCGCTCACGCCGACCGACAGCGAGGCGAGCGAGCTCTGCTGGCGGCTCTCGGCCTCGGCCGACGGGCCGCGCAGCGATGGATCGAGCGGCTTGCCCGCGGCGACGTCGGCGAGCTGGCGTCCGAGCGCCAGCGCCCAGGCGCGCAGCTCGGCGTCGCGCGGATCGGGCGCCGCGACCGGCGGCGCGGCGTCGGCCGCGGGGCGGCGCCCCGGCGAGCCCGCCGACTTGCCCGCCGACGAACCGGCCGATGAACCGGCCGATGAGCCGGCCGACGCGCCGGGCTTCGACGCGGAGCCGCCGTCGCACGCGGTCGCGGCGAGCGACGCCGCGGCGACGACCAGGGACAGGGTGGTGACGTGACGATCGAACATGGTGGGCACCTCGCGCATCAGCGGACGATCGCCACGGTGGGGAGCTCGACGAACACGTCGGCGTCGCCGGCGGTCCGCGCGTAGACGCCGAGGTTCACCGCCGTGTCCCGGATCCGCTCGAGCGTCGGCTGGGTGTTCCCGAGGTACGCGTTGATCTCGACGAGGTCGAACGACCACGGCTCGGCGTCGGCGAGCGCGCGGTCGACGACGTCGAACGCCTCGCCCTTCTGGAGCGCGGCGCCGTCGGCGCCGTCGCGCCCGCCGAGCAGCTTGTCGACGTCGGCCGGCGCCGTCGGCAGCCGCTGGCCAGCGGCGCGCGCCTCGAGCGTGCGGTCCCAGATCCCGCGCAGCGCCGGCCACTCGGCGGTGATCGCCGCGGTCGACAGCTTCGGGCCGGCGCCGGTCTCGTTCTGGCGCGGCTGCACCGAGATCGCCGACCAGTGCACGCCGCCGCCGGACCACGCCAGGCGCTCGTCGCCCCACGCCACGACCGAGAACATGCACGTCTCGGTACCGCCCTTGCGCACGCCGATCATCGTGACGACGACCGCGAGGAGCTCCTTGCTGCGCTGGATCGCGCCGACGTGGTTCTCGTGCTGTGGCTTGCGCAGGTCCGATGACGCGTCCGGGCCGAGCAGCGACGGCTCCGGCGGTTTGCCGCTCATGCCGTCGGCCATCTGGCGGCCGAGCGTGAGCGCCCACGTGCGGAACGCGTCGTCGCGTGGATCGGGCGCGGCGACCGGACGCTCGGCGAGCGGGACGATCTTCGGCTTCTTCGACGAGGAGGCGGACGCCGGCGCGGCGCCGGGCGCGCCGCCGGCGGGCGCGTCGTCCTTGCCCCCACATCCCGAGACGAGCGCGGGCACGAGGGCGGCGGCGAGCGCGAGGTGGATCAGCGAGCGTGACTTCATCGAGAGGCTCCTTCGGGGCGATGAGGCGCGCGCCGGGGCGCGCCGGGACGAGGGACGAACGACAGCGCGAGCGCGGCCGCGGCCGCGACGCCGCCGCCGGCGAGCGCGAGCACGAGCCCGGTCGCCGGCGCCGCCGGTGGCAGGCCCGCGCGCGGGCGGGTGAGCGAGAACGCGAGCGTGAGCGCGACGAACCCCAGCGCCAGCCCGAGCGGCAGCCGTGGCGACCACGGCGCCCGGCGCCCGGCGAGCGCGAGCGCGCCCGTGACCGCGGCGCACGCGGCGGCGAGCGCGCCGGTCACCGCGACGCCCACGCCGAGCGCGGCCCACGAGCCCGGCGTCGCGGCGACGTCGCCCCACCAGGCCGAGGCGCAGTGGCCCTGCGCGCACTCCTCGACGCCGAGCGGCCCGACGCCGTGGGCGCGGCCGGCGTGATCACCGCCGAACCAGCGCGACGACGCGACTGCGGCCGCGATCAGCGCGGCGGCGACGAGCGCGGCGAGGCCAGCCAGGCGGTTCCACGGCACGGGCGGCGGCTTCAGCACGGGGCGGGCCAGGCGCCGCGCGAGTCGTTTCGCGGGCCTGGCGCGTGGTCGCGGCCCACGGCGACGACCTCGGTCGTCGCGCGCGACCGAGCCCGCCGCCGACGTCGACGTCGCGCGATCAGCGCCGCGCCGCGCCGGCGATCGTCCGCTCGAGCTCGGCCCGGCGCAGCGGCTCGCCCGCGCCGAGCAGCGCCAGCGCGCGGTCGAGCGGCGCGCGCCAGTCCGCGGCGCCGCGGGCCAGCCGCGCGCGCCCCAGCACGGCGAGCGGCTGGGCGAGCTGCTGGGCGCGATCGCCGAGGTTCTGCTCGAGGTCCGCGACCGCGTCCTCGGCGAGCCGCGCGGCGCGCGCGGCCGCGCCGGCGTCGAGCTCGATCTCGGCGAGCACGCCGAGCACGATGCCGACGTGGACGTGCTGGGCGCCGACGACCTCGCCGCTGCGCGCGGCGGTCAGCGCGGCGCCGGCGAGCTCGCGCGCCTGCCGTAGCTGGCCCTGGGCGCGCCGCACGTCAGCGAGCTTGACCAGCGTCCACGGCTGGTCGCCGCCTTGCGCCTGGTCGATCGCGCGGGCGCGCTCGAGCTCGCGCGCGGCGTCGTCGAGCCGCCCCTGGGCGATCGCGACCGCCGCCGTCGTCTTGAGCGCGACCGCGACCTGCGCGTGCTGCGGGCCGAGCGTGCGCTCGGTGATCGCCAGCGCGCGCTCGCCGACCGCGCGCGCGCCGTCGAGGTCGCCGGTGGTCATCTGCTCGGCGGCGAGGTTCTGCAGCACCATGCCGACGAGCGGGTGGCCGTCGCCGAGCGTCGGCTCCCAGATCGCCAGCGCGCGCGCGTACGCCGCGGACGCGGCGGCGTGGTCGCCCCGATCGCCGTAGGCCGCCCCGAGGTTGTTGTGGACGCGCGCGAGGTCGGGGTGATCCGGGCCGTTCGCCGCGGTCCACAGCGCGAGCGCGCGCTCCCAGTGGGCGATCGCCGCCGCGACGTCGCCGCGGCCGTACGCCATCGCGCCGAGGTTGAGCTCGAGCCGGCCGCGCGGCTCGGGCGGATCGCCGAGCCGCCGCACCGCCGCGTCGGCGCGGCGCGCGGCGAGCGCCCCGGCGGCGGCATCGCCGGCGGAGAACCCCGCGACGAACGTCAGCACGGTCCACGCGCGCGCGGCGATCGCGTCGTGGCGCGACGCCTCGGCTGCCCACGTCGCGTCGGCGAGCGCGGCGCGCGCGCCGTCGAGGTCGCCGGCCTGCGCCCGCGCCTCGCCGACGAGCACGCACGCCTCGGCGTAGCGCGGCAGGTACCCCAGCTCGAGCAGCGTCGCGAGCACCGGCGCGCCGTCGGCGGCGACGGCGGCGTACTGCCCGGTGTCGGCGCGCGCCTTGAGCCGCGCGAGCTGCGCGGTCAGCTCGTCGAGGCGCGCGCGCGCCGCGGGCTCGGTCGGCGGCGCCACCGGCGCGGTCAGCGCCGTGACGTCGGCGCAGCCGGCGAGCGAGGTCAGCCGCGGCACGGCCTGGGCGACGCGGTCGGGCTCGGCCGCGCCCAGCGCCGTCAGCTCGCCGACCAGCGCGCGGAGCTCGTCGCGCCGGCGGTCGAGGCACGCCATCCGCAGGTCGAGCAGCGGCTCGGACTGCTCGCCGCGCAGCCGCGTCGCCTCACACGCGTCGGTGCGCATCTCGACCCACGCCCCGGCGTAGGTGTCGAGCTGGCGCTCGACGACGGTCCACACCTGGGCGCCGCGCGCGCCCGCGCCGCGCAGCGCGTCGCCGAGGCGCGCGCGCGCCGCGTCGTCCCACGCCTGGGCGAGGGCGTCCTCGGCGCCGCGGCACAGCAGCGCCAGCTCCGGCGGCGGTGGCGCGGCCGGCGCGCGCGGCCACGCCAGCCACAGGGTGCCCGCGGACAGCGCGACGACCCCCGCGCCCGCGCCGAGGCGCGCGCGCCGCCGCGTCACCGCGTCGGGATCGAACCGCAGCTCGGCGAGCAGCGCGGGCATGTCGGGGAACCGCTGCGCCGGATCGAGCGCGAGGCCGCGGTCGAGCGCGCGCCGGACGTGGACCGGGACCGCGGCGTCGCGCGGCGCGGGCGCGCGTGTCCCGGCCAGGACGTGGCGCGCCAGCTCGCGGTAGGTGTCCCCGGCGAACGGCGGCGCGCCGTACAGCGCGGTCCACAGCGCGACGCAGAACGCGAACTGATCGGACTGCGCCGTCGCCGGCTCGCGGCGGTGCTGCTCGGGCGCCATGTAGCGCGGCGTGCCGACGAGCGCGCCGGTCATGGTGAGCGCCGGCGCGGCGTCGGCGTCGGCGTCGGCGTCGCCGGGCGTCGCCGCGTCGTCGTGGCGCAGCCCGACCAGGCCGAAGTCGGTGACGCGGGCGCGGCCGTCGCGCCCGACGAGCACGTTCTCCGGCTTGAAGTCGCGGTGGACCAGCCGCGCCGCGTGCGCCGCCGCCAGCCCCTCGCCCGCGCCGACGAACATCGCGACGATCTCGCGCCAGCCGCGTCGCTCGGCCGCGAGCCACGCGGTCAGCGTCACGCCGTCGACCAGCTCCATGACGACGAACGCGCGACCGTCCCACGCGCCGACCTCGTACACCGGCACGACGTGCGGGTGCGCCAGCCGCGCCATCGCCTGGGCCTCGCGCACGATCCGCGCGGCGGCCTCGGCATCGCCGTCGCGCTCGGCGCGCAGCAGCTTGATCGCGACGCGGCGGTCGAGCTCGGGGTCGTAGGCGCGCAGCACCACGCCCATCCCGCCGGCGCCGAGCTCGTCGAGCACGAGGAACCGCCCGACCGCGGCGCCGCGCGCCGGGTGCGCGGGCGCCTCAGCCACGCTCGGCGATCCCGAGCGTGCGCAGCCGCGACACCAGGCTCGTCCGGCTCACCCCCAGCTCGGCTGCGGCGCGCGCGACGACGCCGTGGTGCTGGTCGAGGGCGCGCCGGATCAGCTCGCGCTCGCGATCGTCGAGGCGCTGGCGGTCCGCGGCGAGCGCCTGCCACCCGCCGGCGAGCCCGCCGTCGGCCGCCGGGACCGCGCCGGCCGGGCGCGTCGCCCCGTCGACGTGGACGACCTCGATCATCGTCGCGTCCGGATCGGCCAGCACCGCGCGATCGCGCGCGCGGTGCATCACCAGCTCGAGCTGGCGCAGGTTGCCCGGCCACGCCAGGTCGGTCGCGACCAGCCGGCGCCGCGCGTCGATCGACAGCGTCCACGGCCGCTCGGGATCGAGCCGGCGCAGGAAGCCCTCGGCCAGCTCCGGCAGCTCGTCGCGGCGCGCGCGCAGCGGCGGCAGGGTCAGCGTGATCCCCGACAGCCGGAAGTACAGGTCCTCGCGGAACTTGCCGGCCGCGACCGCCGCGGGCAGGTCGCCGTTGGTCGCGGCGATCACGCGGACGCGCGCGTGCGCCGGCTCCGGCTTCGCCCACCCCAGCGGCCGGTACGTGCCGAACTGGGTGAAGTCGAGCAGCAGCTGCTGGGCGTGCGGCGGCAGGTTGAGCACCTCGTCGAGCACGAGCGTGCCGCCGTCGGCGAACGCGACCAGCCCGGTGCGCTGCGCCAGCGCGCCGGAGAAGCTGCCGCGCTCGTGGCCGAACAGCTCCGAGGTGATCGTGTTGAGGTCGTCGGCGGCGCCGAGCATCGCGCGGACCAGCGGCGTGCGGCCGGACGCCTCCGCGATCGCCCGCGCCAGCAGCGTCTTGCCCGTGCCCGACTCGCCGAGCAGCAGCACCGGCAGCGAGCTGGCCACCGCGGCGCGCGCGTCGTCGCGCAGCGCCGCCATCGACGCCGGGCGCAGCAGCTCGTCGAGCGTGGGCGGGGGCGCGCCGCCGGCCCGGGCCCGGCTGGCGCGCACGACCTCGCGCGCCCCGGCGAGCTGCTCGCGCTGGGCCAGCACCAGCGACATCAGATCCGCGGCGAGCGCCAGCAGCTCGCGCTCCGGCTCGCCCACGGTCGTGGCCGGGTCGCGATAGTCGAGGTAGACGACGCCGCGCGGGGCGCCCTCGCCGCCGACCTCGCGCAGCGGCGCCGCCAGCGCGCACGCGATGCCGAGCGCCATCACCGAGGCCGAGCCCGCGCCGACGTCGGGCTCGAACAGCGCGGCGCGCCCGGTTCGCCACACCTCGTGGACGATCGACCGGCTGACCTCCTGCTGCTCGCGCGGCGACAGCTGGCCGCCCGGGCCGCGGGCGTGGGCGGTCAGCGCCGCGCCGGCGGCGTCGGTCAGCAGGATCAGCCCGCGGTCGGCGCCGAGCCGCTCGACCAGCGTGGTCAGCGTCTCCTCGAGGAACGCGTCGTGGTCGGCGGTCTCGATCAACCGGCCGATCACACGCTCCAGGTCCGCGCGCGCACGGTCGGGACGGCTCACGTTCCAACGGTGCAGCAGGCCGCGCGCCACGGTCAAGCGACCGCGGCCGCGACCGGTTCGGTCGCGCGCGACGACGTCGGTCGGCGCGGCCGCGACCCGCGGCGGCGCAACCGCGCGGCTTCGCTCGCGCGGCCGCTGGCACGGCGGCTGCTCTGTCGGCGTTCGGCCGCATCCAAAGGAGCACCGCCGTGAACCACCTGAGCCACCTGACCTCGATCGCGTTCCTCTCGCTCGTCGCCGCTGCCGCGCAGCCCGCCCACGCCGACAAGGGCACCTGCACCACCAAGACCACATGCACGCGCAAGCCGACGTGCGAGACCGGGTTCACCCTGGTCCAGCAGGGGACGCAGCGCTTCTACTGCCAGAAGGTGTCGACCTCGGCGACCGATCGCCAGGCGCTGAGCTGTGACCGCGGCACGCTCGTCACCGTCGACGGCGTCGACTACTGCCAGTGGGCGGCGTCGCGCGCGCCCGACTGCGACAAGCGCAACGGGTTCGACGACTGGGAGTGGAACAAGGCGGAGAAAAAGTGCCGCCGCGTCGCCAACAACGGCGACGTGCGCTGGGCGACGGAGAACATCTCGTGCGATCCGGGCCTGGTCTACAAGCCGTCGACCGGGCGGTGCGAGGGGACGCTGCGCGACACCTGGTCGCTCACCGAGCTCGTCGCCAAGTGCGAGGGCCAGCTCGCCGGCTCGGTCTACATCCAGGACTTCGACGGCAACAAGGACATGTGCGCGCTGATCGCCAAGGACACCGCGTACGCCGCGCCGACGCTGGTGGCGCCGTGAGCGCGGCGCGGCTCGCCGCGGTGGCGATCACCTGCGCCGTGGGGGCGTGCGGCAAGGGCGGCGGCGGCGGCGGCGGCGGTCAGCGCTACGCGCTCGATCCGCTCGGCGTCACGATCGAGCTGCCGGCCGGCTCGGTCGTCGACACCGAGGACGCGAGCGACACCTGGGTCGACGTGATGGTGCCCGGCCGCGGCGAGCTGAAGGTCTCGCGCGCGGATGACCTCGACCTCGCCGCCGAGCGCGAGCACCAGGCGTCCTACGGGATCACCGACTTCGCGACGAAGGACTTCCCCGGCGGCACGGAGATCACGTACTCGACCCGCGAGACCGGCGCCACGTACTACGTCCACGACGTGGTCATCACCGTCGACGGTCGCAAGTTCCGCTGCGGCTTCAGCGGCAGCGACGGGAGCGACAAGGCCGCGATGTCCTGGTTCGTCGCGCCGTGCAAGACGCTGCGCAAGAAGTAGCAGCGCGTCGCCGACGTCACGGCGCGCCGAACCGCCCCTGCGCCCACGCGTGCACCCGCGCGACGGTCGCGGCGTCGGCGGCGTACGGCAGGACCACGACGGCGCCGAGCGTGCCGGCGAACGCGCGGTCGCCGACCGGGCCGTAGCCGGCCGCGCCGATCCGGCTCCACCCGTGGAGCTCGCTGTAGCCGCCATCGACCGGCGCGCCGGCGGCGGCGCCGTCGATCCAGCCCTGGATCGTCCCGTCGGCGGCGTGGGTGACGCCGGCGAACCGGACCTCGCCCGGGCCGACGCGCAGGCCGTCGCCGACCTCGACGCCGATCCAGCCGGCGGCGCCGGCGCTGGTGTACGACAGCCCGCCGTCGCCGAGCCCGGCCGCGCACGCCTGGGCGTCGCCGTCGCCGACGACGGTGAACAGCGGGCTGAGCCGCGGCGGCGTCGTCCAGTCGGGCGGCGCCGGCGACCACGCGGCGCGCCCGACCCACAGCACCGAGCGGCCGGCGGGCTGGAGCTCGGGGCTCGCGAGCGTCAGGAAGTGGCTGGCGCCGTCGAACTGCACGCCCGGGACGCCGTCGCCCAGGCCGTCCGGATCCCGGACGGGACGCGCGGCGCCGGCCGCGGTCACGACGACGGCGTCGCCGCCGCGATCCGTCCACGCGTCGACCGCGTCGCCGCGGAACGCCTGGAGCCGCCACACCGACTCGTCGGTGTCCTGGGGCGTCGGGCCGACGCCGAAGCTGTGGTTGCCGCCGGCGAGCACGAGCGCGTCGTCGAGCTCGGCGACGCCTTGCGCGTGCGATCCCGGCTCGTGGCTGCGCTCCGGATCGATCGCGGTCCACGTCTCGCCGTCGTCGCTGTACCAGGCGTCCGCCAGGTTGCCCGAGTCGTTGCCGCCGAACAGCACCCACAGCCGGTCGTCCCACACGCGGACGTCGTGCCAGATCCGGCCGGCCCACGGCGGCGCGGCGTGCTGCGTCCAGCTCGCGCCGTCGGTGGTCGACCACACCTCGGCGAAGTAGGTGTTGCCGACGGCGTCGTCGCGGTAGCGCGCGCCGCCGACCAGCCACAGCCGGCCGCGGAACGACGCGAGCTCGCCGACGGCGCCGCGCCCCGACCACCGCGTCTCGCTCGGCGGCGCGTCGGCCGCGACCTGCTCCCACGTCACGCCGTCGGCCGAGCGCCACACGTCGTTGTGGTAGACGAACTCGTCGCGCGGCGTGCCGTCGAGGTCCTGGCCGCCGACGACCCACAGCTGGTCGTCGTGGACGCCGGCGACGAGCAGCGCGCGGTCCGCCCACGGCGTCTGCGCCAGCTCGACCGTCCACGTCCGGCCGTCGGCGCTCGACACGACGTCGTGGTTGTAGGCGCCGCGCCACCAGTCGCCGCCGACCATCCACAGCCGGTCGCGCCACCGCACCGTGTTGTGGGCGTGGCGGCGGTCGAACGCCGGGTCGGCGTCGTCGCGCTCGAGCGTCCAGCTCACGCCGTCGGGGCTGGACCACACCTCGCTCGTCGTCGTCCGCGGCGGCTCGCCCGAGGCGGGATCGACGTCGTCGAACCCGTCGGGCACGGCGTACGGGTTCCACCCGCCGACCATCCACAGCCGCCCCGTCGCAGGCAGCCAGTCGAGCGTGTTGCCGTCGCGCGCGCGCCACGCCGGCGCGGTCGCGGCGGCGAGCCGCTGCCACTCGTAGGTGCGGGCCGCCTCGGAGGAGATCACGCCCGTGGCGGCGTCGAACAGCCGCGCCCCCGGCAGCTCCGCCGGGCTCCACGCGTCGACCACGCCGGCCAGGCGCACCGTCGCGCCGGCGACGTCGACCTCGACGTCGAGCCCGTCCCCCGGCGGCAGCGCCGCGGTGACGACCTGGACCTCGTCGTCGGCGATCGCGTCGACGCGTGCCACGAGGACGCCGCCGATCCGCACCGCGGTCGCGGCGGCGAGCCCGGCGCCGCGCAGGTGCAGGCGCGAGCCGCCGAGCGGGTCGGCGACGGCCGGGTAGACCTCGTCGAGGTGGGGCGGCGTCGCGGCGTCGGGCAGGGGCTCGACCGCGCCGCACGCGGCCGCGGCGAGCGGCAGGACCAGGGTGGCGAGGCGCATCGCCCGGGTGGTGCCACGGTCGGGGCGGGTTGTGACCGGCCCCCCCGCCGCCTACGGCTCGACCCGCACGCAGCTCAGCACCCAGCGCTGCCCGAGCCGCTCGTCGCGCTGGATCACCCACAGCGACACGTCGGTGACCTCGTCGACGTCGGGCGCGATCCACTCGGTGTCGAGCGGAGGCAGCGCGCCGGAGGCGTCGCGCGTGCCGCCGGTGTTCGCGGGCGACCAGCTCCCGGCGGTCGCCAGCCACTGGTAGCGCAGCGTCTCGGTGAACATGCGCGAGCCGCCGTCGAACGTCGGCACGACGTAGTCCTCGCGCGCGCCGTCGGGCTCGATCGGGTCGAGGTGGAGCCGGTCGCCCGGCGACACGGTGCGCGGCGTCGCGAGGTCGTTGCACCGGCCCAGCGGCAGCGGCTCGGGCGCGTCGCCGTCGCCGAGGTCGGCGTCGATCCGCGTCAGCGTCGGGTTGGTGTTGGCGACGCGCTCCGCCGGCAGCCGCGCGGCGAACCGGAGCCGCTTGCTGCCGTGGACCGCCTCGTCGCGCAGCTCGACCGGCTCGGTCGCGCCGTCGGGCCACTCCTGGGGCCACACCTCGACGTGGACCTGGATGTCGATCTGGCCGAACCCGAGCAGCGGGTCGTTCTGGATCGCGTCGCCGATGATCAGCAGCAGCGCCTCGTCGGCGGGCAGCGTCGCGCACGCGATCTGCGCGTCGTCGGCCTCCTCGGGGTCGAGCAGCGCGCCCTGCCCGAACGGCCGCGCCGGGCGGTCCGGATCGTCGCAGCGGTCGCTGTCGGTCCGGCCGCACGCGGTCATCCGCCACGACAGCCGGCGCGACTCGGCGGGGTCCGCCACCAGCGCGCACACCTCGACGTCGACCAGCCCCAGCGCCTCGAACTCCTCGGGCGTGTCGGGCAGGTTCGTGATGTCGAGGTCGACGACCTGCTCGGGCGGCGTCGCGACGATCGCGAGCTGGCGCAGATCGAGGACGATCGCCGGGTCCTCGAACGAGCCCGAGCACGCGGCCGTGCTCGCCGCGCCGGCGACCGCCGCCACGATCAGCGCCGCGCGCGCGCTCACCACTGCCCCCGGACGCCGAGCGTCGGCAGGATCGGCACGCCCGTGACCTTCGACGTCTCGCGGTAGCGGTAGTCGTAGTCGAGGGCCTCCACGTTGTCGGTGTACAGCACGTTCTGGACGTCGAGGTAGAGGCCGAGGCTCCACAGCCGGAACAGCCAGGTCTTCTCGAGGCGCACGTCGACCTGGCTGAAGAACGGCAGCCGCTGCGACCGGTCCGGCCCGGTGACCGGATCGTAGCCGCCCTCGTCGGCGTCGAACGTCGAGTCGACGACCGGCGTGTACGGCCGGCCGGTCGCGAGCCGCCACCGCGCGCCGAGCTCGAACCCGCCGCCCGGGCGCCAGCTCCCGACGAGGTTGGCGACGTGGGTCTGGTCGAACGTCGACAGCAGCAGCTCGCCGCCCGGCAGCGCGCGCTCGCTGTGGCTGTACGTGTACGACAGCCAGCCGTAGAACGCGTCCGAGATCTCGCGCTTGATCATCGCCTCGAGCCCGTAGGTGAACCCGTAGCCCTCGTTGACGAAGTTCGACGTGTCGAGGTTGCCGTCGTCGTCGAGCTCGCCGTCCGCGGTGAACCCGACGAGCCGGTTGCGGTCGATGTAGTAGACCTCGACGTCGGCGAGCCACAGCCGGCTCGGCCGCCACTCCGCGCCGACGCCGGAGTGGACGGCGTTCTCCATCTGGATGTCGGGGTTGCCGAACTGCGGGTCCGCCGCCTCGGGCTGGGGCGGCTGGTGGAACCAGCCGAGGTAGCCCTTCACCGTCCACATCGGATCGAGCGCCCACCGCGCGGTGAGGCGCGGATCGATCGACGTCAGCACGTTGCCGCTGAGGAACACCGCGTCGGCGCGCAGCCCGGGGACGAGCCGGACGTCGCCGAGCTGGATCGCGAGGTCGGCGTGCAGGCCCGCGGCGAGGTAGCCCACCGAGAGCTGGAGCTGCTCGGGCGGGATGTCGATGCCCTGGCCGCTGCCGCCGCGGATGTCGCTGTCGTCGGGCGCGAGCGCGCGGTACTTGGTCACGCGCGACTCCATGTCGATGCCGGCGTCGAGCGCGAGCCGCCCGCTCAGCGGGCCGCGCACGCGCGCGCGGTAGGAGATCGAGTCCTGCGTGATGTCGGCGGACAGGAACGGGTTGCGCGACTCCGACGCGCCGCTGCCGAACGACACGCGGTCGCGGCCCCACGCCGGCGACAGCGACAGCCGGAGCTGGCCGGACAGCGGGCGGTCGTACATGCCGATGACGCGGAAGAAGTCGATCGCGGCGTTGAGCGCGAGGTCCTCCTCGGCCTCCGGGTCGACGCTGAGCACGTCGAGCCGGTCCGATGACTGCATCAGGAACACCGAGGCGCGGCCCTCGCGCCCGAGGTCGACGTCCGAGCGCGCCTGCCAGTCCCAGTAGACGGGCACGACGACGAGCTGGCCACCGGGCTCGGGCTCGGGCAGCACCAGCGGCAGGAACGTGTCGAGGTACGAGCGGCGCCCGGCGAACGTGATCGACGCGCGCTTGCCGAGCGGCGCGCGCAGGTAGGCGCCGGCGTCGAGCAGGTCGACGTCGGCCGAGCCGTGGACGCCGTCGGACTTCGACGGCCGCGACTCGATCGCGACGACGCCGCCGTGGGCGCGCCCGAACCGCGCCGGGAACCCGCTGGGGTAGAGGTCGATCGAGTCGACCAGCTCGGCGTTGAGGAACGACGGGCCGCCGAGGAAGTGGAACAGCAGGGGCACGCGGTGGCCGTCGACGTAGATGCCGGTGTCGTCGGGGTTGGAGCCGCGGATCAGCAGGATGCCGAGGCTGAACGGCGCGCGCGCCAGGCCGGGCAGGGCCTGGATCACGCGGATCGGATCGCCGAACGTGCCGGGCACGGTGGTGAGCTGGCGGCGCTGCAGCGTCCGCTTGGTGACCTCGACCTGCTCGCGCTCGCCCTCGATGATCGTCTCGTACGGGTTGCCGCCGCGCGGGCGCATCCACAGCCGGACCTCGAGCGCCTCGCGCTTGCCCAGCTCGACCTTGCGCTCGAGCCGGTCGTAGCGGTCGTCGACGGCGAGGACGTCGTACTCGCCGGGCGGCACGCCGTGGAAGTAGAACTTGCCGTCCTCGTCGGTGATCGCGTCGAGCTGGAGCTGGACGAGCGAGACGATCACGCCGGCGAGCTTGCTGCGCGTGCCGCGCTCGAGCACCTCGCCGCTGATCGTGATCGGCTTGCTCGGATCGCCGGCGTGGCCGATCTCGGCGTCGTCCCAGGTGACCGTGGTGCCGGGGTCGGGCGTGCCCGTGCCGGTGCCCGTGGTCGGGTCGGGCCCGGGCTCCTCGGGCTCCTCGGTCTCCTCGATCACGAAGTAGATCGTGGTCTCGACCTGGATCGCCGCCGGCTGGCCGTCGATCTCGGCCGGTTCGAACACGTACTGCATCGCCGCGGCGATCGCGGCCTCGTCGAACCCGTCGCCGACCGGCCCCGGCGGGATGACCTCGACCTCGGTGACGAGGCCGTTCTCGTCGATGTGGATGCGCACCGGCACGGCCGCCTGCTTGCCGGCCGCGAGGGCTGCGGGTGGGTACTCGGGCGCGACGGCCTGGAGCAGCACGGGCGCCTTGGTGACGACCGGCTGCGTCGGCTGGGGCGCCGGCGGCGGCTCGCGGCGTGCGTCCTGGGCGTGCGCCGCGGGCAGGTGCGTCCACGTGGACGCGAGGGCGAGCGCGAAGGCGAGCGCGATCGTCGTGATCGCGGTGAGCGCGCCCGGGCCGCGGCGAGACATCGCCGGGACCTTAGCAGACGATGCGCCGGAGACATGCGGGGCGGCGGGAGAGGCGGAGGCGGGCACGGGCACGGGCACGGGCACGGGCACGGGCACGGAGGCGGAGACGGAGACGGAGACGGAGACGGAGACGGAGACGGAGACGGAGGCGGAGGCGGAGGCGGAGGCGGAGGCGGAGACGGAGACAGAGACGGAGACGGAGACGGAGGCGTCCTTCGACACGGCCCTCGCTGGCGCTCGGGCCTGCTCAGGATGCGCGGGGAGACGAAGACGGCGATGCGCCCGCGCCACACTCCGCTCTCAGATTTCTGAGCAGCTACGCGTAGATCCTGGCGCGGCGTCGCGCGTGGATAGCCTCCGGCAACGACGAACCCGGCGCGGCGCCCGCGATGGTGCGAGGCGCGCGCGGGGCCGGTGCCAGAGGTGCAACCATGTCTCGATCCCGCCTGTCCTTCCTCTCGTCCCTCGTCCTCTCCGCCTCGCTCTTCACCTCCGCATGCGGCGCCAGCGCCGTGCGCTCCGCCGGCGACGCCGGCGCCGGCGCCGCGCCCGCCCCCGCGGTCGCCGTCGCCCCGTCGATCGACCGCGCCGCGCTGCGCGCCGCGCTCGCCGCCCGCCGCGAGGCCTCGGTCGAGCGATTCCTCGCCTACCGCGAGGCGCGCGTCTACCCGCTCAACAGCTTCGGCGACGGCCTGCAGCACGTCTGGCTCGACGCGCTCGGCAACCTGTGCGCCGCCGCCACGATCATCGCCGCCGACTGGGGCCGCGACGCGGTCGCCGCCGTCGCGCGCGAGGACAACTTCGTGCGGCTGGCGGACGTCCACGACGGCCCGCTCGCCGACTGGATCCTCACCTCCGGGCTGACCCACCACGAGGTCGTCGCGATCCAGGAGCCGATGATGTACGAGCCCGAGCCGACGCCCGGGCCGGACGTGCGCGCGCCCGAGATCGCGCGGCTCCACGCCATCTACACCAGCGTCGAGCGCCAGCTCCGCACGCTGTGGGACGAGAACCTCGACCTCGCGACCGACGCGCTGCTCGCCCGCCCCGACCTCGCGCGCGCCCTGCTCGACGGCCACGTCGCCGCCGCCGGGCGATTCGCGGTCGATCCGGCCGCGTAGACCGTTCGCCACCGCAGCGCGTCGACAACCCCACCGCCATCAAGGAGCCCCCCGTGCGACGTCTCTCCGCCCTCCTGCTCTCCCTGTCCCTGTTCGCCACCGGCTGCGGCGCCACCGCCGTTCGCGGGCCCGGCGACGCCGGCCCTGGAAAGGTCGGCCGCCCCGATCCCGTCGTCCAGCCCGCGCCACGCGAGCTCGACCGCGCCGCGCTGCGCGCCGCGCTCGCCGAGCGCCGCGCCGTCACGTTCCAGCGGTTCCTCGCGTACCGTGACGCGCAGGTCTACCCGATCAACTCCTACGGCGACGGCTTCCGCCACGTCTGGGTCGACGAGCAGGGCAACCTGTGCGCGGCCGCGACGATCATCAGCGGCGACTGGGGCCGCGAGGTCACCGCGCGCGTGTCGCGCGAGGACAACTTCATCGCGCTGGCCACCGTCCACGACGGCCCGCTCGCCGACTGGATCCTCACCTCCGGGCTCACCCATCACGAGATCGTCTCGATCCAGGTGCCGGGATGGGAGGGCATGCGCGGCCCCGAGCCCGAGCTCCAGCCCGATCCGCGCGCCGTCGAGATCGCGCGCCTCTACGGCATCTACATCGACGTCGAGCGCCAGCTCACGACGATGTGGGACGCGAGCCTCGACGACGCCGTCGACGAGCTGATGGCGCGCCCCGACCTCGCGCGCGCGCTGCTCGACGGGCGCGTCGCGGGCCCGGGCCGGTTCGCCGACGACCCGCAGCCGGTCGCGGGCTCGCCGGGGCGCGCGTTCGCGAGGCCGCCGGCCTGACGCTCAGGCGCGCCCGCGCGGGTGGCGTTGCGCGCGCCGGCGGTGCGCGGGCGGCTGGCGCGCGCGCCGTTCTTCACGCTCGCCCTGACGCCGTTCCGGGCCGGCTTGGCCGGCTTGGTCGGCTTGGCCGGGGCGGGCACGCTCGGGCCGTCGCCGTACATCGCGTCGACGCCGCGGCTCGCCGCCGCCCACAGGGTCAGCAGGATCGACAGATCGGCCACCGCGCGCCGCGTCGCCGACGCCGGGATGATCAGGTTGTAGGTCTCGCTGACGAACCGGAAGTTGCGCAGGATCCGCAGGATCGCCTCGCGCTCGATCTCGCCGTGCCAGTAGACGACGCGCGACACCAGCAGCTCCTGGTGGCGGCGCAGGAACTCGCCCATCGACATCGCCTCGGCGATCCGCGTCGACGGCGGGCGGCACACCTCGAGCAGGTCCTCGAGGTACTCGTCCCAGTGCAGCGCGAGCATGTGGTTCTCGGGGCGGCGCAGGAACTTCACCCGCTCGCACGAGAAGTCCGCGGCGATCGGCTGGCGCATCCGCGGCTGCACGGCCATCAGGTCGTACAGCACCGGCGGATCCTCCCTGTCGTAGGCGCGATCGTAGTAGCGCCAGCGCGCGCGCAGCTGCGGCCACGTGAGGATGTTCAGCACCGGATCGAGCTCGCTGTCGATCACGACGAACCGGCGGTCCTCGTGGCGCACGACCGTGATCCAGTGGGTCCAGTCGTCGACGCACAGCAGCACCGGGGTCTGCTCGCGCAGGTACTTCACCAGCAGCTTGCGCGCCTCCTCCGCGTCGCGGCGGCGCTCGAGCATCAGGTCGCAGTCGAACTCGCGCGCGGCGCGCGCGAGCTGGATCTCGTCGGTCCCCGACCACCAGTGGCTCTTGGCCGTGATCTGGATGTGCTTGGCGTCGACGCCGCGCCCGAGCGCGACGAGGGCGTGCTTGAGCGCGAACGGCCCGCACGTCCAGTCGTTGGGCTGCGGGTAGAAGCCGGGGCGGCGCTCGAGCGGCCTGCTCATCGAAGGCCACGCACTGTACAACGCCGGCCCGGCCGGGCACCGGGCCGGACCCGGGTGCGACGGAATACTTCGAACATGTCAATATGACTACGGTTTCGAGCCGCCGACGGCCGCCACCGGGGGCAACTCCGGACGCCGGCACAGCCACCGCCAGCGCCGGCCGTAGGCCACCTGGCTCCGACGGTGGGCCGCCACGACCCCGCGCACCCGGGTCAGCGCGCCGTGGACGCCCGGATCGTCGATGGGGCGCGCGGCGGCCGCGTCGCACAGCCCGAGCAGGAACTGCTGCTGGTCGGCGAAGTGGTCCGGGGTCCACGCGACCTCGATCAGATCCAGCTCGGCGCGCACGCCGTTGACCACCGCCCAGCGCCGGTCGTCGAGCCACGCCACCAGCTCGAGCTCCCACCGCGACACCGCGCGCGCCCGCCCGACGACGACCAGCGCGTCCAGGACGCGCACGGCGAGGGCGGTCGCGAGCGTCGCGCTCGGCGCGCCGTCAGCCCCGAAGTTGCTGAGGGTGAACAACGGCCCCACCCTAGGCCGCTGGTGTGACAAGCCGGCTACGGCGAGATGTCGCGCAGGGGGCGCGGCGCGACACCCGGCACGAGCTGGGCCCGCCGCAGGCCGCGCGGGACCAGGTTCTCGATCGTCTGCTCGCACACGACGCACGGGTCGACGAGGTCGCCCGCGTCGAAGAACGGGGTGTCGCCGGTCTCGGCGATCTGGATCCCGCCGTCGGGGATGTCGCCGAGCGCCTCGGCGAGCGCGGCGCCGTCGAGCGCGCCGGGGGCGACGCCGAGCCGCTGCTCGACCGCGCCGAGGTACGCGGTCAGCGCCGACGGCAGCGCGCACCGCCCGGGCGTGATCCACCCGCGCGGCCACCGCGCGGTCGCGAGCGCGCCGATCCAGTCGTTGAGCATCGCGTGGAACGACGGGTACATCGCGACCAGGCCGTCGCCCGAGCCGCGCGCGTCGAGCCACACCTGGCCGCGCGCGGGGCCGGCGAGCGGCAGGAAGGCGACGTAGCCGCAGCCGAGGTGCGCGAGCCCGACGACGCCGCGGTAGAGCGCGCGCCCGACGGGGACGTCGTCGTCGGGCACGCCCGGGCGGAGCGGCGGCGGCTCGCCGCGGCCGATCGCGCGCTGGACCGGGTGGTCGAGCGGGATCAGCCCGTACGCCGGGCCCGCGCCGCCGTCGCCGACGAGCTCGACGAACGCGCGGTAGTCGTCGGGCAGCGCGTGGCCGAGCTCGTCCTCGATCGCGGCGACGCGCGCGGCGCCGAGCGGCGCGCCCCACCGGTAGCGGTGGTGGCGCGCGCCGAACCGCGCGCACGTCGGGTCATGGGTCGCGAGGTGCGCGACCGCCTCGCGCAGCGCGTCGTGGTAGGCCGCGGTCACGCGAGCACCGTCACCGAGACGCGGCGCCGGTGCGGCGCGGTCCGGTGCTCCCACAGGTACACGCCCTGCCACGTGCCGAGGTCGGCGCGGCCGCCGGCGACGGGCAGCGTGATCGAGCTCGCGGTGAGGATCGTGCGGATGTGCGCGGGCATGTCGTCGTCGCCCTCGGCGTCGTGGGTGAACAGCGGGTCGCCGTCGCGGACGAGCCGCGCCGCGAACGCCTCGAGGTCGTGGCGCACCGACGGGTCGGCGTTCTCGCACAGGATCACCGAGGCGCTGGTGTGGTGGACGAACACCAGCGCGTGGCCGATGTCGACCGCGGCGCGCGCGATCGCGTCCTGCACCAGCCGCGTGATGTCGTGGGTGCCGCGGCCGCGCGTCGCGACCTCGAAGCTCGTGCGGTGGGCCATCGCGCACAGCGTACGCGCCCGGGGGGGCCGGCGCGGCGCAAGTCTTGCGCCTGCCTGGCGAATTTCGTGACAGGCGCGCGGCGAAGCGGTATGAGGGAGACAGGGTGCGGTACGTCGACGAGCTCACCGACGTCGTGCGCCAGCAACTGGCGCTGGCGCTCGGCGTCAAGGACCAGCTCGCCTACGGCCTGCGCCAGCGCCTCAAGGCCGGCTACACCGGCGCCGACTTCCGCGCCGACCTCATGGCCGGGCTCGTCGTCGGCGTCGTCGCGCTCCCGCTGTCGATGGCGCTCGCGATCGCCTCGGGCGTCCCGCCGCAGCACGGCCTGTACACCGCGATCATCGCCGGCGTCGTCGCCGCGCTGCTCGGCGGCACGCAGCTGCAGGTCACCGGGCCGACCGCGGCGTTCGTCGTGATCCTGCTGCCGGTGGTCAAGGAGTACGGCATCGCCGGGCTGCTCGTGTCCGGGATGATGGCGGGGCTGATCCTGATCGGCATGGGCGTGGCGCGGCTGGGCAAGCTGATGCAGTTCATCCCGCACCCGGTGACGACCGGGTTCACCACCGGCATCGCGCTGGTGATCGCGTGCCTGCAGCTCGGCGGCTTGCTCGGGCTGAACGTGCCGAGCAGCGACGGCGTCGTCGAGTACGTCGAGCACGTGTGGGCCGGGCGCGCCGGCGTGAGCTGGCCCGACGTCGTGATCGCCGCGTTCACGCTCGCGGTGCTGATCGTGTGGCCGCGGCTGGTCAAGCGCGTGCCCGCGCCGCTGGTCGGCCTCGTCGCCGCGGCGCTGCTCGCGCTGGTGCTGGGCGAGCTGATCGCCGGGTTCGACGTCGTCACGATCCGCTCGAAGTTCCAGACGCTGGTCGACGGCGAGCTGGTGCGCGGGATCCCGCCGTTGCCGCCGCTGCCGGTGCTGCCGTGGGAGGTCACCGAGGACGGCTCGGCGGCGCTGCCGCTCAGCTTCCAGATGATCCGCGAGCTGCTGCCGTCGGCGTTCGCGATCGCGATGCTCGGCGCGATCGAGTCGCTGATGGCGGCGACGGTCGCGGACGGGATGAGCGGCACGAAGCACGACCCCAACGCCGAGCTGATCGGGCTCGGCGTCGCCAACGTGCTGTGCCCGTTCTTCGGCGGGATCCCGGCGACCGGCGCGCTGGCGCGCACCGCCACCAACGTCCGCGCCGGCGCGCGCTCGCCGTTCGCGTCGGTGATCCACGCGGTGTTCGTGCTGGCGTGCACGATCGCGCTGGCGCCGCTCGTCGGCTACCTGCCGATGGCCGCGATGGCGGCGCTGCTGTTGATCGTCGCCAAGAACATGAGCGAGGCGCGCCACTTCGTGCGCTTGCTGCGCGCGGCGCCGCGCAGCGACGTGATGGTGCTGCTGACCTGCTTCACGCTGACCGTGCTGATCGACATGGTCGTGGCGGTCAGCGTCGGCGTGATGCTGGCCGCGCTGCTGTTCATGCGGCGGATGGCGGTGCTGACCCAGGTCAAGCTCGACGAGGCGTTGCACCAGGAGCTCGACATCCCCAAGGGCGTGCGGCTGTACGAGATCGCCGGCCCGATGTTCTTCGGCGCCGCCAAGTCGGCGATGGAGGCGCTCGACACGGTCCACAGCGAGGCGCGCGTCGTGATCCTGTCGATGCGCGGCGTGCCGGTGATGGACGCGACCGGCCTGGTCGCGCTGGAGACGATGCTCGACCGGCTGCACCGCTCGAACCGCAAGGTGATCCTCGCCGCGCTGCAGCCCGAGGTCGCGGCGCTGCTCGATCGCGCCGGGATCAAGCGCCAGCCGGGGCGGCTGGCGTTCGCGCCCGACGTCGTGACGGCGATCAGCATGGCGATCGTCCACGAGGCGCGCACGCCGCAGGCGACGCCGATCGCCGGGACGAACATCGTGCCGCCGGGGCACTGAGGCCGCGCCTCGACGGAGACGGAGACGGAGACGGAGACGGAGACGGAGACGGAGACGGAGACGGAGACGGAGACGGAGACGGAGACGGAGACGGAGACGGAGACGGAGACGGAGACGGCGACGGAGACGGAGACGGAGACGGAGCAGCGGACTGTCAGCGTCCTCCGACACGGCCCTCGCTGGCGCTCGGGCCTGCTCAGGACGAGCGGGGGCTCGGAGACGGAGCAAGCTCCGCTCATCCTGAGCAGGGCCGAGC